>CAYFNR010000017.1:0-2025 GCA_964344605.1 Candidatus Woesearchaeota archaeon | reverse complement strand
CTGAGTTAGCTGAGTTGGAGAAAAGAAAGGAAGAGGAATTTAAGACCCAGTCTGATAGCCTTGAAGATCAGTTAGCTGGAATTAAATCCAGAGAGAAGCTGTTAACATCAAAAAAATTCCTTTATGTTCTCATGGGGGCAGCGATAGCAGCTGCTGCTGGACTTGGAGAATACTCTGGAGTAACAGACATTGTAGACTGGACGTATATGAGAGGGTAGATTTTTACTCCTTTTCATAGACCTCAAAATTTCTGACAACAACTACCAAATACATAAGAGCCGCAACACCCGTTAAGACTAAAGCAGAAGTCTCATGAATTAGATTAGCCAACGAAATTAATCCAACAAATACTGCAAAAGTGAACACTTTGAAGATTGTGAAGTAAACTGGACCATGTCTAATCATCCATCGAACTATTGGGTTTTCTTCCCTGTTTATTCCAAATTTCTTAACGTCCAAAATCGTTAGAAGTTCATCTGCGAACCACAAAAATCCCACAAAAATAAGCAAAGCTGTTAGAATCCCCATTTCAATCCTTTATGAACTTTTTCAACTGAGCCTTGGCTTTCTCCCTGTTTTTCTGGTGTTCAGAAAAGAATTTCAGTGCTTTTTTGATTGTATAATCTTTAAGCTCTGACGTAAGCATCTTTCCAGAACGATAATTATTGTAAATTTGAGCAAGTTTCTTATCGTCTTCCTCAAAGAAAAACTTCAAGTATTGGAAGCATGCGTCTATGTCTGGATTTCCACCAGATCTACGGTGCTCCTCCAAAGTTTCTTGACCTCCACTGAAGGCCTGCCTCAACTTCTTTTCGATTTCTTTTGGGGAGTCGGTTGTATAAAGGGCAGACTTTGGATCCGATGCAGACATCTTGCTTTCTCCCGTTAAGCCCGGTAAGTATTTGGTTATCAAATCTCCTGGTTTTGGTAGCCCAAGCTTTTCAGCCACATCTCTGCTTAATCTCACAAAAGGGTCTTGGTCTACTGAGATTATAACTAAAACGGGGACGTTGTGTTTTAGGCTTGGATACAAGATATGGGAAATTTGCATCGCCGGGTAGAAGAAGCTACCTATGTTCTTGCTTTCTGAAAAACCCATAACTGCTTTAACTGTAGATAAGGTAATCCTGGAGGAAGCTTTTATGGCTAAATTGTAGATGTCCTGTTTCATGTGACTCAAATCGAACATAATTTCAGTCTTCTTTGGGTCGAAACCTAGAGCTATTATATCTAGAGCATTATCATAAGATAATTTACGAACCTCTTCAAAATCCAAATCTTTGACCAACATTTTCTCATCGTCTGAGAAAGGTATGAAAACGAAACAGTCATGCTCCTTTTGTATATCTCTTACAGCTTTAAAACTGGCCAAATGACCAAGATGCATTCTTTCAGTTGGCCCTCGACCTGAAACTATTGCGAATTTCTTGCCTAATAGTTTATCCAAATCTCTATGTGCGTAGAAGGCTTCTCTTTTTACAAGCAAATTATCAGTGCCAATTTTTTTATTTAACAAAGGTGTTAATTTTGATACTCCAAATTGCTTAATAATTCTATCATAGTCAACTTTACCTTCGACTTCATAAGGAGTTACCTTCATTTCTACCATGCTTAACTATCTTTATATTAGTTAATAAAATGTTTTCTTTTGGGAAAAATCTAGATAGGGACACAAGCCGGCTACTTGTAAACCGTGACATTTCTTTCCTTTAGCTTCGACACTTGCCTTCTATTTTCCCGACGGCGATATTTAATATTATTACCACTTAACCCAAGTATCTGAAGATTCACCAACGCATCCAATCCCTCAATCTTAGAAATATTATTATACTCTAACTCAAGCTCCCGAAGATTCACCAACGCATCCAATCCCTCCATCTTAGAAATATTATTATACTCTAACTCAAGCTTCTGAAGATTCACCAACGCATCCAATCCCTCCATCTTAGAAATATTATTATAATCTAACTCAAGTCGCTGAAGATTCACCAACGCATCCAAGTTCTCAATCTTAGAAATCTTATT
>CAYFNR010000016.1:0-2252 GCA_964344605.1 Candidatus Woesearchaeota archaeon | reverse complement strand
TGTAAAGTGACGCGAGCTCGCAACTTCGTATATGCGCAAACGTTATATTCAATAAGCCTTCGGGAGCATGAGAAGTAAATCTCTTATGTAACTAAAATGTAAAATAGGTGTTCGTTTCTAAAAATAATAAAGAAAAAAGGGCGGGCGTTATTTATTGTTGAACTAACTTTTCAATTTCAGAAATTCTATCATCTATAGAAAAACCTAATTCTGAGGCAGTTTTTCTTGCGTAGTCAATAGTAAATTTTGCAACATCAACTCGGTCTCTCTGAGCTACTACACATTCTGCTACGTACCCAAGAGCTCGTTCTAAAGCTTGTTCTGATCTAAAAGACTCCCCATTAGAGCCATATTCATTGGCCTTCTCTAATTGGAATTTAATACCATTTTGACGAGCAACTTCCCAGACCCTTAATTTATCTTCGGTAGATGTCTTGGTCATATCACCTTTAGCCTCATATTTTCTTAAAATACCCATATAACCAGTTGCAGTATCAACATCTCCTCTGGAAGCAAATCTTTCAGCATGATAAAATGCTTCTTCGGCTAAAATTCCATAAGCTGTTTGTTTTAGGACTGCTCTCTTAGCAAATGACCCTTCTGCATCATAAGCATCAAGAACTTTTCTTATAGTTTCATCTGCCATTGAAAAAAGTCCTCTAACTGCTAAAGTTTGAATTCTATCTAAAAACTCATATTCAATATCATTTAGGTTCATTGGAATCATTTTTAATTACCTCTTACAAGCTAAAATTACTACTTATTTATAAGCTTTTCGGTTAATTCATAACTTTTAAGTGATAACACTAAACCGCAACATTTTTATATTTGTGGTCATTTTTGTAACCAACTGGTCAGATAATTAACCAAGCGGTAAGATGGACGAAATATTCAAAAACAACACATATAGAATATTGGAACTCTTTATAGAATTTCCTACAAAAGATTTTTCTGTAAGAGGAATTGCTCGCCATTTGAAGCTTAGCCATGCCACCGTCCTAAAGTACATTAATGATCTTGAAAAATTAGGATTTATCAAAAAGAAAGAGGAAACGCTATATCCTACATATTTTGCTAATACCCAACATCAAAAATACAAATTCTACAAAAAAAATTATTTAGTATCAAGACTGATGGATTCAGAAATAATTGAACATATCCAAAAAGAGTGCTTACCATCATCAATAATTTTATTTGGTAGTGGGGCTAAAGCAGTGTTTACAGAAAAAAGTGATATTGATATTTTTGTAGAGGCAAAAGAATCAAAACTTAACATAGCAAAATATGAAAAAATATTGAACAGGAAAATCAATCTTCTTTTTGAATCAAATCTAAACAATCTTTCAAAAGAATTAAGAAACAATATCTTTAATGGCATTGTACTTTACGGATTCATAAGAATTAATGGGGGTTGAACATGGCAAATGAAATGAGTTGGAAAGAATGTGTTGATCAGGGTATCATAACTGAAACACAGGCTGATGAAGAACGATCTCGTCAGATGCTTCAAATGGCAAATCTTCGTCTTGAATTTTGGAATAAAAAAGTAGATGAAAAATTCATCGCTCTCAAAGTTGAGGCATACTATGACATCATCAAAGAACTGATTTTTGCCCACATTTACAAAAATGGCTACAACTGCACAAATCACCTTTGTCTAATAGCTTATCTGAAAGAGAAAATTCAAGACTTTGATTTTGAGATTCAAAAAATTGATGAACTCAGAAAAGTCAGAAATGAAATCAATTACAGAGGACTAACTATCAAGAAAGATTATCTTGAACGAAACGAATTAGAATTCAAGAATATCATTAAAAGACTAAAAGAGGAACTATAACGCCCGCCCTTGATTCTTGTTCTTGATGGCACTTCGTGCTGGATGTAAACGAACACCTTAGATTGCTTACGCCTGATGTATTAACTGGATGTTTTTTGCTCCCTACGGCTTACTCTTCGGTTTAATGTTCCTTCGGAACTTAAACCTCGTAGCTCCCACTTCGTAGTCGCTAGAATATAACAGCGATTAACCAGTTACGTTCCGTTTGCCCACTCCGTTTCACTCGTAGTCAAACTCCACTTCACCCAAATTTCAATCCAGAATTTTACGCTACGCTAATTAATTCTACCCTAGCCTGCACGAGCTGTGGGTTGCCTCATCTCAGTTGCCACCCATTTGAAACTTCGGTTAATCGCGATGTTAAGCGACATATTACTCGGCGTGATGCTCTGGTAAACTTTATATACAATCTTAT
>CAYFNR010000015.1:0-6271 GCA_964344605.1 Candidatus Woesearchaeota archaeon | reverse complement strand
AGGTACTCTTCTAAGTCTTTATCTATTGAATCATGCATGTAAATTATAAGAAAGGAAGAGATTAAAATGTTATTAAAAGGGTTTTTAAGATTTGTTTTGTAAACTAAATCATGGATGAGGAGTCTGAAAACGACGTATATGATATTAAAAGAATAGCTGCTACAGATAGCCACCTTGAGTTGTCTACATTAATGTCAGGAGGCTATTCCTTAACACAATTAGCTGCCCTTGAAAGTGATATCAATCTTAGTTATGTTGTAGAGCTTCCCACAGAACAAATGACTGCAATGGAAAAAGAAAACCATTTTTACGAAATTTTGATAGGGATTAGCAAAGAAGACCAAGCAGTAAACTTAAAAGTCAAAACTGATCTAGGCGATCAACTCAGGAAAAGAAGTTTTGATGACCTAATTGAGGAAAAGGCGAAACGGACATCCAAAGATGTTAGAAAAGGTTTGGATAAAGCTATTCACATAATCCTAGACATGTCTGAAGGTTATAAACAAAATGGAAACGAAGACGTACTAAATGAGCTCAGTAAAAAGGAAGACCAAATACAAAACCAGCGTAAGGAGCTGCATGATGCCTATATACGTCTAGCTGAGAAGGAGGAGGATTTTAATTCAATTCAAGAGAACTTGGATAAGGCCACGGAAGTTTACTCAGATCACTTTCCCCCTATCGCATTTAGTAAAAAGGCTGAGGCTTACTCGGCCGAACGAAATTGGAGTAACGCTGCAAATACTTTAGAACAAGCATTAAAAATAGTTGGGAAGGTTGATGATTTTGATGTTAAAAAGACCAAAAAATCACTCGCTAAAGAATTAGAAAATGTAAAAGGGAACATTGAAGCCGAAAAACATTACCTCAAAAGTCAGGACTTTTTGGAGAAAGGCAAATTGCGTTCCGGCCTTAGAGAACTCAAGAAAGCTGGGAAGCTACAAAATAATTGGCCTGAAGTATCAGACGCTCTTAAGGATGTTGAAGGCAAGTGGAAAAAATACGAAGATAAATACCATGACTTCATAAAAATAGGAGATGTGGCAATGGAAGGAAATGAGTTTGGAAAAGCCATTGAGCATTATGAAACTGCCATAAATATGGAAGAAATAAAAAGGTCTGAGCCTTGGAATAAAAAAACTGAGGCTCTAATACAATTAGAAGATTATGATAGCGCCATAACAAATGTTGAAGTTACGCTTGGAAAGTTTCCAGGAAGCAAAAAAACCATGAACTTGGTAAAGAAAATCAAAACTGGAGAAGCAGAACTTGATGTCAGGATGCGAAAGGCAGGAGACAAATATGGGACGGGCAAAACTTTACATTATTTCGGCAAATATAAAAAGGCCATAAAAGAGTTCGAAGCATGCCTAAAACTAAATGAAAATCACCAGTTGGCCAAGGAACATTTGGATAAGGCCAAAAAAGGTTTGAAAATAGTAAGAAGAAAGAGGTGGGAAAAGGCAACTGTAATTGCAGCCCTTCCTTTCCTCTTGGCTTGGGGAACATATAAATGGGTAGAAGAAGATGTCTTGACGGAAGATAAAGGAGTTTATGGAGCTGGCAGGTTCGCAGGAAGGTTTGTATTGCCAGCAGGCGCTTCTTACCTTGCTCTTTCAGAATTAAATTGGGGTATGGGAGATGTGGAAAACATGGCTGGACTTGCCGGGATTATAGGTGGAGCAGCTTGGAATTTGTTTCATTACAAGTTTTGGCGTTACTTATAAAAGTCACTTGTAAGAAAAACTTGAAAAGAGTCGCTTAACAGCTGAAAACCTTTTCAGCAAGTTTTATATGATTTTCCGAACAACAAGAGTTATGGTTGAACGTGCGCAAATAGAAAGGAGTTTGGATAGGTCCTGTGCTTTCCTAATCCAAAACCAGCAAGAGAATGGTTCCTGGAAGCTTCTGGAGGAAGGGAGTCTTACTCACGTGACTTATGCCCACCCAATTATTCTTACTTCAGAAGCAGCGAAGGCTATAGTTTTCAATGTCAGACCTAAATACACGCCCAACATACTCAAAGCCTTACATTATTGTTTTTCTTCTAGTGTAGAAAATGAAGAAAGTATTGACATACGTGCATGGCAATTATCTGCTCTTAATTTGTTAAGCGGCAGTGTTTATGACAAGGCCAGGAGCGCAGTTCTCAGATGGATTTTGTCCAAGCAAGATGAGTCTGGTTGCTGGCCTTCTTTCCGTCATCACTATATAACAAATTATTCAGTATGTGAGGCGCTTAGAGTGCACCAAATAAGCAAGAAGAGCAAGGCAGCTATGAGAAACTGGCTAAAATCTTCAATGTGCAAAGATGGATGGACATTTAGTCCAGATACAAAAGAACCATATGTCACTGCCACTTCCAACTCCGTTCTCACATTACTCGCAGTCGAGGAAAACCCACTCTGCAATGAGCTACAAAATTCTAGAAGATTCCTGGAAGAATCTCAGCAAAAAGACGGTTATTGGATGTCGAAAGTTGAATCAGATTTTAGGAATGCTCACGCAACCTCTCTAGCAGCACTTTGCTTAATGCTACTCTCAGAGGATCCATTCAACAAGCGAGTTGAGAAAGGTATCAATTATGTCATAGACTGCCAGGCAGAAGAAGGTTTTTACCTCAGGAAAGCAATACATACAAGTAAGTACATAAACCAGTTCCTTAGCTTTTACTTATATTTGAAAGAAAATTGGGAATCTTCTGAGGCCAAGCTTCTCAGAAAGCACATGAAGACTCCGCAATATGTGACAAATTACTATTGGAGAAAATTTCCTTCCCATCTACAGCGGAGATTAAAAGAAGCCATTCACCAATCAGTTATGACTTC
The DNA here is from genome assembly GCA_964344605.1 of Candidatus Woesearchaeota archaeon. Lineage (GTDB taxonomy): Archaea > Nanobdellota > Nanobdellia > UBA10117 > ARS21 > CAYFNR01. The sequence goes on along the minus strand of CAYFNR010000015.1, from coordinate 3,443 downwards.
CCGGATTCTTGGGACTACTCGACGCGCTGTTGAGAGGCGTAAAAATATCATCCACATATTATCAACCCAAGGATCCAAGAATGTGGCTGAGATAATCGATGCTCTGAAAGAGAAAGAAGAGTATGGTTACTTAAGAAAGAAATCTCATTTAACTCAAATAAAATCTGATGTGGAATTCCTGAAAGACTTGAATATAATCCAGCAGCAAGGGTACAAGTATTACTCAGGGTTTGAAGTTGCTTAACAGATTAGCTGAAAAAGCTTTCAGTGAGATTTCAGATTTCACATTAATATAAAAGCACAGTGTAAGTAGATAAAGAATCTACTTTCAAAGTTGGAACATGCAAACTAAGACACTGACCAAGTCAGAAAAAGCTGAGCTAGATGAAGTGCTGACGGTCCGGACAGACAATCCTGTTTTGGAGAACTATCTCCAAGATATCATACACGAGCACGGGATTTACAATGAGCAACATGTGAATTCCTTCGAAAATCCAGATGGTAAGATTTTGAGCATATTTCATATCTGTGTTACTGGAACTAATGACGAAAGCGAATGTTCTGACATCGATATGGATATTGTTTTTAGGGAGAAATATTTGGCAGTTAAGCACACTTTAGATGAAGTAGTCCAAAGCATGGAACCATACAATTCGTTTGATTATGATATCTATGCTGTTGATGAGAGATGGTTTAAAAATCCTGTAAAATACATGAGGAGAAAGTCGCAAGACCCAAGAGATTCTGTCACGGCTGATATTGCCAATACACTTATGTTTTATGAGCATGTAATGACTGCCAGCCAAGCATATGCAGGCAGAGAAGTTAAAGACTTAATCGAGGACTGGCCGGAATTAAATTCATTGGATGGATTTGACTACCTCATTTTAATGCAATCGAGCTTGGCTAGAGGATTGTATGGTAGAAATAAAGAAGATATGATATCTTTCATGTTGGATAAAAACCCAACTCAAAACCGGGACGCATTAGAAGAGGCCTTTGATAGCTACTTGGACAAGCGAAGAACACTTACCAAAAGTGAATTGGATAAAGATTTGAACAAGGATGAAAATCTGGTCCGTAAATATATTTCAGGGAAGGACACACAGCTCGCCAAGTCGGTATTAAAAAGTACCTATGGACTAAACATTCTTTTTGGTGGCCGGCCGCTTGGGAATGAAGGAGAGAAAGGGCAATATGAAGTAATCAAGGATGAAGTTCTTTCTTCAGGACTAATTGGTACTCTCGAGGACCTCATGGAAAAAATGGATTTAGACAGTGAAAAGTTGAACATAACTGATTTGATAACTCACAGCCACGAAGTCAAAGTAAATCGTCGCAGAGAAGGAGGAGTAGAATACGATGCTTTCTTTGAGTGGGACTGGCTCGGAAACGGTCAGTTTGTAGATACGAAAGAAGGTTTTACTAATCTGGACAGACTCGACAGAATTCTGGGCTTCCTAGATTTTGCAAAACAAGTGGCATACAAAGAAGCGTTCAACCAAGGTTACTTCTGGACGCCTGAAAGGAATGAAAGTTTGAACAAGCGTTTGGTAAGCAAAACTCCGGAGATTGTAAACCTGGCGGCTGGAGAAAGTGAGTCCAATCGACGAGCCAGGAGCTACTTCATGGACGTCATCATAAATGCAGTAAAAATGAAGGACTTGGTTTCCGAACATATTAACGACGAAGTAAAATTTGTAGATATTCAGCGGAAGGCTATTGGGCTTCTGGAAGATGTTGCTATTGGTACAAACGTTGTAGAATCGCCACACTGGATTGACCGCGAGTTTACCGAATTAGACAGAGGTAACTTATTCTCCGCAGTCGCAGACGCGTACGAAGAGTCAAATGATGCATTGTTCGGTGGATACCATGAAGACGCGCTTAGTCATTTTGACAGGTTACTAAAGGCAACATCTAAAAAAAGTTCAGGCATGGCTTCAGATTTAGACTTGGCCGAAGTATATCTAGGAGCAGCACACTCCTTGCTTCAACTCCGCAAAGTAGAAGGCTCCGGCAAACTCAAAAAAGCGCATTTAGAAAAGGCGGTTGAGTATATCGGGAACTCTATTAAGCTTAATCCAAGAGCACATAAACTACAAGAATTGTTGAGCAGGTCCGAAATTTCTCAGCGAATTGATGAACAATACATTGAAGATAGTCTACGTAGCTTTTTAGGACGAATTGTTGAGTTTGATCGAGAGCGAGGTAGAGAAAGATTGAAAAGTGTAAGAAGTATGGGTCCCATAGAGAGAAATACTTGGCAACCCCGTTTGGAGGCGCTTGACCATATCCAGGATGTATTTGCTCGGGACGTTGAGGACATTCCTGCTGAGTTACTCCTGGCCGCACAGAAGGTTTATCAGACGATTTCTCACCAACTGTTGAAGAAATACAGACAAGCCGAAGGACAATTCATCAGACATAGAGCAGCTGGGCTACGCTCTCTAAAGCCACCGGGCTTAGAGGAAGCACTTAATGCAGACAGGACTTTTGAGGAAGTCTACGCCGAGAGGTTGGGTGTTGAGGCAATTGAACATATTTATGAGAGTAGTAGAGAGACTACAGGTACACATATCAGGCTAGGAGATATAGACTCCATATACGACAATCTCCAGCAAGGACAATTTGAAGAGGCGCTAGACCTTTGTAGAGCAATTCTGACAAGTTCCGGAGAAGACGCAGCAGTGTGGGAGTGGCAAAGTCAAGCACAAGAAGGACTTGGAGATTACATAGGATCTGGGGCAAGTTTACTTAAAGCTATAGAATTAGCAGAGGACGAATCTTTCTATAAAAGAGCTTCTCAAATAAGGGCAAAGATAAGCAGAGGCTTTGAAGGTGATGAGCTATATTTTAATTTACCTCCTGGTCTGCGCGGAGACGCTTTTGACCTAGCAAGCCTATTCTCGCACAAGACCTATCTTTCAAAAGATATGGATATGTTCTATCAACTTCTCAGATGTGAAAATGATGTTGACGCTCCACTTGAGAGTCTAATCAGAAACATTGTAGATGGTTTGTTTGAAAGAGGATTTCAACAGCGTTTTGGAGCAACAAACGAACTTAAAGCTGTTTTTACCAATCTAGAAGAATACATAATGTTAGCAGGAAAGGAAGGATTACCTGAGTTAGAATTTGAAGATAGAGAAAAAAGAAAGTTTTATGAATTTATATTGGGGGAGATTAAAAGGTAAAAGGAGGTTATTTGGAGGGAAGAAAATGGCATGGTGGAGAAGAGAAAAAACATTTGACGATGGTGCTTATCTTCCGATAGACCCTATCGACGAAGTAAGAGAGAAAATAAAAGAAGCAACTAAAAGCCAGTATGACATAGATTTAGTTATGTCATCTATAAAACCTATTTATTACGAAGTTATTAAGGAATCTTGGGATTGTACAGAAAAAAGAAAAGATAAGTGGTATCATAGACGTATAAAGAA
>CAYFNR010000014.1:0-7995 GCA_964344605.1 Candidatus Woesearchaeota archaeon | reverse complement strand
GAAGAGGCAAATGAGTATGACACAAGAGTTAGGAAAAAGACTAACAAGTACGACAGGGAAACTCGTAAGGGTGCTGATAATCATTCTGAACAAGTAAAAGAAGGACTGAAAGGAAAGAGAGAAGATACAAAAAAAGAAAGTTTTATGAATTTATATCATGAGAGATTAAAAGGTAAAATGGGGTTATTTGGAGGGAAGAAAGGCTCAGGCTTGGAAGATTTCGTTAGAGATAATAACGCCATAGTCCAGTATGCTCACGGCGAAAGTGTTGAAGGATATGTCTTGGAGGAGAATGAACGGGCAATAGGCTTGGACAGAAAAGGTGATACCGCATTCTCACAACACTATATCTTCAGCGGAGCTATTGATTATGATATGGTGGCCATTTTTTATCACCCTCTCATCGATGGTGTTTTACATTTGGGGGAAACTGTCAGTAAAGACGAAAAAAAAGTTGTTGAAACGTGGCTGGAACTAAGGTTGGAAGTTGAACCCGATCTGAAAGCTAAATTCATGGACGAAGTCGTACGGCAATCAAGCCATGAAAAGTTGCCGGAGAAAATTCTATCCAAAGAGACGCTTAATTACATTATTGAAAGTCAAATATATGATCGCACCGCAGATGAACTACTCCCTGAGCACCAGGAAATGATTAAAAGCAACGCTGAGAGGCAGCTGAAAGAGCACTTTGCAGAGTATGGGCTGTCGGGCCAAGTAAGCGTTCAGTTGCTTGACAAAACTCATAAAAAGAGAGTGGAACTAGTTGCAAAAGAATCAGAAACTCGAAACAAAGTAGAATTGCTAACTCTCAATACCCAATTATCTGAACTAATGGTTAGATACAGCAAGGCTGAGGCCGAGCGTTTGGCTGCGGACGCAGCGATTGAGAACGCAAGGATTGAGTTAAGGGCACTTACTGATCCGAATTTCAGGCAGGAAATTGAATCAAAGGTACAAGATAATCTTCGCTACAAACATAATTCTGAGAGAGAGTTACAAGAGTCACTGATTGAATACCAAAGAAAAAAGATACAAGAGAGAGAAGATAAAATATCGGACGTAGATTTGCGGGAGCAAGAACTCAGGCTTGAGTATATAGAAACCGAAGCCACAGCAGCCCTCGTGAGTCTTAAGCAGCGGCAAAAAATAGAAGAGGAGAAATATAACTTAAAGTTAGCAGAACTAGCAGCAGATGAAGAAATAGCTAGAGGAAAGCCACAACGAGAAAAGATCAAGAGCTTTTTTAGAGACTTAGATGAGACCGGTTTTTGGGGGGAGGGAGAAGGAACCAGTATCGCTATTTCGGATGCAGGAGTTAAAATAGAAACGGAAGTAAATAGCAAAGGGATTAAACAAAATATTAGCGTCAAAAAGAAGAGTGACGATTCCTAAAGCTGAAAAAGCTTTCAGCAAGATTTCTATATGTACAGTGGGCATAATGTCTGCTCATTAATATAAATGTGATTCTTTAGTATTTACATGGTTGATCCAGTCACAAGTAACGCAGGAGTTGCAATTGGTATAGCTAGGAGTATTTATTATGGGTTTCAAGCGTATCGTTATGCTAAAAAAGGAGACAAAGAAGCTGACAGCCTAGAGGCTAGAGTTCAAGACATAACACACGGAGTTAGGTCTTTACAAAGAGTTGTTGAAACACGTGTGAATGGTCGGAACAGTACAGACAATTCAGTAAATTGGGAAAGTGATTACAAAACCTTAGAATCTGTCGTTGATAATTTGATAGATCTAAAAGTTAAATTGTCTAATGGTGTAGACGATTACTTTGACAGGAGAGATCAAGCCCACCAATATATGGATAGGCTTCGAGCGATATACTTCATAAAAGACCATATGCCAGCACTTGCAAAATCAGTGTCCAAGCTCAGATCTAACCAAGTTAATCTTACACCTTACGAGATACTTTCGGTGTCTGACTTTTCACATCTCTTGTATGACTTAAGTACTGCCACGCGTGCGGGAGACAACCCTGATGTCAACAAAGAATTCAGAGAGTTTGAAAGTGAGCATCAAAGTAGTTCTGTATATTCTGTGCTCAGAGATATAAGGATAAAAAACGCCAGGAAATTAGGATGGTTTTCAAAAAGAGAAGAAGACAAGAAAGCTCTCCGTCAATATCAAAGCTTTGGGAGCAGTGTGGCTACAAAACTAACAAACAACACACCCGAATACAACCCACTAGGAAGTTTTCAACCAAGCAGAATTGAACGGCCAGTAGAACAAACAGAAAGAAAAGTTCGTTTGGGACTTTTCCATAGATCCAAACCAATAGATGTAAAATGTGGTTATGGGGGTTTTACTTTGAGTAAAATGAATCCACAAAAAGCGAGGAAAAAGGCTGAAAAGAAACGTAATAATTTCATATCAGAATGTAAGGTCGCAGGGATAATTGGAGAAGATATAAAGTGTGAAGTTAGATCCATGGACAGTCCAAATTATGCGTTGTTCCTTTATGAACTGGATACTGGCGAATTAATCTTCAATGAGAATAGCAGAGCTACTGATTTTTTTGTGGACTACTTTGATTCAGATGTAAGCACTGCCAGAGATATGGGGGACTTCATTTCAGAGTATCAGCAGAATTTTGGACTTGTTTCTGGATCAGACATATCTCGAAATTTTATGCTAGACAGTGCCGAACTCCAAAGTTTGGTAGAAACTGGTATCATCGCACCCGTTCGGAGAAGGAACGGATATTATGCTCTTGCAAATGGACAAGGGAGGAGGAAATAAAATGGGAAAATATGAAAGAATGCAACGGAAAAGAGACAGACGGTCTTTCAACAACGCCATAGACCAGAAGATAGACGACTTGAAGCAGCTTAGAAAACAAGGGGGGAAAACTATCCGGAGGACATATAAAGGAAAGGAAGATGCAGACATCGAAGCAATTATATCTTCTACTAGAAGCATTGACTTTACGGACATAACTTACCTACTTAACGGAGCAGACACTCCGGAGATTTCGCTGATGACATATAGTGAAGAAGACGAAATTGAGAATCCAGCGTTAGCCCAAGCCGAGCAAGATCTAGAACTAGGCATACAAACACGTAGGTACTTGGAACGTCAAGCTGCTGTAAAGAAAAATGCTGTGGTAAATTACGAAAAGAGGTTAAAAAAGGCTAAAGATGAAGGTGACGATACAGCCAAGAAGCGAACTTGGAAAGCCAAACAAAGAGCCTTACAGGAGCTAGAAGGTATACAAAGAACCATGGATATGGTTGAGGAAAATAACCAAGTCATCGAAGGCTACGTGGCTGTAGGAAAAGTCGGACCTGCTATCCCTATGAATGACTTACTAGGGCAAGTTGCTAAGAATATAAGTAAGTACACTGGGACAATTTATGACACAGGTGTTAGGGAACTTGATGATGTGATGCGCAGTCTATATGAAGAACAAGATGTACAAAGAGAAGCCAGGGAGCGCATTAATTCAGGTGAAGATTTCCTAAGTGCAGACGATGAAGAATTATATGAAGCAGAGATGCAAGCTATGGAAGCCAAAGACAAAAGAGTTGTGCGTGTCAAGAAGAAAACTGAAGAACTGACTGATTTGCTTCATGAAGCAGCTCGAACAACTCCGGACGGACAATAGATACGTTGTCTGTCCTGGAGTATTTAACAAAAAGAGGTAAAAATGGTAAAAATGAGATATAGAAAACTACACTTAGAGAGAGTAAGGGAAGCAAGGGATGCTGAGGTACAAGGAGATACGCTCTTGGCTATGAATTGCTATTTCGAAGCAATTAAGCTAAGAACGCTAGATTTAGAAAGAGCCATAGGCGAAGTGGAAGCAGACAAAATAGAGCGAGACATATCTTACTATGAATCTAGAATGCGTGATCTAGCACCACAAAGAGAAGATAATGTTATTGAGGGTGGTAGCAAATCTATGAGGAAAAAGAAATCCAAGACAAGTATAGTTTCCGACGTGGATTACACTTCAGAGTTTAGCCCAACAGAATTAAACACAACTTTTGCAGACATTGCAGGAATGGATGAATTGAAGCAAGACCTAACAGAAAATGTTATTTGGCCATTAATTTATCCTGACGTCATCGAAGAGCTATCTGGGATGGAAAGTAACAGTGTACTTTTGTATGGACCCCCTGGTTGTGGTAAAACTTTCATAGCTAAGAGTCTCGCAGGAGAAGCTAGCAAACGCAGTGGACAAGAAATAAATATGTATAAAGCAGACTCCAGCTCACTAGAGAATAGGTATGTTGGAGACACTTCAAAGCTTATTAAAGCGTATTTCCAAACTTTGCTCGACGATGCTCCTTCTATTGGTTTTATAGATGAAATTGAAGGTCTTTGTTCTAAGAGAGGTGGAAGTGGAAGTAGTAGATATGGAGATAAAATAGTTGACTGCTTGCTCGAAGGATGGAACACAATTGACGAATCCCAAGCAATGATTATTGCCACTAGCAATTTACCTTGGACAATAGACGCAGCTATATTGAGAAGTGGGCGTTTGGAAGACAAGATATTTGTGCCGGCACCAGATTTTGAATCGAGAGTTGAAACTTTTGAAGTGTACCTTGGAAAGAAGAAAATTGAAGATATAGATTTTGATGAACTTGCTAACTTAACTGATTGCTATTCAAACAGGGCAATTAGAAAGGTTGCTGTATTGGCTGGAAGAATAGCAGCAGGTAAGACCATAAAAGGTGAGAGGAATAAGAGAGTCATAACTATGGATGACTTGATACAGGCAATAACCGAGACACCAAGTGATTTGAAAGTATGGGCAGATCAAACAATAAACTCTATGGTTGCAAATACTCACACAAAAAATCCAAGATTGAGGAGCGGAATTAGTGGAGATTTTACTCCTGTGCTTCAAGAAGCAGTAAGGATAAGAGATACACTAGAAAACCGTTTGGATTCAGGAGCAACATACTTTTTAGGAGGTGATAAAGATGGAGAAAACTGAATCGAAGTACGACTCAACTTTTGAGAACGTAGTAGGGATGAAAGAGGCAAAAAAAGTGCTTAGTAGGGATTTAATAAATCCATTAATACATAAAGAGGAGTATGTCAATATTGTTGGAACTGAACCTAGTGGCATTCTTTTTTATGGGCCACCTGGTTGCGGCAAGACGAACCTGATAGAAGCTGTTAGTGGCGAGGTAAGCAAACAAAGTGGAGTAGATCTTAATGTAGTAAGAGCATACTCTAGTGACTTACTAGGAGTTAGAGGCTACGAACTGCAGCAAATTGCTGAGTTCTTCAATGAACTCCAAGAAAATACTCCAAGTCTAGGGATCATGTATGAATTTACATCACTCGGACCCCGTAGAACAGAAAATGATAAACTAGTTGGCAGTATAGCCGAAGGATTCGATAAAATAAAAAACAAACAAGTTACTGTGCTTGCAGAAGTGAACTCTCCTTTGTTTTTAGATAGTTCATTGCTAAGACCTGGCAGGCTTTCCACAAAAATATTTGTTGAGGCTCCAAAATATGAAGAGCGCATAGCTATGTTCGAACTTGCCTTAAACGACAAACCCACTGAAGATATTAACATAAATGAACTGGCACACTTAACTGCAGGTTACTCTTATGCAGACATCAAGAGTATATGCCGATCTGCAGGAATGGATGCTGTGAAAAAAAGTATTGATGGTAAGAGTACACCCCTAATCACACAAGCAGAGCTACTACAGGCTACAGATACCACAAGCTCGTTAGAGTGCTGGGCCAATGAAACGATTACTGCAATGATGGACAACAGATACTCCAAGAATCCAAAACTGAAAAATGGCATCAGTCTAGACTACTTGCCACTGTTAGAAACTGCAGTTAAAATTCGAAACACTCTTGAAGGCAGGATTGTGGATGACTAGATGCCAATAAAAGAAAACGCGTTAGGCGTAAGGAGGCTTCTAGCCAAAGCACATGCCAAAAGGTCTCCTTTGACCCTACGACCACAGAATCTTTTTTCAGAGGAAATCTGTTCGGAGTCTCGCTTGTTAATATGTCAAGAGGGTTATAAAGTAATAGATAGCATTGACCACAATGAAATTCCAAGCTTTGTAGATAAGTTAGATTACAGTAGACCTACTGAAAATGGCTTTCATGGGGCACTAAGTTTGGGTGCCCAAGGAGTATGCCGTTTCTTAGAAGTTTTTGGTTTGTATGAAGGCAAGGGATTAAATGTTGCAGTTGAGATGACTGGAGTTGCACCCTTATCAAATGAGCGCTTTACAATTGATAACACCTTAGAATCAACTCCTAATTATTATCCTGATTTAGTTATATCAAGTAAAGGACATTCTAAGTGTTTCGTTGAAGTAAAATATGCGGTACGAACTTATTCAGACTTTGAAATGAATGATCTTCCTGAAGATAAAGTATTATACTCTTTGAATAAAAGCGACTTGAATGGCTACGTGTACGCTGGACAGAATCAAAGCCTGCCAGTTTACTTGGCTATAGTTATGAACAGAACGGGAAGTAAAGAAGATTCAACCATCGGTGCTCTGTGTCTGGAAGAAAAAGTGGAAGCCGATTACGAACCTTTTAAGATTCGTAAAAAGGATTTAAAAAGTCCGAAAGATTTCTTAAGGGAGTTGTACGAGCTTCTAATATGATAAGTTTATTAAATTAAATTGCCTTTATTAGACAATGGTCAGATGCCTTAAAATAAACAAAGAACTTAGTTCGGGAGCCAGGAACTTTCTTCTGCAAAACAACTTTCTTGATAAATCTACCGTCACGGGCAAAACTCAAAGATATCTTTTCTTTCCTCTGACTGAAGATGCGAATACAAAGAAAATTCTATCAAAGTTCAAAGGAACAATAGAAAATAGGAATTTGCAAAGAATTAGAAGAAAAGGACCACCAAATCTCAAAGAAGCTCTCAAGAGCATCGTACCAGCAGGCAAAGCCGAATTCCTGCGAAGAAGTTTTGACGTTGTCGGAGACATTGCCGTTCTAGAAATACCACAAGAATTAAAGAAATTAGAAAGAAGTATAGCTTGGAACGTGAAACGAGTATACCCTAACATTAATGTTGTTGCCAGGCGGTCAGAGAAAACTGAAGGAGTTTACAGGATAAGAAAAATTATTCCCCTCGTTGGAGAAAAAAGGACAGACACAACTCACAAAGAATCCGGATTAAATATGAGAGTTGACCTAAACAAAGTATATTTCTCTACAAGGATGGGTTCTGAAAGAATCAGGATTTCCAAACAAGTCAAAAAGAATGAAAATATTCTTATAATGTTCGCAGGAATAGGTCCACAGGCTTTAGTTATAGCCAAGCAAAATCCTTCTGCCCTGATTAAGACAATTGAATTGAATCCCGAAGCTGTCAAGCTTACAAAAGAGAATATTAGAATAAATTATTTGGGGGACAGAGTCGCTCCTCTAAAAGGAGATGTTAGAAGAGTTGTTCCAAAAATTAAGGAAAAGTTTAACAGAATCATTATGATTCTTCCACATGAAAATGAGAAATATTTGAATCTTGCATTAAGTGTAGCAAAGAAAGGTTCAACAGTACATATGTATGCTTTTGTGAAAGCAGAAGAATTTGATAATCTTAAAATACGATTGGAAAAAGAGCACAAAGTGAAAGTCAAACAGTTAGTGAAAGCTGGGGAGTATGCTCCGTATGTCTGGCGTGTCTGCGCAGATATGAAGGTCCTTTAAGAAAGCTTTTAAAGTGAGTTCTAAGTAATTTCTAACAAGGGGTCTTAGCATAACCTGGTAGTGTGGCCGCCTCCAGAGCGGTTAGTGGGGGTTCAAATCCCTCAGACCCCATCTGGATTTTTCCTATTTGAAAGGCTTTTATTCTTTTCTGCCATACATTAAGTATGTCAAAGGATGACAAAGCCGTAAGAAATTTGACTCGAGTAGCTGTAGCTGGAGATGCTTATTTTGATGACAACTCAGTCTATAATATTAGTAAGCCAGGTGAGGCTAATTTTTATTCGGAATGTATCCACATTGAGAATTTAATATCTCAAT
>CAYFNR010000013.1:0-10315 GCA_964344605.1 Candidatus Woesearchaeota archaeon | reverse complement strand
AAGATATTGGGAGAGTATTATCTTTTGTCAAAAAAACAAACACAAAAGATCTTAATCAATGGCTTTGATTAATAATATATTCTACTGGCAAAAATCCTTAGATCATCCCGAGCCATATATTGACAAAGACTACATGTTCAATAAAATAATAACTTCCGACAAAAAACTGTTAAAACAAATTCAACGACTAAGGAGATTAATACAAGAATACTGTAAAAACGACGCAAAAAAGTCTGAAATTTTAGATGAGATCCACAATATAATAATTTCTGTAGAAAAAATACAATACACTGAATTCGTGGCTTTTTGGAAAGTCTTAGACATGTCTTACTCTGTCTTCAGAAAAATACCAAATCAAAAGTCTGTTTTGGGTGAGATGCTAAAAAGTTATTGCGAACTTCGGCAAGATTTGTACAGCAAAGAGAACTCAGATGTTGTAGTTCAGGCCCTGTATGATAGTGGTGCTTCACGAAAAAAAGGAGTTGTAGGTACCAATAAATTGCTTGGTTTAATTGAAGACTCACTTCAAGCCCAACACGTCAAAGACATAGACTCAATGATTAACTCCAATATATCATATTTTCTGCCCGACCAGGGAGATAAAAAATTGTTCAAAGACTTCCGTAAAAGATATAATGTAGAATATAAATTTGGTAAAAAACATCAAGGGAAGGAACCCGACATGGTTCTAAAAGCTAATGATGATTTTTTCATACTAGAGTTAAAACATATCAAAGAGCAAGGTGGGGCTCAAAATAAACAGCTCGTGGAAGTAATTGACTTTATCAAATATTCTGAAAGTTCAGAAAAAATTCATTATTTATCCTTTATAGATGGACTGTATTTCAATAAATTTATTGACAGGAAAGAAAGAGAAAATTCAAAAATAGGGAAACAAAAAAATGCTATTAAAATGCACCTTAGAGATAACAAAAACAATTTCTTTGTGAATACTGCAGGGATGCGTGCCCTTCTAAAAGATCTCTCATAAAAAATCTTAAAAGAAATACTGTTTATTTATATATATGAAGTTGGTAAAAACAAGGGAAGGCAAAATCAACTTGTACATTCCAAATCCAAAGAAATACAAACTAGATTCCAAAATGCCTGTCTTCTTCAATCCTGAAATGGGGACGAATAGAGATGTTAGTATCATTCTCTTGAGGGCCACCAGAAGAAAATTAAAATGTCTTGACTTATTTACGGGTACCGGCATTCGTGGGTTAAGAATTAAAGCAGAAGTTCCTGGATCAGAAGTTACCTTGAATGATGCAAATCCAAGCGCCATAAAATTGATAGAGAAGAATGCCAAACTAAATAAGTTAAAATTAGAAGTATCATATCATTCTGCTAACAAATTTCTAAAAGAGAGTAAGAAGAAATGGGATTACATTGATATAGATCCATTTGGAACTCCAGCTCCTTTTTTGGAAGCAGCAGTAGGCAACCTATCCAAGGACGGTTTACTTGGAATTACAGCAACAGACACTTCTGCCTTGTGTGGAACTTATCCTTCGGCGTGTAAGCGGAAATATAATTCAAAGTCACTTCGATGTCCCATGATGCATGAGTTAGGTCTTAGAATTCTCATCAATGCAACCCAAGAAGTGGCCGAGAAGCAAGGGATTAACCTATGGCCAATATTTGTACATAGTACACGCCATTATATGCGTATTTACCTTAAAAAAGTGTCAAAAAAGCAATCAAATAGGGGCTATTTTAAGTACAATTTCAGAACTGGAGAATTCTCAACTACTAAAAGAAAACCTAGAAAAGATTATGCTGGACCATTATGGCTTGGTCCTCTTTGGGACGCTAAATTAGTCAATAAAATGTTAGATGACATGCACTTGCCAATCTTAGATAAAATATCTAATGAATCTAAAATTCAAACGGTAGGATTTTATGACATCCATTCTTTAGCAAAAATATATCATCTGGAACAACTACCAAAACTTAGAAACGTTATGGAAAGTCTACTCAAACAAGACTTCAAAGTTGAAAGAACACATTTTACTCCAACAGGAATAAAAACAGATGCAAAACTAAAAGATGTGTTAAAAATACTGAAAAAGTAAAATTATTTTCCTGTTACTGCTGACGCCGCTGTAGATTCGTCATCGTCACTTTCGTCTTCGTCTGACTCTCTACTTTTCTTCGCTTCCTCAATCATCTTGTCTAAGTTAAGACGCTCAATCATCTCCTTGTAACGGTTCCTGATTGTAACTTCCGTTACTCCAACAACGTCTGCAATCTCTCTTTGAGTCCGCTTCTCTCCTGTCATCAAAGAAGCAACATACAAGGCTGCAGCCGCAAGTCCTGTTGGACCTCTTCCAGAAGTCAACTCAGACTTTTCTGCAATTTTAAGTATTTCTTGCGCTTTAGTTTGTGTCTCGGCTGAGAAACCAAGCTTGTTTGCGAATTTAGGAATGTAATCAACAGGTGTACTTGGAAGCATTCTAATCCCAAGCTCACGAGCAACAAATCTGTATGTCTTTCCTACGTCCCTCTTGTTTGTGTTAGTTGTTTGTGTAACTTCGTTAAGGGATCGTGGCAAATTGAACTGTCTTGCAGCAATGTAAACACAACCTACAACTACACAATCCATAGATCTTCCACGAACAAGTCCTTTCGTGATTGCAAGCCGGTATATTCTAGCCGCTTCCTCTTCAATTGCTGAAGGTATATTCAGTAAAGAAGAAACTCTCTTAAGCTCAACTAAAGCATACTTCAAATTTCTTTCAAGAGACGTTGAAGAACGTCCATGCCATTTTCTGAGTCTCAAAAATTTCCTTCGCTCAGCGCCAGTAAGACCATAAACTTCAGTTGCAGTACCTACTTCAGTACCAGTACCCATATCGTGCTTGGCAAAGCTTGCAGGCATTCCAGCACGTCTTTGATCAGAACTTTCTCCTGAGAAATCTCTCCATTCTTGGCCTGTATCTACAACATTTTCATCCAAAACCAGACCGCAACTCTTACAGATAACCTCTCCTCTTTTCTCATCTACAGTAAGGTTAATGCTTGCACATTCCGGACACTTTTTAATGAATGCCATGTTTTACTCTTCAGTTAATAATAACACTTAAAAAGTGTATGTATAAGCTATATAAATGTTTCGAAATACTATTTAAGCTCAGTCTTGCGTTTTTTTTGGAAGTATTACAATATTGTAAATAATGTTTCAAGCATAACGATTTTTTTGTAAAAATTTTAGAAAGCTTTAAGAACTATTTCAAAAGGATAGCGTTCACAATACCTTTTCTAGTCGGTCTAGAAGTTACTCTTGCAAGTCCTTCACTTACTTTAACAATCGCACCTTTTGTTATAATTCCTTGCCTGACAAATGTCCTGCTCGCTGCGTTTTCGACGACGCTGAGAATCTTAACTTTCTTTACTTTTCCGCCTTTTGTGGCTAAATTTAGATGTGTAGCTATAGACAAAGCAGTAATCTTGTTGCCACCCCTAACACGCCTTTCCCTTGTTTTTACAGTATTTCCCACTTTAGTATAAACAGGATTCTCACCAGTATCTCTGGATTTCTTTTTGTGAGACATTCTGTATCTCCCACCTGAAACCTTTCGTTTGGATCGTTTCTTCCATTCTGCCATGCTCAGAGTAATATGGAAAGTTATTTAAATGTATTTCTGTTTACCGATTTACTTCGGAGGACAAATGGAAAGACCACTTGATGCTTTAAACCAAGCGAAAGGAAAGAGAGTTATTGTAGAACTAAAGAATAAGAGGCAAGTTATTGGAACACTTACTGCTTTTGATATTCACTTAAACTTGGTTATGGATGGATCTGAAGAGCGGGACGAAAACGGAGATATAGCTCGAAAGATTGGGCGTGTGTTCATCCGTGGAGACATGGTTCTGTTCATTAGTCCAGAATAAGCAAGCTTTTTAAACTGACTTCCAATAGATTATGTCATGGTAAAAGGGACACCTTCAAAAGGGAAGCGCGCGCTTCTTTGGGTGGGACTTATCAATAAGAGATTTAAATTTTTAGCAGAAGAAAAAATTCGACTTAACACCGCGATTAAGAGAAGTTTGCGAAGCAAATTTGGGAAAGCGAAGTGCAACGAGCTTTCCTCTTAATCGCTGTTAAATGCCCCGAACGGAACGAAGTGGAGTGAGAGTGCAACGTGGTTCGGAGCGAAGCGGAGAAAGTCGAGAAAGGCTTTTACATCAAGCGAACAAAGTGGGCAATTAAATAACTTATCAAGGCGGAGTTTCGTTAATTTACATTAAGAAGTTGTTTTAATTCTATCATATCTTCATCATTTAGAGGAGTTTTCCAAAGCTCATTAACAATCCAAAGCCCACTTTTCCTAATTTTTTCTTTTGGAGAGAAATTGCCTAACCAATTTTCAGAAGGTTTACATTCTTCACAAAGAGAAACAGTAGAGATTATTCTTGATTCAAAATATAATCGTTTATCTTTGTCATCTATCTGAAAAACGACAAAAGAAAAATTATTCTGAATAAATTTTGTAACGCTTTTTTCAATTTCTTTCTGCTTATCAAAATCAACTGAGTCAGAATGTTGGTCTTTAGCATTTCTTGTTGTTAAATCTAATTCCCATTTTTCAAGGAAAGGATCATTGTCTTTATTCAATAATGCCCTGCCAATATTTTTCCTGAAAATGCTTCTATCTTTATTTTCTTTTAAGAAATGCTGAAATAATCTTGAACGAAGTTGATTTTGTCCTGTGTGCGTTCCAATTCTTACAATTCTATTAGTTAAGTGGGCAAATTCTCCTTTTTCAAATAAGATATAAATTCCATTTTCTGGGATGTCTTGTTTATCAAATGGAAATGTGAATTTTTTCATTCCATTAAACCATTGATGAAGTGTATTGCAATTTTTACTCATTTTTAATCCTCAATTTTGAGATTTCTTTTTTTAACCAACCTTGCTGATAAAAGAGAGATATGTGTTCCATAGGAATCTTATAATGTTTAATGTGTGGGAGTAAAAATTTTCTATACTTATTGCCAGCTAAAAATATGAATTTATCATTTTCAATATCTGTTGATTTTTTCAGTTGGTTTAATACAGAATTTGCCCACTCTTTTATTTCATTGGAACGCATTTTATTGAGAGTTTTATCATAAGGTTCAATTTCTTCATCTAATCTCAACAAACCATACTTTGCAGAAAGAATAAAGATTTTATTAGGACTTAGTAATTTAGCATATTCTAATTCTTTTTTGAAAAGTGGGCTTACATACAACTCTTGAGCTTTGGATTTATGATGAAGTTTTTTACTAACGCATGATATTAAAACAACTTTTGCCATATACTAATGATAGAATTAACGATTATTATAAAGTTTGCTAAGAAACTCCGCCCTTCAAAAAATAAAAAGCCTTTCTCGATTGCATTTAACGTTTAAAGATATAAGAAGTTGCGACTGTAAGGAGCAATTTGGGTTGAGAGCCTGCAAGGCTTGAACCTCATATCCTTTGTTATGTTCCCCGAGCGTAACGCAGTGAAGCGAGAGTGCAACGTGGTCGAGCGATAGCGAGAAGTAAGTTTGAAATCCATTACTTTATTTCTCTTAATTTTCCTGCTAATTCACGTATTTTTTGTTCATTTCCTTTTGGCCCATCGTTTGATGAAATATATCCTTCGTAAGTTTCAAAAAAATTATCATTATTACTGTGATATTGCTTCCATTCACCTTTCTTCATGTGTCCAGTTCCGTGCATAGGAAACAACTTGATATGTGCATGGTCAATTCCAGTGCCTTCCATAATCAAACCAACTCTGCCGACATCATCAAAATGATTTATTAATTTTTTTGAAACGGTTTTTGCTGCTAAAACGAATTTTTGCAAAATTTCATCAGGCATTCCTAAAACATCACTTCCATAATGTTCTTTTGGTACTACAACTGTAAATCCTTCCGTATTTGGCCATGTTGAAAGGAATGCCATAAACGCATTATCTTCCCAAAAAATACCAGGTGTCTTGATTTCACCACTGATAATTTTGCAAAAAATACACTCGCCTTTATCTGTTTTTGATTTATAGTCTGCCATGATAGAAAATTAAGAGAAATAAATATTTAAATGTTTTTTCCTTATTAGGATTTCAAACTTATTGAACATAACTTATGCCGTTAAAAGAAGTTTTTTGCGAAGCAAAAAATTTGGAGGGAGAAACCTGGCAAGGTTGCGAAGTCTTTTAACGGCTGTTATGGACTCCGAGCGCTAGCGAGGACGAGGCACAGAGTGCCGAAGAGTTTTTGAGAACGCCAGGAAGCAGACGAAGTCTTTTGATAAAGGAGACAAGGGAATGGTTCTTCTTAGAGAAAAATGGTGTTTAGTAAGACTTTTAAAGCAGTCTAAGTTCACTTTACTTAATGGTCAATCAGATATTTTACATACTGAGGCATGGGCAAACCTTATGGAATTTGAATTCAGATAGACATCAGACCCATTCAAATGGTGTAGGGAATAGGCTAACTGAGGTAGGATTAGATCAAGCTGATAGAGCAGGAACCATCCTCAAAGATGAAGTTATTAGTGTTGCATACCACAGTCCGTTGGAAAGATCCAAGCAGACTTTGGACAGAGTCCTAGTTTATCATCCATCCGTAAAATTAGTGGAAGATTCATGCATTACCGAAATGTCGATGGCATTTTTAGATGGTATGACTCAGGAAGAATGGGAATCTCAGTTTCTTGAGACAAAAGCTCTATATGAAGCAAGATCACTGGATAAGTATGGGTGCCAGTTGCCAGATGGCATAGATTATGCCCGATGTTTGGATAAAGCTGTGGAAATTGCTCAGGCAAATGGGGAGGCAGATAAAGAAATCCCTCCTTGGGAAAACTATGCTGACGTGGTTGCTAGAACAAAAGAGTTTATTAGCAATACGTCACGGCATCACGATTCTCCCATTTTAATTTCCGCACATCAAGGATCCATCAGAGCTTTGCTTGGTAATTTGCTGCTAGAGTCGAGTCACCTGCGAGATATAAGAGATATTGCAAACTTAAACACACCAAATGCCGTCATCTTCAGAATTGAAACATATCAATCCGGGATAGATTTATATCATAATTTAGGAGAGGGATGGACACAAGGCTTGGTTAGCTGAAATCGATAAGAACCATTCCCACTCAAATTTTTGCGTTCTCAAAAATTGTCTATAACATCGCGATTAAGAGAAGTTTGCGGAACGAAGTGAAGCAAATTTGGGAAAAATCTGCAAGATTTTTCCTCTTAATCGCTGTTATACGTTTTTTCTGCAAGAAAAAATGCCGAAGCGAAGCGTTGGCACAGTATGACGCAGGAGCCCATATCTATTTATTTTCCAAAAAACGATTGATTTTATATTGCAAATAAAGGAACGTAAAGAAAAAAGTAGCAACGCCTGAAAGATTTGTTTTGTAATGTTCATTCATGATTCTTCTAACTTTAAAGGACATAACTAATATTGTAATTCCACCAACTAAACTAATTATTAAATCAACTCCATCAATCATAACTCCAATTTCTGTTTCCATAAACAATACTGAAGGAATTAACAATATTGCAGATATTATAAAGATAATCAAAACAAAGATAATTGGTCCATTGCTAATTTTTTCCTTGGAATTTAGACTATTAAAGGCATCTTTACGATTCAAAAACCAAACTGGAATATAAATTCCATATGTAATGATTGTGAGAAGAATCATTAATAATACGTTCTTTTTTTGTAGTTGTGTAACCATAATATATTACTTTAATTGTTACATCTATAAATTTTTTGATATGGGCTCTGAGTAATATTGCGTATAACGTTAGGGATATACGAAGTTTTGCGGAGTGAAACGGAGCAAAATTTGGGTGAAGCCCGAGCCGAGGGCTGAACCGTATATCCCTTGTTATGTGCCCCGACGACTGAAAGGAGGAGAGCGCAGCGTGGTTCGACCGAAGGGAGAAAGTCCGCCGTAGCTCGCCGTCCTATTCGCAATTATTATGCAACTTCCACATTTCTGGATCGTGTCCCTCAGGGATATTCTCGCATGGATTGCCAGAGGTATATCCTCTCAATTCATTATATTGCTCTACTTGCTGGGACGTAAGAATTTCAACCATAGATAAGTGATATTTCAAATGAACAACTCTCAACTGACCATATAAATCAGCACTTTCTTTAACTTTCTCTTGAAGAAATGCGTTTGTGATTGTTTTACCTGTAAATGCGTCATCAATTCCTTTTTCAATATCTATAATTTTTTCGCCAAGCTCAATGGCTTCAGAACGCATTTCTTCATAAAGTGCTTCAATTTGTTTATGTTGTTCATTTGTCAGTTGAAATTCGCCTGCATCATACGCATCCAAAACATGACGAGGACCAGGATAGCCATTTAGTTCGGCAGGTTTTGCCATGCCTCCAAACGGAGTTCCAGCCCCAGCAAGTAGTCCCTCAATATCATCTTGAGAAAGTGCTTTTATACCTCTTGCTTCTTGTCCTGCATAAGGAGAATGTATGGCACTTTCGTCAGAAGTTTGAGAGGTGGTTTTATCTTGTTGCGAGAATATCCCTATAACGATAGCTACTAGGATAACTCCAATAATAATTGCGAATTTTTTATCAAACTTTTTCATAATACTTAGTTAAATTATAAATGATTTAAAAGTTTTCCGCTAAAGGCGGGCGAAGGCGGATTGCACATAACAACTATTAAGCGAGATAAATATTCGTTTAATAGCATAATAGGGTGCAAAAAGCGAAGTTATTTATACATTGGCTAATTCTATAGTTGTATGAAAAGTAAAGATGATTATAAATTAATCGGTAAACTTATTGAGGAAATAAAACTTCGAAGATACTCTTTTCAGACAGGAAAATCATATATTTCAATTGTCAAAGAATTTCTTGCATCAAACAAAACTCCAAGAGAATTCTTATTGTCATATACGACAAAAAGTAAATCAACTATGAGATCTGCTTATTTTGCGCTGAAATTTTTTCACGAGAATGTGTTAGGTAAGGATTTTAAAGAAAAAATTCCTCTTGCTAGAAAATCATCAAAACTACCAATTGTTCTAAGCAGGGAAGAAGTCCATAAAATGATAAAAATTACAACAAACTTGAAACATAGACTTATGATAATGTTCTTATACTATGCAGGTCTTCGATTGGACGAAGTAAGAAATGTTAAATGGAAGGATTTAGATTTTGATAGAAAAATCATTCATCTTAAAACGGCAAAAGGAGACAGAGAAAGAAGGGTTTTTTTACATAAACAATTAATTGAAGCCCTTGAAAACGTTGGAATAAAGGAAAGGGGTTGGATATTTCTCTCTCAAAGAGAAGGGAAATATAACCAAAGAACAATCCAACAAATTGTAAAAAATGCTTCTAAAAAAGTTGGGATAAAAAAGAATGTAACGCCTCATACTTTGAGACATAGTTTTGCTACGCATCTACTTGAATCTGGAGCAGATATAAGATACATCCAACAATTATTAGGACATAAAGATTTGAAAACGACTCAAATTTACACTCACGTAGCAAATAAGGACATAAAAAATTTAGCCGATCTATTATGAGTTCAAAGATTAGTTCTCAATATTATAATTTTGTGAGTAATAACTCCCGCTTACTTAACAATGCACAGAATAAGCAAGCTTTTTAAACTGACTTCCAATAGATTATGTCATGGTAAAAGGGACACCTTCAAAAGGGAAGCGAACGGGAAAGAAGTCACACATAAGATGTCGAAGATGTGGCAGACATGCATATCATGCTAGACTTAGCGAGTGTGCAAGTTGTGGATTCGGAGCAACAAAGAAAATTCGTAGATATTCTTGGCAAGCCAAAAGACGATTTGGTTTCATGAAAGGAGTAAATCTTTCAAAACTTGCTCCAAAGTCTATTCGAGGAAGAGCTTCAAGCGCAAAGCGTAAGCACAACAAATAGAAGCAGTTTTAAGGTAATTAAATTATTCAAAATTATGGAAACAGCAAAGAATATTACAGTATTAAGTGATATCCACGGACATCTACCTAATCTAGAAAGCGTTATCACAGAGTTATCAAATGAGAAAGATAATATTGATACCTTAGTTATGACGGGTGATTATTCACCATATGATATTGGCAGTATGGAAGATTTGTTAAAGACGAATTTCCACACACTTGTAAAAATTGCTGAACTTAATATTCCGACATTATGTATCCCAGGAAGTCATGAACCTCCGTTCTTCAATGGATTATCTCAGTCAGTGGCATCAAAATATGATAATTTTAAGACATTACTTGAAACAAACAAACAACATATTTACAAATTAGAAGATATAGAAC
>CAYFNR010000012.1:0-10784 GCA_964344605.1 Candidatus Woesearchaeota archaeon | reverse complement strand
CATAATTGGGGAAAATCCAAAGTCCAACGAAAATTGCAATCGTTGCATAAAGGAAAGCCAAGGGAAGCATTGTAAAGGGCTGTCTCTCTGCACGTGGCGCAGGTATTAGGGACTCAATAACCATAAAGAGGAAATACTAAGATTGTATAAATAATTAATCTTTTAACAGAATCTCAACAATTTTTGCATAAGCCGGTCTTGTTACTAGAACTCCAATTGTTACTCCAGCTATTGTAGTAAGTGCAAATCCTTTGATCAGACCTGCACCCATCCACCACAATGGAAGCATGGCCACCAACGTAGTAAAGTATGCTGCAAATATGATGAAGAAGGCGTTTTTCATTCTCTCTTTCCAATTCCTCGCTAAGTGGCTACCACGGATAGCTTCGTCAGTGATAACAATCTGATCATCTACTCCTGTTCCAACGGCGGCCAAGATCCCTGCAATTGCAGCTAAATCCAAATTCCACCTTATGAGAGCAGCAAAGCCTAAAATAATCAAAACTTCACTTAACCCAGTTATCAAAATTGGAATAGCTAACTGGAGCTTTCTGTATCTAATAAAAACTACTGCTCCAACGGCGACGAGCGCGGCAAGAAGAGCAAGAAGAGCTGAACTTAAGAACGTTTCTCCAAGTGTTGGGGAAACCAAATCCATTTTAACGACTTCAAGTTTTACTGGTAAAGACCCAGTTATCAGAATTGTCTGCATACCTTTCATGTTGTCCAAGGCACTTTGGGTGGCTTCCTCTTTTGTTGCCCCAGATCCGGGTCCTTGAATTGTTATTGAGGTTGTTTCTATGCCTTTTAGACCTTCGGAGACATATAAGCTGTCGACTAAATTATCATCTAAATACAAATCTAATTTTTCTTCTAAGTATCTTCCACTATTTACATTAACAATTGGAATATCTTTTGTTACTTCAGCATGTCTTTTCGCAGCTTCAGGAGTTATATCTATTCTAAATTGGAAGGAACAGGCCCAGCCATCTTGTACTTGGCCGCAACCACGTTGGATATCAATTCCAGCACAATCTGCTGAACGGCAAACATAAGTAATATCTGTGCCACCAACAAAAACAACTTCTTCTCCAATTTTTGCCTCGAATTTTCCTTGCTGAGAAACAAGTTCTGTCGCTTCTTCTCTACTGGCACCGGCTAGTTCTACGATAATGTAATCATTCCCTTGCAGATCTTTTGTGGGTCTTATTACTATATCGCTAACACCAAAGACATTAAGCCTCTGTCTGATTATGTCAACAGCATCACTCATTTGCTGTTCGGAAATTTCATTTACAGGTTTTAGTATAACTCTTGCTCCACCAATCAAATCCAAACCTTTTCTTATGTTTGAAGTTGGTTGTTCTCCCACACTTAAACCAATATAATTTTCATTGTCAAGATCACTAACTACTACAGAATATTCTCCACTTTCGGTTTGGATTGAAAGTATGTCTCCAACAGATTTAGTTGCAAGTACTCTGGTGAAATCTTCTGCATTATCTAGTCTTTCACCATCAATATTAAACAACAGCTCTTCTGTAGATATACCATTGATAGCAGCGCTGCTGTTTTCATCAACTCCAGTTATGTAAGCTCCTTCAGCAAATGGCTTTGGTTGTATTGCAACAACTGCCAGTAAGATAAAAATCATGAGCAACCATACACGTCCCGCCTTGAATATTTCTATTAGCTGTTCTTTCCTCATCCTTTGCCCTCCATATACCACCGCAGCAAGCCAGCATTTTGTACCCACGTATTTAGCATGTCCAATATAAGACCAAAAATAAGAATCAGCGCAATTTGCCTCAAGACGCTTGCTGGGGAAAGTACCCAAACGACAGCAAGCGCAGTGATTGTGGTGGCTGCCATAGTTAGTCCAGTTTTGAGAGCGCTGTAGAGTCTATCTATTTGACTTAGATCTTTTCTTTTTAGTAGTCTTGTAGATAGCAGTATGTTCGTGTCCACAGAGTATCCAAGAAGCATAAGAAGTGCTGCAACACCTGCAGTCGAAAGCTTTATCCCAAAAATGTTCATTAAAGCTAGTACTCCAACTAGATTAGAAACTGCAGCCAAAATAATAGCAAGGGAAGGCAATAATTTTCGGAAATACAAAAATACTACGGTTGCCATGAAAATAAAAGCTAATGCTAAGGCTCTTAGTGTAGAACTCCAGAAGGTTGAGCTAAGGGCAGAACTCATTTCTTCAATAGTGTATTTTCCTCCAGTCAATTGGACTCCGGCAGAAGAAATTTCATTTTTTATATTGTCTGCGTTACCACTTTGATCAACTTCGAAAGTGTAGCCTATACGTCCACCGCTTGCGACGCTCTTGATTTCCTTGACTTTTACACTTGCATCTAAAGCTCCTGCTATACTTTCTTCGACGGCTTTAACGTCAAGATCTTGTGTGGTTTCGACTGTAATCAAAGTCCCACCCTTCAGACTGACATCTTTGTCTATGAACTCCCCAGTCTTCAAATTGTTCGTGAATAAAATTCCGGCTGAAAGTAGCAGAACAGCCACAGGGATGACCAATAAAAATTTGTACTTTTTCCTGTACATTAGTTTTAATACTTTAAGCATCTGGTTTCATAACCAAGCAAAGTTTTAAATCTTGTCCTAATATTAGTTAATTATGAAAGAATACCTACCTGCTTTAGGGTTTCTTTTAATCTTTGCTGGAGTAATATTGGTGATAATAAGCACATTTTTAGAATCCGGTGCAAAAAATACAAAGTTTGCGTTTGGGGGTTTTGTTGGCCCCTTCCCATTTGGATTCGCAAACTCTCCGACGATGCTTTGGGTACTGACGGGATTGATTGTTCTTATGATAATTATTAACTTTTTGAGATATGCTAGATGAAAATTAAAAAAGGTGATGACGTGCTGCTGGTGTCGGAAGATGGTCACAAATATATTGTTAAAGTTAAAGAAGAGGTTATTTCTATGAAAGATGGTCAACTTGATCTTGGAAAATTAGTTAATTCAAAGTTTGGCAAATCAATAAAGACACACATAGGATCTGAGTATAGTGTATTGACACCTGGGTTTTTAGATCGTTTGTATAAACTAAAGCGTGGGCCACAAGTTATTCTTCCAAAAGACGCAGCGACTATAATTGCACATACGGGCCTTTCCACTGGTGCGAAAGTTGTTGATGCAGGCACTGGGAGTGGATGGCTCGCAGCTTTCCTAGCGCATTTTGTAGCTCCAACTGGAAAGGTAGTTTCTTATGAGATACGTAAGGATCACCACAAACTTGCAAAAGAAAATATAAAATCACTTGGACTGAAAAATATTAAGCTCAAACTTGAAGATGTAACAAAAGGAGTTAAAGAGCGTGGCCTCGACCTTATAACCCTAGACCTTCTTACGCCAACAAAAGTTCCAAATATATCTAAAGCATTGAAAGTTGGGGGTTACTGTGTTGCCTATGTTCCGCACATCAGTCAGGCTGAAGAATTCGCAAACTTCGCTAAAAAACAGAAGATGCAAATTGAAAATATTGTGGAGGTCCGTGAGTATGGCTACGAGCAAAAAGATACCAAAATTAGAAGGAAGAAAAAAATCTTACCTCACACAGGTTTTATTGTTTTTGTGAGGAAAGTCACCTCTTAGTGGGTTTTATGGCCTTATTTAGCAACTCAAATGCCTGACTCGCGTCTTTTTCACGCACAAGGAAAATCATACGTGTAAATGTTGAAGTGCAATCAATTAAGTTTACTCCATTCCTCGCCAAGACGCCGGTAAAATAATATATCATGCCAGGTATGTCAATGAACTCTTTTGGAGTTGTGACTGTTATCCTAGAAAGCCCTTTTTCTTCATGTATTTTTTTGTACTTGAGGTCGTCAAGTAAGTGATATATATTTTCGTCTATCGCAACTGCGATTTCACCTGTTGATTGCACAATATTCATTGACTCACCAGCTACCCAGTTAATCTTTTCTTGGGCCTCAATTAATTTTTCGTAGACCTCAGGGCTCTGTTCTAAAGTTACCTCAACTACATTATTTTTAACTCGGACTTCGAACTTAGATACTCCCTTTGGGAACTTTTCTAGAAATCCTGGCTCTTCCAACTTTTCAGAATATCTGCGAATAGCCATAACTATTGAATCTAAAGTCGCCCCAGGAATTTCAAACCTCAGTTTTCTGGCAAGAGCAGAGTAATTAACAATGCCTTCAGCTAGCAAGTCACGGACGAATGGTTTGTTTTCTAAGAGAGTCCTGACTTCAAATTGTACATTTGTCTGTTTTGGTGTAGTTTCTTCCATTATTGTTATATTTGGGACATAATGTTTAAAAAGCTTATGAATGTATGGGTTGAATGGCAAACGGCAAATGTCCTGAATGTGACTTCCAAGTGAGCATGGATAGCCCAAGAGAAGGCGAAGTAGTAGAATGTGGAGATTGTGGAGTACAACTTGAAATTCTACAGGTGGCCAATGGTGGTATAAGGCTAGATGTTGCTCCGAGCACTGAAGAAGACTGGGGAGAGTAAGTAATTCTTTCAAGAATTTTTACACATAGATGACAGTGGGTCTACATTAAGTGACAGTGAGATATCAAATGAGAATAGGATTTTTATGTTCCAGGGTTAGGGCTGAAGAGAAACTCATATTAGAAGAGTTTGAGCAGCGTAAGGTTGAGATAGTTCGTCTAGACCCCAGGACACTTGTTTTTGATTTATCTGAAAAGCCTAACTTAGGTTTTGACCTGGTCTTAGATCGTTCAGTTTCTCTCTCACAATCGCTGCATTGTACAAAAATTCTGAATAGCTACGGAATAAGAACAATAAACCCCTATCACGTTGTCAACCTCTGCGGGGACAAGTTCCTGACTAATCTTGCCTTGGCAAATGCAGGTATTCCAACACCCAAAACATTGATAGCATTCTCCAAAGAGTCGGCTTTGGAAGCGATAGAACAGGTTGGTTACCCTTGTGTCATCAAACCAACGGTCGGTTCTTGGGGCCGCTTGCTAGCGAAGATAAATGATAGAGATGCAGCCGAGGCCGTGTTAGAACATAAATCAACTTTGGGAAACTATCAACACTCAATATTTTACGTTCAAGAATATCTTGAGAAGGCTGGTAAAGATATCCGGGCCTTTGTTGTTAACGGGAAAACAATCTGCGCAATTTATCGGACCTCAAAACACTGGATCACAAACACCGCTCTTGGGGGCAAAGCAAGCAATTGTCCAGTTACTGAAGAAATAGATAAGATATGTAGGAGATCCGCTAAAGCTGTCGGGGGGAAGGTCGTAGCAGTTGATTTAGTTGAAACTTCAAATGGACTACAAGTGATAGAAGTCAATCACACAATGGAATTTCGGAACAGCATTGATACGACTGGAGTAAATATCCCTGAGAAAATTGTTGACTATGTTTTGGAGGTAGCCAATGAAAAAAATTAAAGTCGCGATTATTGGAGCATCTGGATATACTGGAGGAGAATTACTTAGACTGTTGTACTCACACTCAAAATCTGAAATAGTTGCAATAACTTCGCGTAAGTACGAAGGTAAGGACATTGGTTCCATTCACCCAAATCTGCGGGACGTGCTTAGATTAAACTTTACTAGCTTTGAGCAAGCTATCGAAGTAAAACCAGACATTTTCTTTACCTGCTTACCTCATGGGGCTAGCATGAAACTGATGCCTCAGCTGGTTGAGACTGGTGCCAAGATAATTGATCTTGGAGCAGACTTTCGCCTGAACAAGGAGCTTTATGGTGAGTTCTACGGCGAGCATTCCTGTCCTGAGATTTTGGAGGAGTTTGTTTACGGCTTGCCTGAGCTGCACCGCGACGAAATCAAGAAGTCGAAATATGTTGCGAGCCCGGGATGCACAGCTACGGCAACGATACTGGCACTCGCTCCTTTGGCGAAACAGAAGCTTGGAAAGACAATTGTTGACATTAAGATAGGCTCAACAGCATCTGGGAGAAATCCGCCGATGCTTTCGGCACACCATTCTGAAAGAACGGGAGTCGTTAGAACGTATGCACCAAAGAGGCACAGGCACATGGCTGAGATTGTACAAGAGATTGGTAACCAAGATATATTCATGACAGCTACAGCGGTAAATATGGTCCGTGGAGTTCTTTCAACTGTCCATGTTATGTTTGAGATTGATGAGAGGGAACTTAGAAAAATATACAGAGATTTCTATCAAGATGAACCTTTCGTCAGAGTTGTTGCTAAGAAGGCCGGAAATTACCGCTTGCCTGACCCTAAGAATATATTGGGCTCAAACTTGGCAGAAGTTGGGTTTGTCGCAGACAAAAATAGAACACTTCTGCTTGGAGCAGTGGATAATGAAGTTAAAGGTGCATCTGGACAGGCGGTTCAGTGTATGAATATTATGTTTGGTTTAGATGAGAAGGAGGGGTTGGACTTTGCTCCGATTTATCCAATATGATTATAATTAAAATAGGTGGGAGTGTAGTTGATAAGATATCCGATCTAATCCCAAAACTCCAAAGATTAATGGGAAATAATCAAGTAATTCTTGTCCATGGTGGAGCTGGGAAAGTGACAAATATTTTGTCTGAGCAGCTCGGAGTCTTACAGCGTTGGGTTACGCATCCTTCAGGTATGCGAAGCAGATACACTGACGAGGAGACAATAGAAGTCTTTTTGATGGCTGTATGTCAAGCGAATAAGCAAGTAGTAGCCGAACTTTCAAAACATGGAATTCGCGCAGTGGGCTTAACTGGTTTAGATGGTGATTTAGTAAAGGCCCGAAGAAAGAGTAAGATTAGAATTCTTGAAGGCGGGGAAGAAAAGGAAGTGGAAGGCGACTACACAGGCATGCTTAGGGCTGCCAACACCGACTTGCTTAATTCTTTACTTTCTGATGGTTATATCCCTGTTATCGCACCGCTGGCGATGAGTTTTGACCGAGAGCCTCTAAATGTGGACGGCGACCGCTTGGCGGCTTTCCTAGCAAATAAACTTAGGGCTAAGAGAGTGATTTCTGTAACAGATGTTCCGGGCGTCCTGGACCAAAAAGATGCTGTAGTTCCGGAAATACCAAGATCTGAAGTAGAACAGTGGATTCAGAGAGTCGGCTCTGGCAGTAGTACTGGTGGAATGAAACGCAAACTATTCGCAGCCAAAGAATCCAACTCAGAGTTCTTAATATGTGGCATTGAAAACTTTGGAGGAGGAACTAAAATAAAATGAAACTTGCAGACGTCTACCCCCAAAGAAGTATTGAGATTATCCGGGGGGAAGGCAGTTTTGTCTTCGACTCGAATGGAGGTAAGTACTTAGACTGCCTGCAAGGTCATGGTGCAGGAATACTCGGCCACAAACCTGAGCTCTGGAATAAATTAGTGCAGCAGCAGATGGATGAGATTGTAGTTTGCATGTCAACTTTGGAAAATCCAACCCGAGATAAGCTTGTTCAGAAACTTGGAGAGATCCTCCCACCCAAACTAAACTCAGTATTCTTATGCAACTCAGGAACAGAAGCTGTAGAGGCAGCGATTAAGCTAGCTCGGAAGCACACCAAAAAAAGTAAGATCATTGCAATGAAGAAAGGTTTCCATGGACGGACGCTTGGCGCTCTCTCACTTACTTGGAAGCCCAAATACAGGGAAGGGTTCGAACCCTTTTTTGATACAGCTCATGTAAGATTCAACGACATCGGAGACTTGAGAGCAAATATAGATGACGAAGTAGCGGCTGTTATTTTGGAGCCAATTCAAGGTGAAGGCGGTCTGTCGGTGGCAGACCAATCTTATTTGGAACAAGTTAGGCAAATCTGCACTGAAAATAACATTCTTTTGATCTTTGATGAGATACAGACTTTTCTTAGAACTGGAAAGTATTTTGCTTTTGAACATTTTGGGGTCGTTCCAGACGTACTTTGCATATCTAAATCCCTTGGTAATGGTTTTCCGGTTGGAGCTATGATTGCATCAGAAGATATGACTAATTCTTTTGGGATGCTTGGACACGGTAGTACATTTGGCGGTAACCCTCTTGCCTCCGCAGCAGCAATTGCAACTTTGCAAACAGTTTGGGAGCAAGACCTTATCAAGAAATCTTCAGAGGTTGCTCGGTACTTCCGACAAAGACTTCAAGAAGAATTTGACAAGAACGAGAAAGTCCGAGGCTTTACTGGTCTTGGGTTAATGCTTGGCATTGATTTGAGAGAAAAAGTTCATCCTTACATTAAGAGGGCAACAGGACTAGGGCTCTTAGCAATCCCTACCGGAACAACAGTCTTTAGAATGCTCCCTCCACTTACTTTCACAAAAGAAGAAGCTGATTTAGCGATAGAAAAATTAAAGGAAGTCTTTGCTGATGTGTAGGATATTGCTTGTCAATTTAAAAGAGCCAGACGACGTCCGCCAATATATAGAGAACTTCGCTCTAAAGTGCCGCGCCAGTAAGGAGTACCAAGGTGACGGATTTGGCATAGCTTACTTAGATAAAAATGGAGAGCCTCAGATTGAAAAGAGCTTGAATCCCATCTGGTCTTCTTCCAACATAATACAAAAAGTTCCGTACACAACTTTTGTTTTAGTCCACGCCCGCTCAGCTTATGGTGAGAAGACTATTGGAGACATTGACTACAATCAACCTTTTGGAGATAAGGACTTCCTTTTTGCTTTTAACGGATATCTACAAGGGGTTGGTCTTAAGACTGAAGGAAAGATAGGGGCACAGAAGATTTTTAACCTTCTGCGAGAGAAAGGAGTCCAGTCTGGAATAATAGAACTTAACGAAAATACTCAGTATATAAAATCCCTTAACTTTGTCTTAGTCCGCAACAAAAATATCTATGTCCACAATCAATATGGTGAAAAAGAAGACGTGGATTACTTCGACCTTTGGATGTCCCAAAGTCCAAATAGACTAATTGTTTCGTCTGAAAAAATAGACTTTCTGGAAATGAAATCTTTAGAGGGTAAAGGTGGACTTAATTTACGGAGACTTGATTAGTGTTCAACTTACATTCCCATAAAACTTCAAATTTTGTGAATAGAAGCCTAAACTGTAAGTCGCTGTTTGTCCACTCTTCTTAGTTGCATTACAGTTCGCACTGTAACCTACTGTTCGATAGTTGCTCTCAATCTGTGTACAGTTTACCCATGCTTGCTCCTCAAAAACTGCCGGAGATTGTGCTGTACCTGTTTCTGGTTTGTTATTTTCGACTGCATCGGGATTCCCATAGTAGACATAAAAGAAAGCAGATTGTGCATCACTGCAATTTACATTTACAGTAGTACATGCTGCCGAGTTGCTGCTAACATTTAGCCGAATTGAAGTAGTAGGTGCGCTTTGGATTGCGGCAACTAATTCCTTGGAACAGTTCGTTGAGACGTTGTGTCCGTTTGGGTCGAAGTTGAAGGTCTTTGGGTCCCACTGTGCTCCAGCTGTACAAGACTGTCCACCCCCAGTGTATTTCTTTCTGTAAGGCCAATTGGCGTCGTACCAGTCGATAGCGTTCTTTTCGTTTTGTTCTTCAATCACGTTTAAAACATTTACAAGATCTTGTGAAGAAGTTCGTTGGAAGGCTCTGACTTCTTCAGAGCTTGTCGTTTGGATGTAAGAAAAGATCAAGAATAGAGAAAAAGACAGTATGACTAAAGCCGCTATAAAAAATTGTCCTTTCTTACCTCTCCAGATTTTCATAATTTACTCCATAGATATATCTTGATCGAACTTGTGCTATAATTGTCTTGGAGTGTGTAATATGTACTTACTATACTTTTTTCTGTTGTTGCGTTGATATAGCCACAGTTGCTTACACCGGACGCTATTACACTTTTGTTGTCAATAGCATGACACAGTGAATTATTGTACAACTCCAAATCATATGCGACCGTATTAACAAAACTGTTGTTGACGTAGGTTCTAATCAAACTCCAATTACCTGCTTTTACATCACCATCCAACACGCCCATCTCATGCAGGACATCCAATGAGCCCCATCCTTGTGCGCGGAGATTGTCAAGTTGTTTGTATTCAAACACCTTTTGTTCTGATTCTATAAATCCTGCGAATATGTAAAGTAATATCAGAACAGCCAGGGCTATCTCTACAAAATATATGAAACCTTTTTTGTTGTTAATTATTTTTTTCATCTCTCAGCTAGTATTGATATATCAACTCCTAATTTATGACTTTCATTTACCATAACAACCTTTCTCTTAATCTCACAGTAATTCCTATCTGGATCCACAAACCCAGAGGAACCAAAACTATCTTTTAACAAAGTACCATTCTCAGGACACTTTTTTGGATTGCAGGGAGTAGTTGGTGAGATACCACCTTTGTTGAGATACACCGGATAGTCTCTGGAAAAGGCTGCGGTGTCTACATTGAAGTCGAGCCTTTTTATGAAAACCAATTCTGGTGAGCTGCTGAGATTAAACTTTACTTGGTCAGAATCATTTGACATTTTGAAGGTTATCTCAACGCTTCCACCCTCAGACACATTTGTTATCTTTGTATTGTCAGTAGCGTCCATGGTTGAGCCAACAAAAGATGTATTTGTCTCTGAAATATTTGCGCGTGGGAAGAAGAGTTCTATATTAGCTGTCACCGTTCTGTTGCCGTCAGCATTCTTTCCATATACTCCAATATTGGATGCGTTTTCAAAATAAATTTCAATGTGTTCTTGGGGTCCTGGATTGTCGTCTACTGATGATTTGTAAGTTGTAGGTGGTTGGAAAACATATGTTGAATATTTCACCAAAAAGCTCCTGTTCAAACCGGTTTTGTTGATGACATTTACAAAAGTGTAATTTTGAGCCG
>CAYFNR010000011.1:0-11264 GCA_964344605.1 Candidatus Woesearchaeota archaeon | reverse complement strand
CTCCTGTTCAAACCGGTTTTGTTGATGACATTTACAAAAGTGTAATTTTGAGCCGCAACCCATTTACTGTAATTCAATTCCCCAAAACTGCTAGTTGACAGTCCTAGCTTAGTCAAATCACCAGCTCCACCTGCTAAATGCCAACTTGTGTTTTCACCCGGAAAATTCAGTAAAGTGTTAGACAGAAGGTCTGCTTCTAAACAAGCAGTTTGGGACCGTATCTTTTCAACTTCAGAAGGAATTAAAGTATTGAAGCTTGCTACAAATCCAACAAGAATTATCATGAACACCAACACTACAACTACAAATTCCGCTGTCAAGTATCCTTTCTTGGAGAGCATAGAGTGTTATACAACATCGAAAGACCTAACTGCAATTTGAGTTTCACCTTTATACTCCGCAGTTATTTTTATATCATATGCGCCAGTCGTAGCTGGCGCTTCTATTGTCTTCTTGAATTCACCAACATTGTCGCTGAACAGGACCGAAGGAACTCCTTCTGAGTCTATTATAGTGATGGTAGCACTTGCTGCTGGAGAGGACTCGTAGAATACTTGCCCAACTAAGGTCACCTTTCCATTTGGAGCAACAGTTGGAGGGTAGCTTGAAACCTCCATATTGAATACTGTTGGGAATACAAACATGAAAAATAAGAATACACTTACTGAAACCATTATCAAAATGTGCTTGAATCCGGCTACTATCCTCTCCTCAGCAATTTGTCCCGCAATTAAACCGGCTGAGATCCCTTCTACTAACGCCATCAAGAAAAACAGATTCTTAAAGTAGTCTATCGACAACTGATCTACTACTCCGGCTTTTAGAGAGACACCACTGAAAAGACCAATTTGTTGTATGTATAATATTGGTGATAAGATTTTGTAAAGTGAAATGACGACACCGACGAAGATAAAAAATACTATGTACATAATCATAATCTGCTGTTTCATGATGGATTTGCGCTCTGCTTCCATCTGTTTTAGAAGGCTTACATCATCAGCAAGAGACTCTAAAGTGGCTTTCAAATTTCCTCCAGAGTGGAATGCCTCCAGAACTATTGCATTAATTCTTTTAATCAGTACACTTCTCTCAAGAGATTTTGTAAAGCGCTTCCAAGCTTTTGGAAAAGGCATGCCCCAAGAAAGCCATATGTTTAATTTCTTGACGTAAGGGTTTAAATCTCCATAATCGATTTTTGAAGATGTTTTAATTGCTTGAGGCAAGGTCATTCCTGCAGAAGTTGCTTGTGAAATGTCTCGCAGGAAATTTGGAAAACTGTCCTCAGCTTTTTTGATGGTTTTGAATTCCCAAGCTTCGTATGCAATGTATGGCAAGACCACTCCAATAAATCCAAGAGAAGTGAAAGCAACAACAGTAGAGCTTTTTGCTCCCACGTAGAAAGTTACCAGGCCAATCACTACTGGAATTGGCAAGCTTGCGAGGAGTATCAGAAGCTTTTTTTGTTTGTATCCATGGAGACCTTTTGTTAGTGTAGATTTTATATCTTTAGAACTAGGCTTTTTTACTTTAATTTTTAACAGAGTCTCCTTTAATCTGCCCATGGTGATGCGCTCTTAATTACCATAATAAATGCTGCCGTCAAAAGAGGTAAACCTCCAAAGATTATTGCGTAATGTAATACTCTAATTATACCTACAGATACTCCTCCAACTGTGGCCATTAGAGAGGATACAACAACGAAGAAGACCGTTCCAACAATTATTATTGTTATATAGAGGTGCATGAGCAAGGTCAATAATTTGCTGAATTCGTCTAACTTTCTTTTGTAATCTTGGACGAATCCTTCAGCTTTTGCTTTCAAATATTTGCTTACTTTTCCACCTACAGTAATTGAATTCTTAAGACCTGAGAGAAGCTCGCTCCATCCTGTGGACGGAGATCTTTTGATTGCGCGGTCAAGTGCTGCAGGCAGGTCAAGACCCAGGCCTTCTATATCATTGTTAATTTTCTGTGCTTCTTGAGAAACAGCCCCATATTCTTTGAACTTACTAAGCATTTTGAACATGTTCTGTGGTGGTAGGCCCGAGCTGGAAACTGTACTCATATAAATTGAAACAAATGCTAGTGAGTTCTCTATTTTGGTCCCCCTCTCACTTATTACAAACCCCGGGTACAAGTACATGAATGCAGATGTCAGTACGCCAAAGAATAAAGATAACATAAAAAAAGTAAGGACTGTGACGGGACTGAAACTGAAGATGATACTACCTATAATTAAAAGGAAAACAAAAGACAGTAAGAGGACTGCTACTCCCGAAGATAAAATAACTGAGGCGTAACTTTCAAGGGGAACTTTTATCTTCGCAATTTTCAACTTTTGCTGGAGAGGAGCAAAAACATAGTGGTACCTATTAACAGTTCTTTTGAAAAGCTTCAGCGACGGCTTGTAAAAATCGACCACTTCTATTATCTCCCCATCATATTTTCAAGTTGAGTTGGGTCCGCATAATACATTTGAACCACTTTTGAAACATCTTCAAACTTGTAAATACCTTTGTCTTTCATCCAATTTAGAATGCTTGCTCTTCTACTTAACTCCTCTTGAATCTCTCCATCAGACCATCCTAATTTTTCAGCCAGCTTGCTGAGCATGCTACTGTGTCCACTTCCAAACTTGTTTTCAGATGGACTCCATGTAAAAACGTTGTTTCTGAGCAGCTGGTCATTTTTAATGTCGAAACCTTCTATTTCAATTATCTTCCCAACTTTTCTAGTAAACTTCCCTTCTTTCTTAACTTTGTCAAGGAACACAATAATGTCTAAATTTTCGAGTAAAGCGACAGGCAAATCAATAGGCCTTGTTGTTAGACGGTGGATAACCGTTTCTACACTATCTGCGTGCAGTGTGGCGAGGCTTGGATGTCCTGTAGCCATCGCTTGGAAAAGAACACTTGCTTCCTTCCCCCTAACTTCTCCGACAATCAAATAATCTGGTCTTTGTCTTAAGGCAGACTTGAGTAAGGTGTACATATCTATTTCCCCCTGTTCTTCTCCACCAAGACCTGCCCGTGTAATTTGTGGTACCCAGTTTATGTGTGTTAATTGTAGTTCTGCAGTATCTTCTATTGAGACTATTTTAGAAGTAGCAGGAATAAATAGAGATATGGCGTTAAGCATTGTTGTTTTTCCGGTTGCGGTTGTTCCAGAAATAAGCAAAGAGAGCTCCTTTTCAATTGCTATCCAAAGATAAGCCAGACCAGCAGCGTCTATTGTGCCAAAATTCATTAAGTCAATTGGAGTTAAGGGCACTCTAAAGAACTTCCTGATTGTAAAGTTTGAACCTTTTCTAGCTATATCTGTCCCATAAGTTATTTGTACCCTGCTCCCATCGGCTAAAGTTCCATCCATTAATGGAGAAGCGACAGAAACGGTCCGTCCACACTTTTGAGCTAGTTTCATTACAAAAGCATCAAGATTATTTTCACTACCATATTTTATGTTTGTTGTTATTTCTCCATAAAGAGGGTTCCTGTGGAAGACAAATATGGGGAGACCAACACCGTCACAGCCAATATCTTCTATGTTTGGATCTTGCATGAGAGATTCTATTCTATCTAGACCTACAGTATCACGAAAAATATAATATTTTGCGTTGACAGCGTCTTCAGCAGAAAGCTTGAGACCAATTTGGGCCCAAATATCATCAATCTTTGAGTTTATATAAGCATATACTTCGGAGCGTGCTTTTAACTGAGAGAAATCAATATCGAGTTTTTCATGAAGTTCTTCCACTGTACGCTCAATTATTTTCTTGACATACTCACTTATTTGCGGCTCAACAATAAAATATTCAAGCTGATGTATTTTTGGATTATACTTAATTCTTGCAAAAGCCAAGTGTCTCTTTTCAAATTTCGTTGCTGTACTAATCAAAGGATATGTTTCATCAACTTTTCGTAAAGCTTCCATACGATCTGCCTTGCTCTTACTAACTGCTGCAACTTCTGTTGGAATTTTAACCCTTTTGACTTCACTTCCCTTGACTTCTTGTGGTTCTTGAGGAGGTTGTATATTTATGGGCTTTCCAACTTTTTCAGACTTTTTGGACTTTGCCCTAGCAATCTTAGAAATGAGGCGTTTTCTATTTGTACCTCCCATATCCTGAAGAATCACTGTTTCCCTTTATACTTTTTGTTTACGAAAGAATTACATTTCCAGAGCTACCATTATAATTAAAAATAATTTCTCCATTGCCTGAAAAGGATCCACCTGAGAAATTAGCGGAATCCCACCAATACATTCTCTTTCTGAAGATTGTTTTTCTGCCTTGACTAAATCCTTTTCCTGAAATCTGAAGTACTAAATCCTGGTTTTTTCCACGAATAAAATACTCTTCGTCTCCTATTTTCTGTGGAACTGAAACTGTGATGTTTGTTGTATTTGCCTTAATTCCACTGGGAGGTTCGGCCACATTTTTTAATTTCAATAGCTTTTGTTCAAGGCCAGTTAGCAGAGCTTCTGCGTGGTGTTCGTTGAATTCTATAGCAGCTTCGTCTTTTAAGGAATTGGACCATATGAAAACAGCTGTGAGTATGAATATACTCATTAGGGTTAACAGTCCTAGATACACAACACTAACTTGAGCTTTTTTCATTAATCTATTTCAATGTTTACAACAGAGTATGATATACTTGAGCAGTTTGCTAAGGATGCACTGTTTATAGTATTATTAAAAGTTAAAAGAACGCGGTGGCTGCCTTTTGATGCCGCTACGTTATTCTTTGGCTCGAGTAGAATACCAAAGCACTCGTTTGATATTGTATCATTTAGGACGATATACTCTAACTCAAATATCGCGCCACCTTTTTGTATAAGACAACCCGGATCATCATATCCAAGTCTGCCCAGAGAAGTGCTCGCGTTCAGGCAAGCCCCATTTTCACTATAATTTCCTGCAACCACTCTATTTTTATTGAATCTTTGAGGGGTGGGAAGGACAGCAAAAGACTCAAATCTTATTGTGTTATTATTTGGGGTAAAAAGCCATCCATCTTTAATCTCGAAACTTACACTTCTCTGCGAACGTTCGTTCGCAACTTCTTTTATCGCTGTATGTAGCTCGACCATCCTAGTTTCTACCCTTGATAGTTCATTTACATTAGTTGATTTTTCTATGAGGTCACGGCCCCAAATAAAAGATATTGAGACTACTATAATTATGATTAAAGTTACGAGAGTAAATCCAACAACATTCACTTGTGCTCGTTTAGACATGCTAAAGTAAGAAATTCAGATTATAAAAATCAAGCGCTATTTGTTATAGACACCATCTCTCCAAGTCACATTCGCAGGGTCTTGCTCCTTCTTGAAATTAAAAGTTTGTGTGTAAGATCTCCCAGCAGTAAAATCCAGCTCGAACTGCGTTTCAGGAGAGAATTCAGTTAAATCACAATTACTATCCTCTAAAGAAAGAGCCAAATCTCTACAGTCCCCCGGAGATAGTGTTGTGTTACAACCTCTACATTTGATATTCTGTTTTGTGCACTTAGAGCCAACAATTAAGGCGGTTGAAGCGCCACGTTCAGTATTGCTATACACAAGGCTCCAATTAGTATCCACTAACAATGGTCCAGAACGCCATATTTCTGAACGATTGGTCGTGCCATTCGACATTCCCATGGATGCGTAGAAATAGCCTGTTTTATCATCCAAACCAAAGTCGTAAATTGTCCTATTAGTCCAATTTTGGACAGGCATCCATATATCTCCTCCCCCCAGTGGGGAGAGGGGTGTGAGTTTGACGAGATGTGTTGTTGGGGTGCTTTCAGGTGAACCTTGTGGTAGATTATATCCTACATAAAGATCTGTTGAAGTCATGTGGTGCCAGAAAAGCACTCTTACATCTGCTGTAGAATTTACTGTGTTGTTGAACCCAGCAGAAGTCCACTCAGTGTCCCCTCCTAGCACAAATATTACATCAGAAACCGAACCAGCTAGGGAACTGTCATTAGTTGTACCGGCATAAACAAAGCCGTTAAGAATATCCAGAGCAAAGTCGTTAACCCTTAAATACTTGCCAGGAACGGTATTTTCAGAGGGTTCTTCAATAGTAGACCATATTTTTCCCATTGCAGTTCCATTGTCTCCTATCCCTCCTGTCCCAAAGTATTTGCTGCCACTCAGAATAGCGGTGACAGTATTATTTAGTATTCCTGAAGCTGTACTCACATGAGTCATATTCACAACAGCATTTTCAGTAAAAATTGGCTCAACTCGCCATACTTCTTCACCACCTGCCTTCACTTCTACTCCCAAATTAAGTGTGTGCGCGCCCGAGTGATTGCTTAAAGAAAAGCCCGGTCGACCATTAACGCTGTCCCCCACATACACAAATTGCCACTCGTCTGATGGTAGCTCGGCCCATGCAAGCCGTCCGATGTTGTCTGTGCCATTTGTTCCATTAGAAATTGCCCAGAAATTTATTGGATTTTCACCTTCAACACCGACTGCAAATAAAGCAAGATCCATAACATTCTCGGTAACGTTTAGTCCGCCAGCTTCGCTCCATGTTATTCCGTCTGTTGAATAAACAATTGCCGCTGGAACACCTGTCTGAGCAGTTGAGCCATTATAGGACAAGCCAGCAACAATATAAGTGGTGTTTTCTATACACACACCATCAAATTTACTCTCTGCGCATATAGTATCTTCTGTACCTTTCTCTTTTAGATGTACACCTTTCTTCGCAGTTAAATCAATAGTATTGTCCCCATTATTGCAGAGGTTAACTTCAAAGTCAGAAAAAGCATTAGCATCTGCCTCTTCTATTGTAGTGTAGAAAGCATCTACGATGGACTCTGCTTGTGTTAAAAAAGTATTAACTGCTACTTTTTGATTTGTGGCAGTCCTCTCTTGTGCTTTATCTTGTATGTTTGAAAACCAATAGAAGAAAGCGCTGGCGGTTACGATAGTAATCATAACAATTAAAATAATAGATATTATAGGAATTATCCCTTTTTTCATAACACCAATTATATTCTGTTCAATATAACTTTATCTACGCCTACTGTT
This sequence comes from Candidatus Woesearchaeota archaeon, assembly GCA_964344605.1. Classification (GTDB taxonomy): domain Archaea; phylum Nanobdellota; class Nanobdellia; order UBA10117; family ARS21; genus CAYFNR01. Next base: position 4,232 of record CAYFNR010000011.1, on the reverse strand, counting down.
TGACGAACTGTCCACCCGTTCCGGCCTGTCCACTAAAGTCTACAACAAACGAGAAAGAAGTACTATTTGGATATGTTGTAGAGCTACTAATACTACAATCACCGCTTAAAGATAACCTAACTTTCTGGAGTTCCCCAATTTCTAGATCATCATTGCATCCGGCGGTACAATGTGTATCGTCAGAACTGGATGTACCAAAGTATTGCGAACAAATAACATTCTGCTTGCTGTCTTGGAGTATCCAAGTTGTGGTTGGATGGGTCGCGCTTTTCTTCACTGGAACACCTACATTTCCATTATTTTTGAAATATATATCGACCTGATTGGTGTCAGAGTAGTCCGCGACAAGAACTTCTATTTTAGATGATATCTTTTCTCCTAATCCTCCAGTATAACTTTCTGTTCCACCCTGCAGTTCTCCTTGAATTCGTATGAACCAAAAGAACGCAGCTCCTGCTGCTGCCACAGTCATCATTAGAAGAAGTATAACTGCTATAACTGGCGTGATGCCTTTCTTGTTTTTCTCCCGTAGACTCCTTCTCATTTACTTCTCAAATGTTCCCGCCGTTGTGGCTTTGCCACTAAATGACATTCTGACGAACCATAGGCTGTCGTTTGGCTCGGCGTATATGCTACAGCCACCAACAGTACCAACTCCATTTGTAGTGTTTAATTTTAATAGACGCAACTCTGACTGCTCCAACTTTGTACCACAACCAGAGGTACAGTTTACGGAGGTTACAAAGTCTGTAGTACATTTAACCCTTTGGTCTTTATCCAGTAAGCTTAGTTGCGCTTTCGGGGCCGTAGATGTGTTGTCGATAGGTATGTCTGTTGTACCTGTATTTAGCAAAGTTATTGTAAGGACATGAGTGGTTCTGTTATAATCTCCACCTTGCCAGGACACACTGGAAGACATTCTTTCAAATGTTTGCTCTTGGAATTGTGAAGTTCCACCCTGCAATTCTCCCTGAATTTTAACAAGCCAATAAAATGAGGCTCCAGCTGCTGCTACAGTCATCATTAAAAGCAAGATTATAGCTATGATAGGCGTTATGCCTTTGTTCCCTCTCATGAATTTCATGACCTCTTGTACACTACCGGAAGCCCCGGCGGCAGACGCTCTTTGAAGTAGGACAACCTGCGAATTTCTCCAGATATACTCTTCAATTCAACTGCCAGTTCTTTATTTTGATTTTCAAGAACTTCCAGCCGCTTAATCATTTCAGGGTGTGGATTCTCTTCCTCTTCTTCAAGTCCTTCAAAGAAGCTCGATAGATCTGATACTTTATCGCTGATTTTGTTCAGCGTATTTTGAAGTGATTTAATGGTTTTTTGAGTCTCTAAATTTGAGTTAAGGACTTTCACAGATTCTTTTGAAGAGTCTTTTTTTGATATTTGAGTTTGTAGCTTTTTAATCTCTGCTTGTAAATCCTTAATGGGCTTTATGGGGACCAGTTCATAATCTTTTTTAGCCATTAGTCAGTAAAGGCCGCTGATTAATATAAGATTTGTGATTGCCGTTGTCTTCACTTCAAAACCCTTATAAGTTTTTTTCAGTAAGTGAGGCTAATGTCTAACGGAAATATTCAACCAGTTTTTATTTTGCCTGAAGGCTCTGTGAGAAATACAGGTAGGACCGTTCAAAAATCCAATATTGCTGCAGCTAGAGCGGTTGCTGATACAGTTAGAACCACTTTGGGCCCAAAAGGAATGGATAAAATGCTTGTAAATTCCATGGGTAATCTTGTAATCACGAATGATGGAGTCACAATTCTCCAAGAAATTGATGTGGAGCATCCTGCAGCAAAAACTATAGTTGAGGTTGCGAAAGTTCAAGAGTTGGAGGTTGGAGATGGAACAACTTCTGCTGTAATTTTGGCTGGAGAACTTCTAAAGAATGCTGAAGATTTGCTTGATAAGAATATACACCCAACAGTAATAGCCAAAGGTTTCGAGCTTGCGGCTAAAAAGTCTCAGGAAATTCTGAGAAAATTAAGTGAACCTGTTAAAATAACAAACAAATCTGTTTTGAAGAATGTTGCAATTACAGCCATGACTGGAAAGAACGTAGAGTATGATACAAAGCAGAAGCTTGCCGATATAGCTCTGAAAGCCATAATGAGTGTAATGGAGCTGCGTGGCAAGAAAACAGTAATAGACCTTGATAATATCAAAATAGAGAAGAAAGAAGGAGCAGATTCGGAGTCTAGTCAGCTTATTTCTGGCATTGTAATAGATAAAGATAGGGTGCACCCAAATATGCCTTCCAGAGTCAAAAACGCAAAGATAGTACTTTTGAATGTTGGTTTAGAAATCAAGGAGACTGAGATAGATACAAAAGTTCAAATAACAAGTCCCAATCAACTACAAGCTTTCATAGAACAGGAAGAAAACATGCTCAAAGAAATGGTTGATAAAATTGCAAAAACAGGAGCAAAGGTTGTTTTCTGCCAAAAAGGTATTGATGAGACTGCCCAGCATTATTTCTCTAAAAAAGGCATTCTTGCGGTCCGTAGAGTTAAAGAAAGTGATATTGGGAAGCTTGCTAAAGCGACGGCAGGAAGCATAATTTCAAACTTAAAAGACATTTCAAAGTCCGACCTTGGGAACGCAGGGTTAGTCGAAGAGCGTAAACTTGGGGAGGAAAAAATGGTGTTCGTTGAGAACTGTAAAAACCCAAAAGCTGTTTCAATAATTGTCCGGGGTGGAACGGAGCACGTTGTTGCTGAAGTTGAAAGAGCCTTTAAGGACGCTGTAGGAGATTTGGCAGCCGCAATTAGTGACGGTGCTTGTGTTGCTGGAGGAGGTTCAATTGAAATGGCTTTGTCTAGAATGCTTAGAAAGTACGCAACTTCGTTAGGTGGTAGAGAGCAACTAGGTGTACAGGCTTTTGCGGATGCGCTTGAATCCATTCCAGAAACTTTGGCTGAAAATGCTGGTTTGGATCCGATAGATATTATTACTGAATTAAAGGCCAACCATGGAAAAGGAAGAAGGTGGGCCGGGATTAACGTATTCACTGGAAAGGTTGAGGATGTGTGGAAGCGTGGAGTAATAGAACCAATTGGAATTAAGAGCCAAGCAATATCTTCGTCCAGCGATGCAGCCATAATGCTTTTAAGAATAGACGACGTAATCGCCGCTAAGAAGACGGGAGATTTGAGCGGAGCTGCAGGTATGACACAAAGCGGTGGAACGCCAATGATGTAGACCAATGAAGGCTATTACAGAAAAAAGGTATAAACTCAAGTTGAAAGATTCTAGGTGGAAGAAGCTTATCGAAAACAATAAGTCTGATCTTGAAGAGAGACTGTTTTTAAGCAAGGAAGAATATGAAAGGATACGGGAACGTTTGGACCGACACAGATTAGCTACTACACTTTACACACAATTAGTTGAGGGTCCAGTAACTTCTCTTTCCTCTGGTTTAACCATTCAGGACTTCCACCGCGCAAAAGATTATTTAATTGCTATAGAAGTGGCTAGACTTTATAAGAGTACTGTGCGTTTAACTGGTTCCGGAAGAGCTTTTGCATTAGAGCAAGGGAGAAGGTTATATGATTAATCATTTTCTGAAGCTTCCACCTGTTGCGGTTTGTCCTGAAAAATCTATCTTGAAATAGAACAGAGAGTTGTTAGGATATGTTGTTGTGTTGCCAATGTCGCAAGCCCCAGATGTGTTCAATATTATTGTAGCTATGCCTGAAACACCGAGGTCCGCCCCGCAACCAGATTGGCATATAGATGGACTATTTGCCCAGTCTTCACTGCAGATTATATTTTGATCGCTATCTTGGAGTATCCATGTAGTTGTAGGTGGAGACGAAGAATTTGTTAGGGGAACTTTCGCTGATCCTGTGTTCCTCACTAAGAAAGTTATATTCCCAAAGTGCGTTTTAACTCCTGAGGCATATCCAGTATATTGATTATATTGTGCTAAAATAGTATCTACATTTGAAGACACTTTCTCGGAAAGCTCCTGAGAATATTGTTCGGAGCCACCCTGTAGTTCCCCCTGAACTCGAATGAACCAGAAGAAAGCTGCACCGGCGGCAGCTACAGTCATCATAAGCAACAGAATAACCGCTATAATTGGAGTTAGTCCCTTCTTTGACTTCTTTAAGTTTGAGCGGCTCATCTTGATAGTTCCTTACGGATGTCGGCCACGATTATGGCAATAACAATTATTGTTATGCTAGCGAAACCAGTGAAGAAAGCAGTTAAGGATG
>CAYFNR010000010.1:0-12488 GCA_964344605.1 Candidatus Woesearchaeota archaeon | reverse complement strand
ATCAGAGAAATTGTCGTCATTAAAGTTTTTATCACCAAAAATTATTGAATATAACATTGCAATTAAGCGACGTTGTTTAAGTTCTGGAGCGGAGCGGAAGAACATTAAACAATGTAGGCAAAATCGCGAGCCGAGCGATTTTCCGTTTAATTGCTGTTATACGTCCCGAGTGGAGCAAGAGAGTGTAAAATGAATAATTAATTTCTCTCTTGCGGAAGGAGAGCGCAGCGTGGTCGGAGTGACCGAAGGGAACGGAGAAGTCTCTTATTTTCCTGAGCACAAGGATTGGCGTAGTTTTCTGAAATGAATAGTTTTCCAACACGAACAGAGTGAGACTAATTTAGGGGGTCAAGAGTCTAATTATTCCGAAGGAAAGTTATATTAATAATGTTGTTTTTCTGTTTGATTATGGTTTTGAGAGTTATTTTTGATACTAATATCTTTGGTCATCTCTTGAATGAGCCAGATGCTGGAGAAATAGAGGACAAAATTACCGCAGAGAAAGAGTTTGTTGTCTATGATTATCAGCCTATCAGAAAAGAATTGCGAGATACACCTACCACTTCAGTAGTAAGTAAGCGAACAAGGATTCTTCTGTTGGCAATGTATGATAGAATTACAGGTAATCATCACCTCAAAGATTCAAGCAAAATATTAGATTTGGCAAAGATGTATCACGAGAAATACAAGGAGTTAGGTGGAATTTATGGGTGGCATACCAACATCAGAGTAGATTTTATGATAGTAGCTTGTGGTAGTGTCCATGGATTAGATTTGGTATATTCCAATGACAATAAAACATTACTGGGAGATAAAGCACAAGAAGCATATGATCTTGTCAATATGAAAGAAAATCTACGTACGCCTAAGTTCTTGAAATATGCTGACTTGTTAAATAAGTTTAGAGATTTACTCTAAGTCGTAAACACTAGTAGAAGCCCTAATAAATTCCTGAATCTCTTTTTTGAACTGAGGGTCTTTTTGAGCTTTCGCTAACTCTCTGTGAAATTCCTCGTGAGATAACTTTGGATACTTAGTTGCCATTTTCTATACTAATAGTAGATGAATTATATAAAATTTTCGGCAATTTCAGATAATCACTAAGAAGTGACAAATCAACCGAAAGATTTAAATAGTAGCTATGTTTTCTAACCAATATCTTAGTTAGAATAGATCAAATTTACATTAATTCTGAGCATTAGAATCTGACTAGATTGAGTTTCAATGAATCTGTGTCAGATGTCCACAACCAATTTTGTGACTTCTGAAAGTGATTTTATCTGACATGGAAAATTGAACAAGAAATAAAACAAACGAGGTAAAATAAAAATGACAAATAAAAGTTCAAAAGAATTAGTAGCAGAAAGAGAAAATCAAGCAAAAGGATTAGACATTGCTAGAAAAGCAGTTGAAGTTGCAAAGGCTCTGAACCAACTTCCAGGATTCTTCAGCGATCATAACAATAGATGTTATAGGGTTTCTAGAGAAGGTCTGGTTATAGATGTAATGGATAGCATTGTTCCTGTTAGAAAGGATGTTCCCTATAGATTTGCTACTGTTACCATTGATTATCAAGGACAGCGATGCTTTTCGGGAAGTCTCGGTGAGTTTCAGACCTACATACCAGGTGATTGGGAACAAAAAATAGGTGAATTGTTGCCATTATCAACAGAATTCGTGAAATCCTACAAAGCATTAGAATCTCTTTGTGAGGCTTACAAAACAGATAAACCAAGACAGGAATTAGCAGATCAAGCTGCCCAAATAGTTACTGATTTGGGTTCTACTCGTGAGATCAGAGGTCTCCCTCAAAGTGGTAGTGGTGTCATTGTCTTGTATGAAGAAGAGCAGATGGCACATACTGAAGGAATCTATCTCACAGGAGATGGTGCAGTATACGTTGTAAGTGGAATGAATCCAGATGGATCAAGTGTTCCTACAATAGATCCTGTAGAGCGAAGTCTACTTTCCCGCCTCTTCAGCAGAGATGATGGAGCAAAACGAGCAGAGTCTCTAAAAAGAACGTTGGATAGAAGGTTCCAATAATTCTTTTTCATTTAATTTTATGAGGTGATACTATGTACAAAGAAATTGCAGAACTAGCTAAGCCATTCTACGAACGAGGAAGACCAAAAGACTTAGAGCATATTAAGTGGTTAGTCAAAAAACTATTTGATTCAAAAGAAATGATCAGAAGCAAAGGTTACGATTTTGACATTATTTATGCTCTTACTGTTCTTCATGATGTTGGGTATGCTAATTTACCAAAAGGCTATAACCCATTTGATTTGGAAATTAGAAAATTACACGCAGAAGAAAGTGCAAAAATAGCTAAAGTGATTCTTGATAAAGTGAATTTTCCTAAATCAAAGAGAGAAAAGACTTTGCGATTAATCAAGCATCATGATGATTGGGCTTTTGGAAACCCACCTAAAGATCCTGAGTGGAGAATTTTTACAGACTTAGATTTTTCATGGGAAGCGTCTAAAGAAGGTTTTGACGTTGTTAGAATGTTTCGTAATGAAAGCAGAAGCGAATTTCTTAAGACCGTTGAGAGACATTTTGAAAGGAAGAAGAGAAGCGAACCATTCTTTTTTGAAGAGTTTAGAGAATCATTTCTTAAAGACTTAGAGTTCTGGAAGTCTTTAGTTGAATCCTCTTGACCCCCCTAATTAATTCATTTCAGAAAATTTTGGAGAACGCAGTGAACCGTTTAGCATATGTTATATACAGTTGCAAAGCAATTGTTTTCTTTGTTTTATCTCAGCTAAACGAAGCCAATCCTGTAAAGTGCTCAGGTTACTTTGGTGGCACAACAAAGGAAAATAAGAGATTACGTATAACATCCGAATTAACCGAAGTGCTTTAAGTTGCGAAGCAACATTAAAGCATTTGGGTGAAGAGAAAGCTGGCTACGAGTGGGGGTGACAATTTGCGACAGCGACTTACAGAAGCGGATTTTTCGGAATTGACATCCACTTGCGACATCCCATACCCGAACGGAGTGGACAGCTGGAACGAAACCGGTTAATTCGTGTTAAATCCTACCGACTACGAAGTGGGAGGTACAAGGTTTAAGTTCCGAAGGAACATTAAACCGCAGAGTAAAATTTAAGTTTTCTATCAATCCGACCGCAGGGAGACTAGAATTTAGGACTCTCTCACGTTTTGCATAGAGTTAGACATCAAAGGGCAATCGCTATTTTTAGTTTTACATTTAGTTTATTTCGGCACATAGTTTTTTAGGGGTTTCCTCAATCCAAGCCGAAGGCTCATGTAGCTTAAAGAATCAAGGGCGGGCGTTATTCAGTTTTTCTCTAATAGTTTTAATTTTCTCTTCAGTTAGATTTTCAATAATCTCTTCCATTTTCAGAACAAAACTTCTTGCTGTTTCTGAATCTTTCTTCAGCTTATCTAAATCAATCTCTTCCGTTACATAATATTGAGTATCAACACGCAACTCTTTTGCTAATTGAAGTTCTTTGTAGAAATGTTCTTCAATTAAATCCTCATCAACAAAGAGAAAACTCATTAAAGAAATTGTGCAATCGTGAATCTCAGATTTTATCCCACATTTTTGGAGCAGTGCATAGAAAGCAAAATAACGAGCATAATATGCAGTGGTGGAAATCCAATCAATCTCGTCTTTTTCAGTAGCAGATTCTAGCATATTCAAACTGCTTTTTGCTTTCTTAATGTAAACATTACAAAGATTATCATTTGGTTGTTCTAACTTTATTCCTCTCTTCTGCTTCCAGCACCAAGAAACATGACTTTTTGGATTTTTATCTTCTTTCATTGTAAAACCGCCAAAGAGCGTTAACAAACTGCTCAGGATTTTGTAAAACAACATGATTTTTAATGATTTCTGTGATTAAAGGGTCTTTTTTTCTCAATCCTAATTCAAAATTCTCTAATGCTGATTTTTTAACATTAATTATTTTTCCGTAAGTCTTACCGATATTTTTAATATTTTGAATTTCTTTGTCTGTAATCTGGCCTAAATAAAAAAGATCAATATCGCTATCATCTTTGAATGTTTTTTTTGAGTAAGAACCAAACAAGATAATCGTTCCAGAAAGATTTAAGTTGAAAATTTCTTTTGTAACTTTCTTTATTAGAAAAATTTGCTCCAAAAATGAAGTGGTTGCAATAGTTTCTGAAAGCGTTATGTAATTCTTTGTGATGATATTTTCAAAATTTAATGAATATTGTTTGTTTTTTCCAATTGTCTTTGAAATGAGAATCTTATCTTTTTCTAATGCTTTAAGATGGGGTAAAAGAGTTACGTGACTTTTATTAGTTAATTTAGCCATTTCTCTAACATGAAATTGTGCTAAATAGTCTGATCTGAAGAGATTGATTATGTCTAATTTGATATTGGTTGTTTTTTCTACCATGTGGTTGGAATAGTTACCAATATTATTTAAATATTTCGTTTCTTATTAGTCACAATTGAGTGGTGAATTTATAGAAAAGTTTATAAATAGGGTGAACAAATGTAATAGAATGACAGAAGAACCAAGTAAATTAGAGAAGATTGCAGGAAAGGTTAGTGGAGCAGTCATAGCAGCAGAATATGCACTATGCTATAATAATTATGATGGGTTGCATGCTTCTGGACTTCAAGCAGCAGATCGTTTTAGATGGCTTCCTATTGAACAATCTAACTTTGGTGATACTCCCGAAATATTTTCGACAGTTCTTGCATCTGGGTTTGTTGGCAGCAAAATAGAAGAATATGGAAAAAATACAAATAACAGGTTCTTAGAATTTTGTGGAAAGTATTTTCCAACTATAACTGCAGCTGCTGTTGGGACATATTATACTTTAGGAGAGACTGTACTTCCACAGTTGTTGCCTGGAACCGCAGATTTGAATGATGTGCCAGCAGTTTTGATTACAGCAGTCGCATCACCATTTGTAACAAATTATCTCGTTAAATCGTGGAGAAGTGGATTAGGAGATAGAATCAAGAATCTGTTTAGAGAAGCTTCTACGCCCGCCCCATAATTTTTAGAGGAAACCCCTATCCATTTTTTCATAAAGTTTTATCATTAAGTGCCGAAATTATTTTAGTTTACAGTATCGGTTTAAGAGATTGCCCTATTTTAGTTTCTACATTCAGTTAAAAGAAGAGAGTTTACTTTGTAGTGAGAGAGTCCATTTGCGTTTTCAAAACTTAAATTTTATTGGATTTAACATTGCGATTATCCGAAGTTCAGTTTTTCCTCGTGGAGCGACCGCAGGGAGCGGAACAGAGCTGAAAAACTGAATTTGGAGAAATTCCTGCAAGGGATTTCTCGGATAATCGCTGTTAAATACCCCGACGACCGAAGGGAGGAGAGTGCAACGTGGTCAAGGTTTAAATTCCCGAAGGGAATATTAAACCGCAGAAGTTTTTGAATTACTATATCAATCCGAGGCGAAGCCGAGACTAACATTTAGGGGGAGTTCCGTTCCATCAAAAGAGCTTTAGCGATACATCAAGAACATGAAGCAAGGGGGAGTTCGTTTCCAAGCCGAAGGCTCTTAGTTTAGTACATTAAGGGGAGTTCCGTTCTATCATTTGAGCGTTAGCGTTATATAGAGAACAAGAATAAAAGGGGCGAGAAACAGTAACACCATTATTAAGTAGTAAATAAACGAAAGCTTTTTAAATAGGGTGCTTTTTCCTACTTTATACGATGAAAAGAAAGCTTAGTATCAGCATTGAAGAGAATATGATTAAGGATATTGAAGATTTTATTAGCGATGGTACTTTTAGAAATAAAAGCCACCTGATAGAATTTGCACTAAATAAATACATCAATGAGGTTCAAAAATGACATTAGAAGATAAATTACCATTTAGAGAAGCTCTTTTAGAGCATAGGACTGAAGAAGAATGGAAACATTATAGACCTCATCATCTAGCTTTTTATCATAGTGGTTTTAATTTAGAGGGGCGAGAAGTTAGCGGTGGCGATTTGATTAATGAATATATTGCTCGGTTTCCTGCTGATAGAGAGTATTCTGATAAAGGTAATTTAAACCGAATGCTTGCTGACTGTGAAGTTCCTCAATTCTCATTTACAGAACCAGAAGTCATAAGAGGATTTCTGTTATCTTTAAGAAGCCCAGCAGAGTGGAGTAAATATTCGCCAAGTTATCATACTTTTCAAAAATTAGATTTTAGATATGCTGGTATTGACTTAAAAGGACAAATGTTATTATATAATGTTTTTGTTGAACAAGAAAACCAGCGAGAAGGAACATTTTATGCTTTTGTTGATTATCAAAGAGACAGAGAACTCTATAAAAAAATTCAAGCAACAAGAAGCGGAACTTTTATTAAAACACTTTTTGATATCGCTGGGCTGACAGTAAAAGGAAAATCTATAACTGATGAAGATTTGACACCAGAAAGATTGAGAGAGATTTTACTTGCGAAGAGAAAAGAAGACCAATGGAAACGCTGGGAAGGAAACAGTTCTGATTTTGAGCAAACATGGTTTGATTTAGAAGGTTATAGGAACTTCACAGGTGGAGCGCTTAGAAGACATTATGAAGGATTGCAGGGTGGTAGATATTCCGCTAAAGACATATTTTCAGAAGCAGGTATTGAAGTTGGAAGCGATCCAGCAATACTTCGCAGGAGAATTGAGGATAGATTTGAAAGACTTTACGGCGTTCTTGAAGATCCGCAAGCAGTAAGAGATTTATTTCTTCAAGTGCAAAGTGAAGACGAATGGAATCAGCCCCAAAAATTTACCGAGCTAAGAGGCAAGAAAGTAAAAGTTAATGGAGATAGAACTATGACTCTTCATAGCTTATTACATTTATTTAGTGCCTATAAACATAATGCACAGCAAGATTCTGTGGATTCATATGTTGGTTATGATGCACAGGGCAATTCACAATATAAAGGATTATTCAAAAGCAATAAAACAGAATTGGGGGAATTGCTTGAATTTGCTGGAATTGAAACAAGATTTATTCCTGATGTTTCAGATGTAGATTTGCATGATCCTGCATTGTTAAGAAGAATGTTGTTTCATGGTACATCTGGAGATAGAGATTTAACAGTTGGGGAGTTAAATTCAATGCCATCATGGAAATTAAGAGGAGCAACATTTACTGACCCAAATACAGGATTGGCATTAAAAGGACAATCATTGATGTTATATTATTCTGCACTTTATTATGTGAAAGAGAATCCAGAAGTTGGGTTGGAAAAAGCAACGAACGAATTAAATAAAGGTAAATCAAATCAAGCTGTTTGGAATGAGATATTAAAACGTGCTGGATTTTAAATTGTGAAGATGATGTCTCTCTCAAAATTAGTAAGGAAATATGGAAACCAAGATAAAATTCCACCTGAAGAGCTGGAACTAGAAGGTTTTGTTAGATATAAAGGTAGAGTTGTTTCTATTGACAGATTAAACGAACGTCAACTTGCTCAAGCATTAGGCATTCATGAATTAGAAGAAGAAACTGAAGAAGCAAGATTAGAAAATAAAATAGAAGAAGCACAAAGACAAATTAACTCAGCGTTTCAGGGACTGATAGGACAATATCTTCCTGTTAGTTTCAGAGAGAGATTATCTAGAGAAGTAGAAAAGTGGATAGATGATTCTATAGAACAAGATTATTTTAAGAGTGTTGATGATATAAATATTAGACTTGCGCCTCATGTTGGTTTTGTTTTAATTGCTAATCAATATCTGCAAACCAGAGAATTTAATCCAAATATCATACCGGGAGCATTAGAAAAAAGATGGGAAGAATTAGAGGGTCATCTTCCATCAGATGGGCCTATTACTTTAGATCATTTTGATAAAGTTGAGGATGACTATCTTATGGAATGTCAAAAATCAATGTCTAATGTTAAGGGAGAGGACTATCCTGCCGAAGCTCAAAAATTTGAGGAAAAATATGGCAGTATTCATTTTTGTGGAGGTGGTCCATTTAGAAGTTATCTTTTTCGTTCAGTTGTCTTAGGAGAAGAAGATCCTCAGGAGTTTTGGGGGATGAGATTATTCGGATTACACAAAAAATTAATTGATGAATTGGGTGGCTCTGATGAAGTTAAAGAATTTGCTAATTTAGTTTATTCAGATGAATGTTCCTATGCTGGTGAAAAATTATTTGATGTGAGATGGGGAACAGATGGCATATTTGGAAGAAAAGGAATTAGAGATGAACTGCCTGAGGCTGTTGAAGAATTTGAATCAAGAAGAGCATCTGGTGCGGCAATCGCTTTCATTAGAACAGAAGGATACCATATTGATGAAGATTATCTTTCAGGCAATAGGGATTTAAGAGACTTATTGAAAAAAGTACATGAAGCTGAATTTGGAACTGAGGCACGTGACAAAGTTTTTGCACAATATGAAGGTATTACTCGCTTAGTGAAAAATGAAAGTAAAAAAATGAAAATAATTCGCTTAGTAAGAGAGCAACCTGATTTTGAGGATTTAGTAAGAGCATATTCAGAACAAAGAGGCGAAGAATTTGTTGATGGTCTTAGGGAAAATCAAGGAGTTTCCGAAGAATTGAACTCATTAAGTATTGATGCTGATGTTTTTTATAGAGGAACTTCTGCAAAAGAATTTGTTGTAGAAGGGGGAATGATGAGAGACAAGGCAGACATTAGAACTGAATACATGGAGATGTATAGAAATGCGTTACATATTGCTTTCTCCCCAGAAGTTGTAAACGGGACAGATAGATTGGAACAAAAAGTAGCCGATACTCTTAGAAAACATAAGAAAGACATAGAAATTCCAGAAGATACGCCTCTTATTGAATACGTTTCTGCTCTTGATGATGATAATTTGATTAGAAGAGTATGTAATGTGACTTCTGAATATATCTCAAGAAAACAAAATGTTAATGATGAACAGCAAGCAGGGGCTACAGCACACCATCTAAGAACAGTAAGTCAATTTATGAAAGGAAAACATAAAGCTGAAAATGGAGATGATAAAAGTTCAATTTATTCAGTTAGGCTTGCTACAAAAAATCCACTTACTGATGTTGATATTGGTAACGATGGTGGGTGTTGCATAGGAATTTATGGTGCAGAAGACGCTGATTACGATCCATTTGAAGATGTTTGTAACCCCGAGAGATTTATTTCATACTTAGAAGAAGGAGTTTTATTTGCGCCAATTTCCGATAATGGAGTTTATATGCCATTTTATTTGAAAGACAGAGCCACCCAATTTGTAGAGATTTACAAAAGAAAAGATAGAGTGGGAATGGCACTTATGTTTGCTGGCAAAAATGAAAATGATGAATCAGTTCTTATTGTTAATTCTATTGAGATGTCTGATAGGTTAAAGCAAGATCCAAATAGACAACAGGTTATAGATAGAACAATAGATTACATCAGAGAATATGCAAGAGCATCAGGTTTTAAGCACACTCTAATGGGAGATCATAGTTATAACCCTGCAAGAAGTGCTGCGCAAAAATCTGAAATTGGATTTGCTGAAGTAAAGAAGATTCACCCATGGAACGATACATTTTACTCAGATGTTCTTCGTGATGGAAAAGGTAAAACTTCATCTTTTGGATATTTATAGTTTCTCGCCCCCTCTAAGTTTTTTAGTTAGGAACTCCCCTATCCGTTTTTTAGAACTCCCCCATTAGATAATAGATTATTTTACGAAGTAAAAACTAAATGTGCGTAGCACCGGAACTCCCCCTCTTTAACAAAATAGTAATTCAAAAATTGTATTTAACCCTTGTTATACGCCCCGACGACTGAAAGGAGGAGAGCGCAGCGTGGCACGGAGCGAAGCGGAGTGAGTTCAAAAAATATTTTTCGTTCTCATTTATCAGATAGGCTTTCTTTAATTCTTATAAATTTGATTTTTTCCGTTTTGAAAAATGAAAGAGGGGTTAGGGGTGAATTTCATTTTTCTCTAAAATTTCTTTTATCGTTGAAAGAACACCTGTCCAAAATTCATTAGAGCGGTTCCGTTGTTTTTCAGTTGGGATGTTGTCTTCAGAAACAGAAAGAAGAATGCCATCTTCTTCTTTAGACAAGTTAAAATTCCATGTGCGATAATTTTCAGGTTCATCAGGTAATCCATCAAAATGACTCCAATGAGAATATTGAAGTTGAACGTTTGGCTCCACCCTTAAGAGAATTCCTTTTTCCTCATATTTATTACCATTAAATTCACCCTTGAATAAGATAGGGCTTCCTACTTTCCAGTCAGTGATAACATCTGCTCCCATAAAATATTTCTTTGCTATTTTAGGATTGATAAGCGCTTCCCAAACTTTAGCAATGGGTGCTTTTATAATGATTGAAGTCTGTGATGTAAATTTTTCTCTCATAATTATCATTTCCTGTTTAGCTAAAAATTGGCAGTACTGTAGTTATCAGCACGCCAAATATCCCGAATTGAAGGATAAGATACAATGACTCCATAAGAAAGTAGCCCCAGTTACGCAAACGTTCTTCTTTTGCCATGGCTGCCAATACATGAATTGTCCAGTGGAAAATACCTGCAATTAATACAAACAAAAGTCCTCCTGCGAGAGATTCGTTGTTTAGCACAAAAAGCGAATACAGTACTGAGAGTGTAGCCTTCCCTAAAAATGTAGCCTTCCCTAAAAATCCGACAGTTTAAAACTTAGTGAATTAGGTTAATTTTAAATTGTTAAAGATGAAGCGATCGAGATTTAGTGAGGCCCAGATTATCCGGATACTGAAGGAGTATGAAGCGGGCAAAAAGGCGGCAGATATTTGCCGCGAGTATGGCATCAGCGATGCCACTTTCTATAACTGGAAGAAGAAGTATTCAGGGATGGATGCTGCTCAATTGAAAAAGCTCAAGGAGCTGGAAGAAGAGAACAGGCGTTTAAAGCGCATGTATGCAGATCTGAGCTTAGACCACGAACTCTTAAAGGAAGTTCTTGAAAAAAAGTTCTAAAGCCTTCTCATCGTAAGGAAGGAGCGAACTTTTTGATTGATGAAAGGAATGCTGCCGTTGGGAGGGCTTGTCGTGTGGTTGGATTGCACAGGTCGATGTGGTATTACAAATCGAAGAAGGATGACAGTGAATTGGAAGCAAAGCTCCATGAGCTGGCAGAGCAATTGCCTCACAGAGGGATTGATGAGTACTTTGGCAGACTGAGGGCTCAGGGTTATCCCTGGGGACGCAAGCGTGTTTTGAGAGTGTACAGGAAGCTGAAGTTGCAACTAAGAAGAAAACGCAAGAGAAGACTTCCTTCTCGTATCAAAGCCCCTTTGACTCTTCCAATAGCAGTAAACATCACCTGGAGCATGGATTTCATGCATGATGTTTTGTGTAGCGGAAGAAAGTTCAGAGTGCTGAACGTAATAGATGATTACAACCGTGAAGCACTGGCCACAGAATCAGAGCACAGCTTTCCGGCAACCAAGGTCGTTAACCTGATGGAACGGCTTATCGAGTTCAATGGTAAGCCGAATACGATCAGAGTTGATAATGGATCTGAGTTCATTGCCAAAGACTTTAAGTCTTGGTGCAATCAAGAGGAGATTACCATTCAGTACATCCAGCCAGGAAAACCAATGCAGAACGCTTACGTTGAAAGATTCAACCGAACATTCCGGGAAGACGTGCTGGATGCGTACATATTTGAAGACATTAAACAAGTAAGACAACAAGCCGAACACTGGCGGCAGGACTACAACCATTATCATCCTCACAAGGCTCTGATGGGGTTAAGTCCAATCCAGTTCAAAAAGAAAAACCTTGGCCTGAGCCCATAGGTTTTTCCTAACTTTCAACCTGTCGGAAAAACGGTCAGGCTACAAATGCTCCGATAAGAATCTCAATCATATTTACCATTTTATATTTTATTAATCTCCATTATTTTTCAATTCTTTTCAACATATGTTTTGAAATTGTTAAGTATCGACTGCCACCCGTTTTTTTGCATTTCTTCTGAATTCTCTTTTTCTGCATCAAAAATAATGGTTACTTTGGTTTTACCCTCAAGGCTTTCAAAAGACACATCTACCTTTCTTTCATCGCTCATAGTGTAAGCAAACCTTTCTCCAATAACAATTTCATCATATATTGCTTCAAAGTCGAAACCAAAGCTTTTATCCTTTGCTTCCATTCTTGCCTTGTATTTTCCACCTATCTTTAAATCATTTTCTGCGCTCGGACAGCACCAATCATCTGATGCAAAATTCCAATTTACTATATGTTTAGGATTAGTGTAATAATCCCAAACTTTTTGCTTGTCTGCTGAAATTGTTGTTTGAATTGTAATTTTCATAATACTCTCCTCAAATAATTAAAAGTTTATAAATAAATCGTTTTCGAAGCGGAGAAAACACCATATTATCCCCCTCTATAATAAAAGAAAAAATCAAATTTTTCCATTTTAGAAAGCCTATCATTCCTTATTCTCGTTAGAAAAATATTTTTTGAATTGCGTATAATTCCTGTTAGTTTCCCTCGATAGAGGTTGGATTTTAGTGCGACGTTCCCG
>CAYFNR010000009.1:0-20742 GCA_964344605.1 Candidatus Woesearchaeota archaeon | reverse complement strand
ATCCTTGTGGAGAATGTATTGGTGAAATCCTTGAAGGACACGGAAATCCTTATTTAAGAGATTACTTTGCTGTTGCTATTTCTGAGAAAACGGGAGAACTTGAAGCAATAACGCGAATTATTGATGAGAAATATGATATCGAGTCCTAGGTAAACACGGCTAAATTGCTTACTTTTCCCTGGTTTTAATTAATACAAGAGCCAATAATGCTCCCAAAAAATTGGAAAGTAAATCTAGAGAGTTATTAATGTATCCACCGACTCCGTGTTCAGCAACAATTAAAGTCGCTAGGAACTCTATGATTTCATATAATGCTCCAGCTCCAGTGCCAGCCATCACCAAAACAATACCTATTGCCACACCGACTCTTGGCCTGCCTAATATATGATGGAAGACAAGCGTCGTAACTCCGAAACCGAATATGTGGACTGCCTGATCGTAGCGGAATATTTGAAGTGCCTGAGAAATCTGTATCAACATTAATTCGTACAACCGGGTTTCTCCCAAATAAAATGCTCCTCCCGACATGTGAACAAATCCCCAGATAGCCAAACCCCAAAGCAACCAAGCAGGATATTTAACTTTCCTATTAGAATAAAGTATCAGGCTAGCAAAAAATAATAGTACAACTATGTGAACCAAAAACTCGTAGTTCCGTCTTGATAGGTAAAGCCAAGTGAAAAATAACATATACAAGGCAGCAACGATTGCAACGGGACGTTGTGACTTGTTCAGATAAAACATGTATCTGTTAATCTGAAGTCTCTATTAATCTTTTTGATTTGCTAACTTTTTTATATCTACAAAGCAACATTATATTATGTGTCAAAGTTGTGGATGTTCTCCATGCAGTAAGTGTGGCAAAGATATCGAAAGTGGGGTCTGTAGTGGCTGCAACAAAAAATCCTCTAGTTGCACTTGTAAAAAGAAATAAATGGTAAGAGCAGTCATCAAAAAAGATCCAGTTTGTGGTATGCCTGGCAGTCTGGAAGCTCATGATCACTACTTCTGCAGCAAAGGCTGTATCAAAAATTATGAGAAACAGTTGAAAGGTAAGAAGCTTCCTTGGTATAAAGAAAGGGTATGGATTGTTTCTTTCATAACTCTAGCTATTTTAACTGCGGCATATTTTATTCCTTCTCTAAGCCCTGTTCTTGATGCTTTCTTAGACTATCTCGGACTTATATGGTGGGCAATTCTTTTAGGTTTCTTAATTGGTGGACTCATTGATCACTTCGTACCTCAGAATTATATTTCGAAGTTCCTTGCTCGTAGCGAGAAGAGAACTATACTTTATGCAACAGGTTTAGGGTTTATAATGGCTGCTTGCTCACATGGAATTCTCGCCATAGCAATTGAACTGTACAAAAAAGGTGCTTCAGTTCCGTCGGTAATTGCTTTCCTACTTGCTTCGCCGTGGGCAAACCTTCCGATAACATTTATGCTATTCGGTTTCTTTGGTTTCAAGGCTTTTTATTTGATAATCTCGGCAGTAATAGTCGCAATAATTACGGGGTTAATATATCAAGCCTTGGACAGAAAAGGTTGGATTGAACCCGCTAAATCTGTGAAGGTTGAGAAGGGTTTCTCAATTCGTCGAGATATTAGAAGAAGATGGTCCCAATACAGTTTCGGAATCGTAGCTCTAAAACGAGATGTTTCTGGTGTCTTAAGTGGTGGATGGAACTTGGCCAAGATGGTTCTTTGGTGGATTCTTATTGGCATGATGATAGCATCCTTTGCTCGAGCTTTCGTTCCAATGAATGTTTTTCAAGATTATCTCGGGGCAACAGTTTTAGGTTTGATATTGACTTTAATTATAGCGACTATCATAGAAGTCTGCTCAGAAGGTTCTTCGCCAATGGCGTTTGAGATTTACAACCAAACAGGTGCATTTGGTAACTCATTTGTGTTCTTGATGGCTGGGGTGGCAACAGACTACACTGAAATTGGTCTAATCTGGTCAAACATAGGAAAGAAAGCAGCTTTATGGCTTCCAGTAGTAACAATACCTCAAATTTTATTTTTAGGATACTTATTCAATTCTCTTCTCTAAAGACACTGACACAGCTTTCTTTGCTACCTCCATCATTTCTCTGCTTGTTACATCAATCACAAGCCAGTTGTCTGGATTCCACTCATGAGCACGCACTGAATAATTTTTTAGAAACTTGTTGAAAATTTGTCTATTATTTATTTCAACGTCAGCATGAGTATTGTATGGATGAAGATGTACAACATGCTTCTGCTTTTCTGTCCCATAACACCAATTATTATACTCATCACTATACTGCTCCAAGTTTAAGCCATCGAGCCAAGACTTTAATTCATCAACATACTTCCTACTCATCTAAAACCCTCGAATATTCTTTGAGACGATCTACAGATTGGTTAATCACAAAAGGTACGATATAACTGTCAACTATGGAAGATACATCACCAAACTCAGTTATTCGATAGCCCTCGCCAACTTTTTCGATAAGTTTCATCTCTCTAAGTCTACGAAGCTGTCTCCTAACATTCGGTGCCGAGGCCCCGGATTTATCATTTAAGTTCGTCACAAAGTCTCCAACTTGTAAAAATTTCTTAGATTTTCGGGCAACGAGAAGCAAGTTAAAAATATCTACGATAATATCTCTGCTGTCTCCAGGCTGTAACAAGCCAACTGAAAGCAAGAATTTCCTCGATAACTCCAAGGTACTTTGATTTTCAGGTGATTCGTACTTGCGTATAGTGATTTCTTGCAAGGGTGCATCTTGGTGTGCTCTTTTTTTCTTTACATCCATTTTATTTCAACAACGACGGATTGAACCTCCAATTTTCACCATTTTCAAAATTTTGTAAAATTTAGTGTTAATTATTTGCAATATTGAAATTAATTGGTACATCTTTTGATCGAATTTTTTCAGAATTTGAAAATTTTTCATGAAATTTAAACAAAATGATTTATAATAAAATTTTTGATTTTTTATTAAATATATTAATCATTTATTTACAATATTGAATATAAATACTGTTATAAAAAATTAAATTCATTTCAGATCATGCCAAATCCACTTGGAGGATTGGGAGGCCCAGGTCTGGGGGGGATGGGTCAAAAAGTACCAACTAAAACAATCCTAAGGGTTGTACTACTTCTATCTGGCTTTCTTGCGGTTGTTTTTGGACTAATGCTGGCATCCAGATCTTTCGGATTCCCACTATTCTTTGAACTAGATATGGCAACGGAAACTCTTACAAAACTAACAGCGGTAGTCGCAATCATCGCCGGGGCCTTTACTTTATTTAATGAAATTAAGACCGGGTTTGGTGGTGGCGGAGACCTGGGCGGTCTGCCTGGAGTATAAGTTCGTTTAATGTATGTTATACGAACCTTTTATTAAGTACTGATTTCTTACATATTTTATGCTTAGCACCCTGGGTTCCGAACTAAAACTAAGAGGGTTTAGTCAAGAAACCGTTAAATCTTATTTATTCCACAACAAAAAATTCTTAGGGTTCTGTGACAAAGATCCAAAAGAAGTAACCGAAAAAGATGTTAAGTCTTATCTCGCACATTTGATTTCTGATAAAAAACTTTCTGCATCCTCTGTTGCTTTATCTCGTTCCGCTCTGACTTTTTATTATAATGAAATTCTTGGAAAAAACATAACTATCAAAACTCCTAAGATTCCGAAGAAGATTCCTGTGGTCTTAACTAAAAAAGACATAAAGAAATTAATAGGTGCTACAAAATCGTCAAGACATAGGCTCTTAATTGAGCTACTATACTCTTCTGGATTAAGATTGAGTGAATGCATCAATCTAAATATTAATGATTTGGAACTCTCAGAAAAAATTGGTTGGGTTAGGAAAGGTAAAGGTGGGAAAGATCGCATGTTTATTCTTTCAAACCAAGTCATTGACAGTGTAAAAAACGTTGTAGGGAACCGCACAAAAGGGCCCATCTTCGATATCACTCCAAGGGCCGTACAGAAGGCTTTGGAAGTTGCAGGTAAACGAGCCGGCCTGAAAAAGAAAGTGCATCCTCATACATTAAGACATAGTTTCGCAACTCATCTTTTGGAAGCTGGTACTGACATAAGAAAAATACAGGTTCTTTTAGGACACGCCAACTTAAGTACGACTCAAATCTACACTTCCGTCTCAACAAAAGAGTTGAAAAAAGTGAGATCTCCATTGGATGATTTGTAGATGTGTTTAACACGTGATTAAAAGTTTTAATCATGTGTTTAGAGATTTTAGTCTTTAATTTTATAGAAAACAGTCTTCTCTTCGAGACGTTTGTCTAAGAATCCCCACTTGTAAAGTTTATTTAATTTCAAACTTGCATTACTTCTACTAATTTTGAATTGTTCTGAAATAGTTTCTGCATCTGACTCATCTTGTTTTTTTAGATGTTCCACAATAGCTCTTTCCTGGTCTGTCATATCAGCGTCCGCTACTATTTTTTTAATTTTTGTGATCTCTTTTACTTCTTCTTTTTGTGTGGATTTTTTAGATGATTTAGATGGCTTAGTTTTTTTAACAGGTTTATTTTCTATGTTTTCAACTCTTTCTTCAATTTTGTCTAGACGTTTATTTATCTTATTTAGTGATTCTTGGGTACTTTTTAGTAGTTCATCATTAACAATTTTGGCTTGTGTTAGGGGGTGATCTTGTAATGCTTTGTACATATTTTCCCAATTTGATAGCACTCTCTGTTGAGGTTGCTTCTTGCGTTTTTTCTTTAATATGCGTCGTAGTATAGCGATTACCATGTGTTTAACACGTGTTTAGGTTCTAAACACACGACACAAAGGATGTGTTTAACACGTGTTTAGCAAAACAGGATGTGTTTAACACGTGTTTAACAGGTAGCCTATGTGTTTAACACGTGTTTAACACGTGTTTAACACGTGTTTAACACGTTATTTCTATATAAATTTTCTGGGCCACATGGCTTGCAAGCCTTCGGCCAAAATTTTGGTCTAAGATCTAAAGTTTATTGAAACTTTGCAAAAATCTTGTACAAAGACTTACAAAACTATAAAAAAAGTGAGAGTTTAAAGAGTATATTCCGAACCAAAGACAAAGTTTTAAACTGGCTTCTAGATTATATTTGAAATGGAAAAAGGAGTTTTTATCGTGCTCGAAGGTATTGATGGGTGTGGAAAGAGCACACAGAGTGAGCTACTAGGTAAGTGGCTTGAGAAACAAGGTAAAAAAGTGAGAGTCACACATGAGATGACTGATGGAAAGATAGGAACTTTGTTAAGAAAAGATTACCTTAAACCTGGAGTAAATTATCCAGCAATAGATGCTATGTTATTTGCAGCTGATAGGATAGAACACGTAGAAGAAAAAGTGAGACCTTCTTTGGGTCGTGGAGACTTTGTTGTAAGTGATAGATACTATTTGTCTAGTTTGGCGTACCAAAATGCACAAGGTTTGCCTTTAGAATGGATTTATGCCGTCAACAAATATGCTATAAAACCAGACCTGTCCATACTCATTGATGTGGATCCCGAAGTGTCAATAAAAAGAGTTAGTGACTCAGATAAAATTAAATTTGAGAAGTTAGAGTTCCTTAAAAAAGTGAGGGATTCTTATCTAAAACTCCTAGAATTTTTAGAAAATCACAACATAAAAACAGTGGATGGAAATAAAAGTGTGGAAGAAGTTCACGAAGAAATCAAAAAGATAGTTGGATCTTTAATCTGACTCTCCGCCAAGTTCGTCTTTAATTTTCGAAACCTTCAATATCTTGTCTTTAACTCTGGAAAGCCTATTTCTCAAGTTTGTTGCACGGCCCTGAATTATACCTTCTCTAGAGATTATACGTGATAACTCATCCCTTAATCTAGCTTCCTCGACCCTCGCTCTCGCCATAGCTCTGTTAACGGACTCTAATCTAGTTGTTAAATCTTCCTTTGAAATTTTTAAATTAGATAATTCTTTCTTTATATCAGAAACAGCCGACAAAAGGAAATTTTTCTCCACTTTAACTGGTTTCTTCTTAGCAGCTGTGCGCTTAGCCCTCGCCGCAACTTTCCTAGATACCACTGCCCTCTTGCGTTTAGCCCGAGCCATCTGTATAAACGATTAAACAGTTCTTGTTTATATAGATTACTACTTCTTTCCTATCTGACGATTGATGTTTGAAACTTTTTTCTTAAGATGTTTGTGAGCTTTTGTATGTTTGGATTTTGAAATAATCCCATGTTCAAGTGCATCGTCTAAAGCATGGATTTTATTATGTAACTTTTCACGTTGTGCATGCAGACGGTTCTTCTTCAGTTCCTCTGCCTTCTTGCGGCTAGAAACCGCAAGACCTCTAACATGTGAATGTGTCTTGCGCATGAAGAAAACCAACAGTACGCTGACTATGAGAAATAGTATTATTCCTGCCGTCGCAAAAGTAGCTGTCTGTGGTTTGGCTTCAACTTCAAACGTTGCTGTCGATGTACTGAATTCAGATTGATAACTCGTGACAACTGCAAGCACATATCTTCCAGATCCCAAATAGTCGGGAATTTCGATCTCCTTTGTTTGAATATTCCTATTGGAGACGAACACTTCTTCTTTCTCAGAAATTACTTGGTTATTTATTTGGTCGAAAATGATATATTCAACCCCTATTTTTTGGGTCCCAACATCTTCTAACGCAAAAAAATCTAGCTGTGCTTTAATTTTTTCGCCAGCCATAATCTTTCTAGTAGTTTGGTTGACCTCAACAGTGGAGTCAAAAGTGAATTCTTTGTCTTCTAACTCAACAATGATTGGAAGAATATATTCAAAACCAGTATACTCAATAGAAATTTCAAAAGTATTTATTCTAGAAGGTTGATCAAAATAAACATTGACAACTTTTTTCTCATTAGGTTGAAGAGAAAAAGACTGTTCTGAAAGCCTAGCTGTTTTTAGGGAACTAGATACATCAACATTAACATCTCTGGACTCAAGATTTGTAACTGAGAACTCTCCAACTGTTTGGTCATCCGGGCCCAAAACAGCCTTCATCATAACCTTATCAACTTCAAAGTTAGCTGCAACAGCTGGAACAAACAACAATATTAGAAGAATTGGCGCTAGCTTCTTCATGAAGTAGAAGGGGGTCTGGTTTTGATAAATCTTTCTACTTCTTTCTTCTCTTTGTTTTATTTTTTGTTTGTCTATGTAAAGCCCTACGCACAGAAATAACATGTGCCATTACAATGAATATCGCTGCAACTATAACAAAATACATCCAGTACTGGAACACAAAAGCAACATAGTTGGTTTCAGAGATTTCAAATTTTTGTGAGGATATGCTTGTAGTTCCTTCGTAATTTACTTTAGCCGTTAGGACATACTCTCCTATTCCTACTGTCGCAGGCAAGTCAAGTGGCTCTCTGAAACTCTCCTGTCCATCAACAGTGATGGTCTCGGATTTTGAGAATATTAAATTGTTAGCGGCGTCGCGGACCTCATAAATTACTTCTACTTCGGCCAATCCAACTTTTCCTATATCAAATATATTTATTTGTGGTACTATTGTTTTTTCTGCAACTGGAAAGTAAAACTTTGCCGTTGGAGCTACTGAACGAATTTCTTTATATTTATTAGGTAACACTAACTCCACATCAAAATCTCCAACTTGAGACTCCACTTCAAGTATCACCGTCACTTCTTTGATCAAATCTTTTGCTCTGGCAGTTATTGTCCCAACGTAAACTCCAAGCCCCATGTCTTCTGGGGCGATGAAGGTAACGTCAATCATTTTGCTCTTTCCAGACTCAAGATCAATTTCCGTCTCTGAGAGTAAGATAGTAGTAGGAAAAGAAACGTCAAAAGTGAAGTGCAGAAAACTTGTGCCTGTATTCTTAATACCTATCTCTCGAATAGTCTGCTGTCCTGGGGAAAGAACTAATTTAAGTTCGTCCGTTGAAATCTCGGCGTCCACGCCCGTCGTTCCAAAACCAAAGAATCTGCCCACTTTTGTCCCAGGCGACGGTCCACTAGGGGCTCCTCCACCTCCACCAGAAGGTGCGGCAGTGGGAGCTACAGCCTCCTCTTCCGCGGCTTCTTCCGCAACCGTGATGCTCAATGTACCAGTTGCTGTTGCCTTACCCGTGTAATTTTCAGCTAAAACATAAGAAAAAGTTAGCATGTTCACAGCCACAGTTATTAATGCAATTACTACTAAAACATTCAAGTAATTGTTTGGTATCTGTTTCATTTTTTAGTCTTCGAAATAAACAAAAGCAGTAAAATCAAAACCATTGCTATGCTAATGTAAACAATTAAATTGGACTCGTCTATTGGTGGCTCATATCCCTTAACATACTTCTCAGCAACGTTTATATAAACATCTTGGCTTACGCCCACTGTTGCTGTTATTCTACCTAAACCACTAGATACACTTGCACTAACTTGGGCTTTGTTTTCTCCTGCCTTCTGTGCCGTGTCTGGAAATTGTATATCATAAGCAAAGCACTCAAAAGGTCCAATGTTTCTGACCGGCCTTAAAGTATCTAAGAGAATAGACTCAGCCAGGTCACCGCTGGCTGCCAGGCTTACATTACCTTCCTCCTCCATTTTAATACATATACAACCAGGGCCGCTGGTGCCGCTACAGTCCCCAATAATTGTTTTGTTTGGTTTGAAATCAACATTATACCCTGACGGCGATACAACTATAGCTAGAGCAGAAGGAATAAGTAAGATCAATACAGAAAAGACTGCTAGAGGCCTTAACATAAGACAAATTGTGTTTCAAAATATAAATAGTTAGTCTTTATGCTCCAGTGTCATCTGCCTTAGAACAGTTGAAAAATACAGCTGAGTCAGTCAATGTCGCATTAGCCTCATCTATAGGAATATGAACAGCGAAATCTAACTCACAAGTGTCATTTGCCTCATTTGCACTTAGAACAACCATTCTTTTGTCTGCTGTCGCTGCATTTGTCCAGTCTGAAATGCCCGTACTTGAAGTATTACCAGAACAAGTCCCTACTTTGACTCTAACATCCGAGGCCACTGCCTGCGAGCTACCAAATATAGTGGTAGCTGCTGTAGAATTAATGCTTATATTCAGCGGCCGGTTGCCTGTGTTATTAATCATAAATGATGTTTCGTTGCCTGAAAATATTACACCATCTGGAGCTGTAGCAGGGAAATTTACTGTGCTGTTAGTTAAAGTACAGCCTACAGAAGATGATACGGTGATGGTTAGTGTTCCCGAAGCAACGGCCGCGCCAATTAACTCTCCAGCTCCCCCATCTAACACCAAGTAAGTTCCGAAAGAGGATAAAAAAATAGTGAGCACTGCCAAGGCTGCCACCCGATTGTTGGATATTTCCGAACTCGACTTTCTAGCCCGTTTCGCCATTTCCACTCCTAATTTCTTCTGCACTATCAGCAGGCTGATCCTCTACAGCAGCTACAGTGATAGTTAAAGTACCTGTGGTCGATTGGGAATTTGGGAGTGTAGGTATTTCAGGAGCTACCAAATCCATGTAAATTGATATAGTAGACATCGAAGCAAATATTCCACATATAAGTAATATCACTAAAACACGGTTGTCTAGACGCATTGCTCTAAGTATCCTCCAGAGATATTAAAGCATTTCGCATTTTATGGACAGGTGGTTGCTTCTTGTACCGCGGTGAAGGTAATCGTATTGTTGTAAAGTAGAGGTGGAGAGTCAGTAGGTATGTCTAGCCAGAATCTGTAGTAGTTCCTTCCTCCACCTGCGATGGCTCCACCAGCAGCCGTATCGCTGGTAGCGCTCACCTTCGTTGCATCACTCTGGCTTGGCGAACCAAGGACTGTAGTGGATGCATTCGCGAATGTCAAATTAGTGATTTCTATGTATTTATCTGTGCCGTTCTTCAAGTCAGTATTGGCCTTCAGACAGAAGTCCACATTGACGTTAGAGTCTGAGCTAACTTCTATGTAAGTTGTGGAATTAGTTCCATTTCCATTGTAATTGTCAGTAGCATTGTTGTTGCTTGTTCCTGGAGATAGCGAGCCGAATCCTATTCCATTGGATAAGTTAGAGGACATTGCGATAGCAAGATATACTTCAATCGTGGCGTTCGCAGTGATTGGCGTGATCTCAGCAGATACGGCTGCCCCAGTTACCTCTTCCCCTAAGATTCCAAGTCCAAAATCTGGCTGTATCATTATTCCTGCTAAAGAGGTCATGAACACGAGAACCATGAATGCAGTAGCCAGCCCTAGGGCCTTCTGAGTCGTGCCTGCTTGTAGACTCTCTATTCTCCTCTCAGCCGTTTCAAGTTCGGATTCTATTCTGGAAGTGTGGGTTCTATAGTGGGTTTGCCACTCTTCGGCACTTAAGTGACCAACGTACCGATCAAAGAGTTTAGAGTACTCACTATAGCTCAGGTTTCCGAATTCATAATGTAAGTTGAGATGTTGTAGCGTCTTCTCCAAGCGGGTGTGCTTAGTCCTTAGCTTCGACAACGACTGCTTCAAATGGAATGCTTTCTTCTTCCACTGCTCAATCTCATTCCTGCGGCTACGCATTTAGCTCTCGCACCTCCTTTTTGTCAATTGGGATACCCCAGTGGGCGAAGAAGTCCTTAATCTCTGCCAGGTACTTAGCTGGAACAAGAATCACAGCTCTCGCTAGCTGTTTAGATTCAGTTTCTTTTAGAATTCCAGAGATTCCGTCACGCCCTTTGAGGGCGTAATAGAATCTAACCAAGTCGCTCGGAGAAAGCCCTTTCGTAGAGTAGGTGATGAGCGCGGCGCTCGGTCTTTTTGCTCCAACTACCAAAACTTTGCGCTCATACTTACAATTCCAGTGCTCCAGGAATTCTTGTATTTGCTCGTCGGCTTCCTTTTTACACAGCAAAACTGACTTGGCGAGGAATTCCGTTTGGGTGGCCTTAAGAATTCCAGAGATTCCGTCACGCCCTTTAAAAGCGTAGAAAAAACGCACAAGATCTGTCTTGCTTAGGTGACTCGTTGAATAAATATAGAGAATTCTGACTCTGCCTGCTAGCTTTGCATTACTCAACTAAGCCACCCTTAGTTAAGATACTTAACAAGATAGTATATAAGCTTTGTTTCTGTTAATATTCTTAACATATACGTGAAAGAAAATTGAAAGTTAGAAAAGATATACTGTAGAAATTAAAGCTCTCGGCGCAAATTTTGCATTTTCCCACAAAGTTCGTTGTATCTAAATCTCTTTGCTTGGTGAAATGGATCAACCATAAGATCCTTCTGTAGCTGAATGACCTCGTGATACATCTTCATATACTTTCTACGCTTTCGTCCAGGGTTCCTGTAATAAGCAGTGGCAACAACTACTAGTGCCGCTAGGGACACAACCGCTAAAATCCAATAGAAAGCTTGTCCCACTTTTATTTCTCCCATCTTTACGGCTACTGGAGCCCCACTGACCAACTCACCACAAATAGGTTCTATAGTGAGAGGAGCAGATGCAACAACAACGGCAGCAGAGCCCGTGCCACCAACAGTACTCGTTACAGCCTCTCTTGCAAGTACTTCGCCAACATAAGTAACACCTTCACATTCTTCTTCACTCATGGCTGGCAAGCTAAAGCATATCTCCAAAGGTATGGCTTCTCCACTAGAAGTATGAGCAGCAACGTCTTTTTTTTCACTGCTCTCAAAAAATGGTTCCAGTTCACCCCCTGCAGCTAATTCTATTTTAACGTCTTCGTCCCAAGGATTGTAGACTTTATAATCAAGGCAAGTTTCTTGGCCCGCACTTAATGTTGTATATTCCAAACCGAACTTTATCCCAACACCCTTAACTGCAAGAGCTGGAGTCATTAATACTAAAAGAATAACAAGTGAGGTAAGTAGCGAATTTCTTCTCATCCGTTTAACTAAACCTTTATCTCTTTTTAGCTTTTTCATTTCTAATCTCCTCTGCTATTATGGCCTCGAATCCATGGCTGCGGCTAGCGAATATGTATATTTTTACCCTGTTGTCGACTATACTAAGAAGCTTCTGCTCTATGCTAACAGTTATTCGTTCTTTCATGGTGAATTGCCGTCCTCCACAGCTTTGATAGTGATTTGATTCTCATATCCTCCAGCGCCGGTGCCAGCCGGGACATTTAAGTAGAACTTTAAGAATATGTTTGCCCCGTCAGACAGGATTCTGCCTATGTCTAAGTCTGTATATGTAGATGTAAGATTAGTCTTCACCGGCTGCGAGCCGGTAGTTATGCTTCTATTGGCCGTATGGTTCGCTACTTTCTGTCTGTTTTGGGCTATACTACCTCCACCCGTCTTCACTAAAGAACCATTTGATTTTAGGTAAACATCAACATTTGTGTAATTAGCGGAGATATTAATGAAGTAATCAGTGGACGTAGTACCATTATTTCCAGTAGCGTTATGGTCGTCTGTTACGGACAAATTAGTCACAGACCAGTTTATTCCTCCAGCGAGTACTGGTGAGAGCGAGATTGCTATCGCCTTCGGAACTCCCCCTACTCCAAATACGTTGAAAGACGTGACGAGTGCATTTACATAATTAGCTGACGTACTCAAAACCGTACCAGTTATGTTTGTCCAGCCGCCAACTCCGCCGTCATTCTCCCAAAGAGATAGTGAATCTTCGGCTACATCTACAACGTTGCTATCTGCATAAGATAAGTTAATGTTCATGCTTGCTCCATAGCTCGCAGAGACTGCTTTACTTATGTTTATGTAAGAGCTGACATTCTTGAATTGATTGCTGTCAACATAGCGAAGTACGAAAGCATTTATTGAGAAGTTAGAACCATTCATCCATGAGGCATTAGTAAGGTTTACAGTAAGGTTGTGGACCACTCCTTTGGAAACCGTTATGTTAGAAGGTGCGGTAAAATACGCTGTTCCATTGACTGTTAGTGTCCTGTCATCAGTCAGATTGAGCAGGGATCTAGTTGAGAAGTTTATATCGTTGGAAACATACAACAAACTTCCACTAGTAAAAAGGACCGTGTCGGCGTCTACTATAACTCTAAATAACTTGCTCGCTGT
Organism: Candidatus Woesearchaeota archaeon; assembly: GCA_964344605.1. Classification (GTDB taxonomy): domain Archaea; phylum Nanobdellota; class Nanobdellia; order UBA10117; family ARS21; genus CAYFNR01. Next base: position 7,745 of record CAYFNR010000009.1, on the reverse strand, counting down.
ATCTATGGTTTGTAGACTGCCTTTGCTAAACCTAAAGGTTCCATCATTATGTGTTATTGTTCCGGCAGCAGAAACATTTGCCCGGCTGATGTTTGTAGTGCCTGAAGTTGCAACATAGGTTCCTCCAGACGGAACGGAGAGGTTTCCAAAAGTTATTGTGGAAGACTGCCCGTCTAACTTGCCTAAAATCATAGCTGTGTTCGACACGTTAAGTGTATGTCCTGATGTTGAAGTGTTCCACTGTTGACTGGCAGCAATTTCAAGTTTGTTTTCAATGTTTATTACACTGGTTTGGTTAACATTTCCTGAGGACAGGTTCACGTCGTAGAATATCTTAGTATTGCTTACGTTGCTTGTGCCTGTGAAGTTGAACACAGATGTAGCAGGAGTAAAATTCCCAGCAATAGTCAAGTCTCGCGCCATTAATATAGCTGGTGAGCCAGTAAGAGTAATCGTGGAGCTTGCATCAGAAGCATCGAAGTCCCGGACATAAATCATATCGTTGCTTAGATCTAGCGTGCCACCGGTATCAACAAGTACATCGTAGTTAAAAGAGGCGTTTCGATTGATTAAGCTAGTTGAGTCAACTGTAAGTATGCCATGGTCTATGCCTTCGTCCCGTACTGTAATCGAAAATCCTCCATCTGGACCGTCGGGATTCATGCTTAAGATGGAACTCGTTAAGAAATCCAGTACACCACCATGGACTATGACTTCTCCATGAACCACAACACCTGTGTCTACATACTGCAACTTACCTCCCGGGCCAACATCTATTATCCCTTCCTCGACCCACGTCGAAGGGTCAACGTGAAGTGTCCCGTTAACACTTGTGTTGACTGTGTTTATTGCTGAGTTAGTAATATTCACAATTCCATTTGTGTGAACTAAAAACCTTCCAGAAGAATTTAGGGTCACATTTGTTATATCTCCTTCTAGAGATATGTTAAAATGACTAACATTAATTGTCGCGTTGGCTAGAGTTATATTCCCTTCAGAATCTATATCTCCAGAGATATTCAGTTTTGTGTTTGTAATTACTAAAAAGGCTTCAGGCTGTATAAGTATACGCTCTACAGACATTTGATTCCAATTTTCAAGAGTTAAATTATTATGGCCCGTAATGTTGATTGTCTTAAATATTGTCCCGCTGGCAGAGCATGTCTGGTTAGAATCAACAGTCCAAGTCCCATATCCTCCCCAATTTCCCCCACACGCATTTACTCGAATATAAAATGTCTCAGTTGCTGTGTCGGTGCCATCGCTGCACTCCACGTCACAGCTAGCATTACCTGAAAAGCCCGCAACTGGATTTGCAGTTAGTTGATTAGTAGAAATTGTGCAGTCTACTTGGGATGTATTCTCAGCAGTTATTGAAAAAGAAAGAGTATCTTCATCTGCGTCGGTACATTGTCCGCTACCCGACGCTGTCAAGTCAGAGTCAACAGTTGTGTCTCCATCTGTGTCAGTTACAGAGGCATTTGCAATCTCTTCGGCCCAAGCAGGTTTATTATTCGGAGCACCGTCACATAGCGTTCCACAAATCGGATCACTATAACAAACGCCATCCACGCCCGGGTCAATATCAAAACCTACAAATCCTTCAGGAACACACGCAGAACAATCTGGTTCACCGGGCATACCTGTTGGCCAAGGCAGACACATTGCAGGATCATAAGCAAAATCCACATCATTTTGTAAATCATTTCCGAAATCAAACCTCAAAGAAAATATTTCATTAGGCATATCTCCAATTGTATGACCAATTGTTGCAGTTTCAGAACAAGTATAATTTTCAACAACATAAGATTGTCCAACAGAAACATATGAGATATCATTAATCCCACATCTCAAATAATTGAAAGTCAGGACTGAATTCGCCAAATCATCTTTCGTAATATTCAGCGTTCCAGTTCCAGTAGTGTCGAAATAAACGATCCATTCTCCACCACTTTGTCCAAACTCCCAAGGATTAATAACTGTAATGTCAAATTCTAGAATAAACTCTTGTTCAGACAAATGAGGAGTAATCCAAGAAATTTTATCGGTAAGACCATCTTCATTTTCATCATATAAAGTCACATTAAATTCAAGACTGTCCGTGACTTCTGTCTTGACTCCATCAATCATCCAATATAGATGCACCTGTTCAGGCAGAAGGTCCGGAACTGATGCAAAGGTAAGGACCTTCTCATAAGGATAATCAGAGGATACTTTCACGGTCTTTTTTTGCCTTCCAGATTCTTCAACTATCTGAGACTCTTCAATTAAAGGTGGGGGGGTCGAAATAGAGATAGTTTCGTTTACGTCCTCTTTTACCCACACGACTTCTTTTCCAACTTCCGCTGGCTGTTGAACAAAGCCTTCGAGATCTTCTGCTAAACCACCTGTTATTATTGATTCATTCGCAACCGCCAAGCCGGTGATTGGGGATTGATCTACATAAATATCTAAAGATGACATGAATAAAGCCATGGACATGACTACGACTAGATAAAGAAGTACGTTGCCCCAAAAAAGAGAGACTGGTTTATGTCTCCTTATCACTTCTCTTAACCCCCAGCCGCTTCATAACTAAAAATTCAATACCATGGCTCCTGTTTGCGAATTTTTTCTCTTTGACTTTTCGGTCTAACCACTCTAAAAGTTCCCTATCGATTGTTACAGAAATCCTTTTTCTCATGGGTCCCAATATCAAAAGGCCTCACTTATATTTAAGGATTATCACTACATACTCCATATGTAGTAGAATATATAAAAAATTAAATCAGTCTGAGTGCAACTGCTGCAACGGCAAGTGCAACACAAAGAACTATTACGGCTTTAGGTGAGAGCATCAGCTTACTCTTATACTCTTCATCATAGTATCTTACTAATCCCCCTTCAGAGGACGGCATCTTGATTTTGTTTTTTGCCATAGGATTACTTTGTTTGGAAGCTTTTTAAACATAACGCTTTAATACCTACAAGCGGTTTCTAGTAATATGTACAACTGGATAAAAGAAAGATTAGGTTACTTCAAGCATAAAATCTGGAAATATGCTATTTCTGTTAAACAATTAAATTTGATACAAAGATCACGAAAGAAAAAGTGAGTAAAAAACGCAAGAGAATAAGCCGCCTTTTGTTCTGCTCCGTAATCGGACAGCAGATGCAAGCATTCGACTTAGCGGCGCTAAGGCCTTGCACCCATCTGAGCTAACATTTTTCACCACGCCATGAGCAACTTCAGTTGCCATCATTATACTCTCAAGGTAGTTCGTTTCTGTTGCCAGCCGAGCCCATTACAGCTCACTCACGCCAGACTTGTCCTCTCGGACCGGGTGGGCGGACTTTCCTCAGCTCCAAGAGTCGCCTCAAGGGGCCGTAAGCTCGCTCTCCTGCGTTGACTTCAACTCTTTTTTTGGGTTTAAAAGCCTTCTGTTTTGACTATCTTCTGTGTACAACGGTTGTAGCTACTGCGTCGCTTTCATCGAACAGTTCATGTACATAATTCTCCCAATCGAATCCGTTAAACTGTGGCAGGTATATGTTTGTATCGAAGGAAAGTTTTGTTTCTAAGGCATCTAATACAACTACATTTCCAAGAAGCACCCTAATCCTTCCCTCGCTCTGCTGCTCGCCTTTCTTATTCTGCAGAGCCGTGTATCTAACGCGCATTAAACCCAAAGGTGTACGAGAATCATATCTGTAATCAGCAGCCTTTTTGTTATGAAAAGCAGATGTGGGCTCCCATTCTGCCAAGTACATACACTTGATAAATAAAGTTTGTTCTGGTTGCCTTAAATCCTGTTCCATGCTTTTTGTTTTTATAAAAAATTTTAAAAGAGTTTCTAAAAGAAATATAATGGTAAGTCAACGCATCATGGATATAAGCTGTTAGTAATTGTGGGCTGAATGCCTCGTTGCCTTGGCACTTACACCCCAATCCTATCAAACTCGTCTTCTACGAGTGCTTAAGTGGTCTCTTTTCAAGAATGGCTTCGTTCTTAGATGCTTTCAGAACTTATCCACGTCGAGCGTAGCTACCCAGCCTGCCTTGTCAGACAACCGGTACACCAGTGGCTCGGACCCTTCGTTCCTTTCGTACTGAGAGGATCTTTCTTTCAGACCACCAACAACTCCAGTAGATATCAAACAAACTGCTTCACAGCGTTCTTAACCCAGCTCACGATGCTTTTTAATCGGTGAACACCCGCACCCTTGGCTGCTTATGCACAGCCAGGATAAGCAGAGCCGACAACGACGTCGCAAGCGCCGTGGTCGATTTGTACTCTTGCACGGCACCACTCCATTATCCCCGAGGTATCTTTTCTATCATATCCGGCTCTCAACAAGAGAGACACGGAGGTTCGCTAGGCCACTCTTTCGAGGCTAAGTTCCTTGCTTTGCAGAACCTAGTCAAGCCGGCTTTTAACCTTATTCTCCACGTCCGGTTTCCAAGCGGACTGAGCCGACCATAGGATCCTCTTGATATCTTTTCAAGAGGGTAGCGCCCCACTCAAACTACCCACCTAAAGGTGTCCTCTTTCAAGTAAGCGAAACCGTTGCGAAAGTGTGGTGTCTCATCATTGGCTCCACCACATCCGAAAATGCAGCTTCGAAGCCTCCCACATACCCTGAGCAGCCGCAACAATTCCACAGCTCTAGGCTGTAGTAAAGATCTACGGGGTCTACGCGTCCCACTGGAGTTCTCTGGCCTTCACACCAGAATGGAATATTCATGAGGTTCATCTAAGGGACAGTGGAGGTCTCGTTACTCCATTCATGCACGACCACATTTAATGGCCAAGGTATTTTGCTACCTTAAGAGGGTCATGGTTACCCCCGCCGTTTATCAGCCATTAGGCCGGTTGAATCCAGCTTTCTGGTACTGACACTGGGCAGAAGTCACTAGCTATACTCAGCGTTCCCACCTTGCAGCTAGCTAAGTTTTTATTAAACAGTCGGACCCCCCTGATATCTAAGCCCAGCAATCGCAACATACATTACAACCGCTGGGACCCCTTCAACCGAGGTTACAGGGCTATTTTGCCGAATTCCCTTTAGATGATTGTCCTCTCACGTCTTGGCTTTCTAAGCCAGGGCACCTGCGTCGGTTCTGGGTACGGACACAAAAACACTTCTAAACTGTTTTTCACGGGCTCTAGGGTGTGTCCAAACTCAATGAGCTATTCGCGATTTCACCTTGTTCTCTGCATAACGCAACTCCTAAGATTTATACGCTTAAACAGACCGACGGGTCTGCTTGGAACACCCTCAAGCGTCACAGTTCAGCTTCCGTTGCCGGACGCCTTTTCGTGGTACAGGAATATTAACCTGCTTCCCTTTCGATCTACTCGGTTAGGAGCAGATCTTAGGACCGACTAACTCTCAGCTAATGATTAGCGCTGAGAAACCCTTACCCTTGCGACGATGAGGTTTCTTGCCTCACTTTGGTACTACTACTGCCAGCATTCACATTACTGCAAGGTCCACGCATCCTCACGAACACGCTTCTACCCTAACAGAACGCCCACATACTCCGCTCACTAAAAGTGATGGGAAGTGTATCGGCAACTGATTTTAGCCCCGTCCATTTACAGGACCGATATCCTCGACCGGTGAGCTATTACGCTTTCCTTAGAGGGTGGCTGCTTCTAAGCCAACCTCCCGGCTGTTTTAGGATACCGACCCCTTCTTTACACTTAATCAGTATTTTGGGGCCTTAACACTTCTCTAGGTTGTTCCCTTCTCGGATACCAAGCTTAACCCGGCACCCTGATTCCCGACATCTACGTAGCTAGGAGATTCGGAGTTAGACAGAACACCGAGGGATTGCTCCCCCTGCATGCCCAATCTGTACTCTACCCTACTAGCATACTCCGTCAAGACTAGACTTCGGCCTATTTCTGTGGGAACCAGCTATTGCCTAACTCGATTAGCATTTCACCCCTACACCCAGGTCATGAGAGCGGTTGTACCCAGCAACTCTTCAGGCCTCCACCCCTTTTTACAGGGGCTTCACCTTGCCCAGGCGTAGCTCGTCAGGCTTCAGGTCTCATCCCAATGACTTAATCGCACTTTCACACTCGGTTTCCCTTCGGCTTCCCATTTAGAGGTTAACCTTGCCATTAAAATGAACTCGCTGGCGCATTATTCAAAACGCATGTAGCAACGCCGCAACGCCGCTACTTACTATAACCTTTTGCTTTCAGGATCTTTTAACTCCCTGTCACAGGTACTTTTCAGCTTTCCCTCACGGTACTAGTTCGCTATCGGTCTTGAGAAATATTTAGAATTAAGAGTTGTTGACTCCTATATTCACACGCGAATCTCAACGCGTGCTACTCTTTAGACAGCAATCTACTTCTTTCGATTAAATTACGGGGCTATCACCCTCTTTGGCTCTTCTTTCCAAAAGAATTCATTCAACCAATCAAAGTAGTACACTGCCACCACATCTCCCCTATGTCACCATAAAGGATTCGGTTTGTTCTGTGCCGCTTTCGTTCGCCATTACTCACGGCATCGCTATTGCTTTCTTTTCCTCCAGGTACTAAGATGTTTCAGTTCCCTGGGTTCCCACTCACAATGTGAGCGTAGATCGAAATCTACAGGAGGTCCCATTAGGTAATCTTTGGATCAAAGGCTGCATGCGCCTACCCAAAGCTTATCGCAGCTTGCCACGACCTTCCTCGGTTTCCCAAGCCAAGCCATCCTGCAAAAGGCGTACCTTCCATTCAGCGTTGACTTACCTCGACTGAATTTCAATAAGACAGTCGCACGTCTCAGCTCCGAAGAGCGGTGAGTATGATGTGATGAGTGGACCGGAGGGGATTCGAACCCCTAGCCTCCTCGGTGCAAACGAGGCACTCTACCGGGTTGAGCTACCGGCCCGTATACGCCGATAGATTCCCTACCGGACGCTCATGATTATGAAAGGCAAGTAAGTAAGATTGGGAGCCCCGTAGGGCTCCCTATACGGTTTTTACCGTAAAGGAGGTGATCCACCTGCAGGTTCCCCTACAGGTACCTTGTGTTGACTTAACCCGCCTCACTAAGCCAGGATTCGAGTCTGCCAAGAGACAAAACCTCATCCTAACCCAACTCGGTTGGTTTGACAGGCAGTGTGTGCAAGGGTCAGGGACGTATTCACCGCGCGTTGATAACACACGATTACTAGGGATTTCGGCTTCACGACGGTGAGTTGCAACCGTCGATCCGGACCGGACTGGATTTAAGGGATTAGCTTCTCCTTTCGGAGTTGCAGCCCGTTGTTCCAGCCAGTGCATGTCGCGTGTAGCCCAGGACATTCGGGGCATACAGACGTACCATAGCCTACACCTTCCTCACCCTTTCGGGCGCAGTCCCCCTAGTGTGCGCACCCTCAAATAAAAGTGCTAGCAACTAAGGGCGTAGGTCTCGCTCGTTCTCTGACTTAACAGAACACCTCAAGGCACGAGCTGAGGACCGCCATGCACCACCTCTCGGCGCGTCTAGTAGACCATTCAGATCGACCTTCATTCTGCCGTCGGCCCTGGTAGGGTTCCTCGCGTAGCATTGAATTAAACCGCAACATTCACCCCTTGTGGTGACCCCCCGCCAATTCCTTTAAGTTTCAGCCTTGCGACCGTACTTCCCAGGCGGCCTGCTTAACAGTTTCCTTACGACACTGCAAACCCTCGAAAGGCATGCAGCATCTGGCAGGCAGCGTTTACGGCTGGGACTACCCGGGTATCTAATCCGGTTTGCTCCCCCAGCTT
>CAYFNR010000008.1:0-33794 GCA_964344605.1 Candidatus Woesearchaeota archaeon | reverse complement strand
TTCTATTACCTGAAGCCGCCCTTACTACATCTTCAATATTATCAGGATGATATGAAACAAAATTCTGGTCTGTGCCTCTTAACAAAACGAATCTGTCTCCGCCAGGACCAAGAGATTTGATAAAATTACTAAGAACGTCGTCTTTGCTAAAATCAACGCCTTTCTTTTCGGCTTCTTTAACCAAATCAGCTATACTTTTGTATACCATTTAAACATAAAGCGCTTCTTCAGAGTACTCTGCCAGTTTCCTTCTTTTACCTTCTCTTCCTCTCTTCAAGCCAATAACACCAAGTCCACATTGCTCACTGTCTCGTGCTACCCTATAAGTGACATTTCCCCCAAAGTTTCGCTTCTTTTGGTGTATCATCCAAACAAGATAATGTGAATTACCGTCGTCTGCTATTTTGTACAAGGAAAAATTTTGTTTCTCATCCAAATTTACATTCTCAAAAGCCAATCTTCTTTTTCTAGGCTCCAATGTTTCGACAAGGTCCTCTAGGTCTCCATAAGATTCTGCCATAAATCTAAATGGCGTAAAAACATCATATACTCTCAATCTTGCGCCCCCGTAATCTCCACCCAAACCGGCTTTTTGCTTCTTTTTACCACCTAAAACGCCTTTGATTAAACCCTTAACCATTCTACGTCCAGGTATCTTATCTGTGTGAGGAGTTCTAAATCCAATAGAATTCATGTCAATAACATCATTCAAACTCAATACTTCAAGTGAATCTGCAAGAAAATTAGAATCATAAATATTATTTATGTCTTTAGCTAGGTGGCCTTTTTCAGTAATAGTGAAATTTCTTTCGTGATACAAACCCGCTAAGATTAATTCGTCTCTATATTCCATTTGACACGCTTATTATTAATTAGTGGTAAAACCACTTATTTAAAAAGCTTTCGGTTTTTACGGTCAATCCTTTTGTTTAAATTAAGCAACAGTGAGCAAAGAAATATATTTAAAGAACTTAGGCCTATCTTAAATATGTTCCGGAAGAGATCCTTGCTTATTTTACCCACATTATTATCTATTCATACAGCTCTAGCTCAAGAAGATGTGTTCAGTACGGCCTTTGATCTTATTTACAATTCCCTTGGAGAGACAGGCATTAATTTCTTCATTGCCTTTGGTGTGGTAACCGTCACGTTGTATCTTGCTGCAATTAAAAGTCCGCTTATTGAAGAAGGGAATGATGCACAGAGGCGAGCGGCAGGCGGTTTGGCAGGTATAGTAGGTATAGCAACAGCCTTTTATGTTGCTACCTCCGGCATAGATCTTTTTTCCTTGACACCTCTCTTTCTAGTAGCCGCAGCCATACTTCTAATCCTCATGCTCAAGGGCTTCTTTTTCCCAAAACCAAATGAGGAACCAGGTAGCATGAAAATGAAAGATATAGGTATTATGTTAATAGTGCTTGGCTTGCCTATGGGTTTTATATTAGGAACTGAAACTAGGCTTTACAGCCTGGGCTGGACAGCCGCCATAATTGGAATAATCTTAGTACTCCTTAATATCATAAGAGAGATGTGGCCAGAACCAGGAAAAGTCCCCCAACCCACGGTACCCGAAGGAATGTTGTCTGAAAGAGACGCACAACTCCTACAAGAGGCAAGGGAAGTTGAAAGTGAAGTAACTGCAGCCGGAAATGACGTCTTCAAACTGGCGGAAGCCATTGTTGGGCTTTGTAGAAAGGCCATAAAATTACTTGAGAGTAGGCCCGCACTTGTTGGTTTAAGACCCGGTGCGCACGATTATAGATATATAGTTACAAGTCTAAACGAAATATTCGAACGGTTGCGTACTTACGTTATCAAGCTCAAGAGAGGAGACATAATAGTAGGAGAAGCAGAGTTAAGGGCCAAAAAGATACTAAGAGCTGTCGAGGCCATTACAAGAGAAGAGGCTGAAGTTGCGAAGCGTTTAGGTGAAACTGAATTAATAGATGCAGGAACAGGTGATTTTAGACTGGAGGATAGACATATCAGCGGATCTGTACCAAGAACACTTGTAAAAAGGCTACCTGGACCAGTACTGTCAGAGGGTGCTGTAGCTAAGAAAACACTTGTATCTAGAATAGAACTTTACATTAGGAGGAAATACGCAATAGAAGGAGAAGCCAACAAAATATTAACAGAGATAGATACTGAATTTAAGGTTGGAACCCATAATCTAAGTAGGCTTCTTAGCGCATTACAAGGTGGGTTCAGTAACTTAACTCCAGTTAGAATTATGCAAAACAGAAAGGGAATCATAAAAAGAATTGAAGCAATTGAGATGGCAGCTATAAACATAACAAAAGTTAGCCGGCACTTGGCAACCCTTGAGGGTGAACTAGCAACCCTTGAAGGTGAGTTGGGAGCCTTAGATAAAAAGATACTTGCTGACTTGAGGGGACTAGGGCACTTCGCTTAAAAATCTCCTAAACCTCTTTGTTGTCCTTTTTTGTATGAATCTTGTATCCTCTTAATAGCTGAATTTATTCTTTCCCCTGAGAAGTCATGCCTTTCCACTAAAATCTCTCTAATCTTCTTTGGGTTCGGGGCTTTCCATCTTAGATTAACTCCAGACACTAGAGCCGGCTTGAGAAAGATTTTTTCTAACTGTTCTCGGACTGGCATGTTTTTTGCACGCTCTTCAAATTCACCTTCTTGTGCAACTTTAATTGCAGTCTTTGGCCCTATTCCTTTTATCCCTGGGTTAAAGTCTGTCCCTATCAATAAGGCAGCTCTAACTAAACCCCGAATATCTATTTTATGATAGTTTAGAACCTCTGTGAGGTTGATAATCTCCGGCCTCACAGACACCGTAGTTGCCTTGCCTGGAACCTTTCTCCTGCCAGAAATTGTTAGATTTCTAATCAGTCTTGGAGTTCCGAAAAGTAGTGCATCATAATCTTGCGAAGCAACGGCCCAAACCATGCCTCTTTTTGCCAGGTGTGCCGCTTGCGCTTCTGCGTCTGAAAGAGCCTGCACACAAGGTAAACCCATTGCATCTAGAAGTTCCTTAGTTTCCTTAATCATATCCCTGGTCAAAAATGTCGCTTGTTGAGCATATTTGCGTGCTAGCACGTGATCCCCGGCTGCTAAAGCTTTTTTATAACGTTCCGCGGCTTGGGTACGAATATCGTGTCGCTTTGCAGACGTTGCTGCTTTAAGTTCGAGCGGTTTTCCATCAAAAACAAAACAAGGCTTTATTCCATATTCTAAAATCTTCGTTGTACGATTAAAGAGGCCAAGCAAATGAGAAGTAATATTTCCATGTGAATCCTTCAAAGGAGTTCCGTCGCGCTGTCTAATTGCTGAGAGGAACTGATAAAGAATGTTATTGCTGTCAAAAGCAAGCTTCTTCCCCTTCAAATCTTCAAAAGTTATGGGGTGCTTTACAACTATATCTTTAAGTGGGACACCCATAAAAAATAGAGAAATTATAGACTTTTAAGGGTTTTTAGCCAAACATCCTTCGAACATCTGAGGTTTCTGCGCTTCTAACACCTTCAATGTTAGCAAGCTTCTCTTCCAAAGGTTCCGTGCTACCTTTTGCCTCATCCATAATGAATGTAAATTCAAGAGCTACAAGACCAAATGCAATCGGCTGCTCTTCAACTTTATGAACTTCTCCACCGAAAGCCTCAATCTCTTTGGTACAAGATTCCTTCAAAACAGACAAATCTGTGTCTGTTGTTTCGGGTAAAACTTTCAATTTGACTGCAACTTCTGCCATTTAAGGTCCCTCAAATCCACAAGAACAAGTATAAGTTATGCTTCTTTTCCTGCAATTGCTACATCTAACTATCTTATTTTTCCCGCACGCCGGACAGTTAAATTCTGCCGAAGACGGGTCGTTTGCTATTGTTTTGTTACAAGATGCGCACTTCATGACACTCGTAGAAAGAGTATTGTTTTTAAAACTTTGCTTTAAACCTACTGTATGGTTAATGAGTATATTATTGCCGCTTTTCTCTCAATGACACCAGTAATTGAAGGACGTGGAGCTATTGCTTTTGCCGCTGCGTCTGGACTCAATCTTTGGTTGGCCTTTCCCTTAGTACTTGCTGGAAACTTAATAATTATCCCAATAACTTTCTGGCTTTTGGAATGGGCGCACTTTTCACAAGCAGTCTACTTCTTTTTTGGAAAAAAATTCGAAAAGAAAATTACAAAATATTCAAAGAAACTCCAAAGATGGGAAGAACTGGCTCTTCTAATTTTTGTGGCAATTCCAGCTCCAGTCACTGGAGCCTTTACGGCCATAGCCATAGCAAATATTTTGGGACTGAAAAGAAGAAAATCCATGATAGTTATAGGGCTTGGAGTGATAATCTCCTCCGTAATCGCTTTACTTTTAAGTCTAGGAATAATTAGCTTAATATGAAGTTCAAGTCCGAGCCAGAAGATTTTATTGTAGAAGAAGTTAGTACAATCAAGCCGGAGAAAAAAGAGAATGAATACACTTACGCTTTGCTAAAAAAGACTAACTGGACCACTGCCAGAGCTATAAAATTCCTTGCAAGACATCTTAGAGTAAGTAAAGTGAGAGTTGGATTCGCTGGGAACAAGGACAAGAATGCCATAACTTCCCAAGTAATTTCTTTGTGGAAAATAAAAAAGGATGATTTGGAGAAAGTCAAGATTAAAGACATTGAATTAGAAGTCTTAGGCTATGGCTCTGAAAGAATCAATCTTGGGAATCTGAAAGGGAACAGGTTTGAAATTCGTCTAAGAAATGTCTCCAAGAAAGAATGGGAAACAATTCAAGAGAGAGAAAAGTTGGTTAGAAAAGGATTTCCAAATTATTTTGGTGCACAGAGGTTTGGATCCGAAGGAAATTCTCATCTTATAGGAAAAGCGATAATTTCAGGTAATTTTGGAGAAGCCATCAAAGCATTAACAGGTAAGCGTAGCAAAGACTGGAAGAAATTGCTAGCAGAAACTAGCAAAGTCCAAAGCATGGAGCGGGCAGTTTTGGACCATTTGATTAAATATCCAAATGATTACGCTGGAGCTCTGAGAAGAATAGGCAAGCCAACAAGACGTATCTTCATACATGCCTACCAGTCATGGCTGTTCAACGAAGCACTTGCAAAGCTTTTGGGAGGGGAACCTATGAAATTCTTGAAATCAAATCTAACTTTCCCATCAAAAACCATAAATAAAGACCTTCCACTCTTAGGGACAAAAACCAAGCTAGGAAGAGATAAATTTTCAATGGAATGCAAGCGACTTTTAAAAGAAGAGGGTTTAAATTTGAAGGATTTTGCCTGTAGCAGAATGCCAGAACTTGCAAGCGAGGGGACTCAGCGAGCTGCTTTCGTAAAACCAAAGAATCTTATGGTCGAACGGGACAAAAAAGATGTCATTCTGAAATTTGAGCTTGGGAGCGGGTCTTATGCAACTATTCTTTTGTCTGCTCTGCTCTTAAAGAACATCAAGTGATGGGGCTAGAGACAATAACCTTAATAAGATTTTAGTAGCAAAGCCAGGCATGGTTATGTTTATACCTAAGAACGACCCCTTGATTCTTTTGACTATATTTTTCAGCGTATTCATGAGTTCTTTTTTCATCCTTACGTTCTTGAAGAATAAGCGAAGAATAGGGGACCCAAAGCTAAAGAAGTTCAGAAAAGTTAGCATTCTTATTGCAGCGTACAATGAAGCTGAAACCATAGCCAAGACCATCGAAAACGCACTAAATCTAGACTGGCCAAAGGACAAGATTGAGATAATTGTAGTTGAGAATGGCGGATCCACTGATGGGACTTATGAAATTGCTAAAAGATACGAAAAGAGAGGGATCAAAGTTTTGAGAAGGGAAGGTGGTGGAAAGGGTGCCGCCTTAAACTATGCTATTGGGAAATCAAAGGGGGAAATAATAGTCAGCATGGACGCGGACACATATGCGAAGGCCGGTGTTCTGAAAAAAATGCTCCCTTATTTTGACGATCCTGAAGTTATGATTGCCTCACCAGCCCTTGTTGCTCTCAAGCCAAAGACTTTTGCTCAGAAGGTTCAAAATATAGAGTATTTGTTCGGTGTGTTTCTTAGGAAAGTATTCCACTTCATTGGCTCTGTTTACGTAACTCCTGGAGCCTTCACAGCCTATCGTAGGGAATTTTTTGATAAGCATGGCGGTTATGACACTACAAACATAACTGAAGACTTTGAACTAGTCCTAAGAGCACAATCTAAAGGTTACAAAGTAACAAATTCTATTGCTGCTCTTGTTTATACGAGCACTCCAAAAACTTTCAGGGCTCTGCATATGCAGCGACTCAGATGGTTCCTCGGTTTCATAGACACTTCATTACAGCACAGAAGCATATTCTTCAACCCAAAAAGAGGTTCTCTTGGAGTTCTAATACTACCAACTGTAATACTCTCTATTGTCTTAACTTTATCTATATTCATCAAGCTTCTTTGGGATGTGAGTGGCGATCTTATCCATGCCGTTCAGAACTATTCCATGGCCCAAAGTTTGGACCTACTACCTTTAATTTATGCTATCAAATTCGACTTGTTCTATTACCAAGTTAATGGTCTCGTTTTAGGTACTATCATATTAATGTTGCTTGGATTTTACATGTTCTTAAGCGCAAGGAAATATTCTGGAGATAAAGAATCATTTGCTGTAGGATATATGGTTTACTTTTTGGTTTATGTACTTATATTCTCGTTCTGGTGGCTGCACGCAATATACTTCAAATTTTTTGGTAGAGAATTCAGATTTGGAGGTGTTGTTTGGAAAAATAGCGTTCTTAACCGCTTACTTTCAAGGAGCTAAAGTCTTATAAAATAAAGCTTCTCAAGACTGGGAATGGCCAAGGTAAATAAAATCAATCTTTTGTCTGCACTTGCAATCACTGCTTTAATATTTTTTTCCGGATTCTACTTAAATGGTACACTAACGAAATCAAAATTAGGAGAACTACAGGAGTTGCAAGATTCGCTGGCCGTTGAGAGTGCTTCTATAGAGGCCCAGTATGATCTAGCACTACAAAATCCGTGTAGTTTGGCCGGACTTGTGGACCTGAATAACCAGTTGAATTCATTTGGTGACAAGCTAACTTACTTAGAAAGCATATCTTCACCCAATGACTTAAATGTTGACAATTTATATAATTATTATACTGTCTTAGAAGTAAAACACTTCTTATTTATCAATGAAGTTAACCAAAAATGTGATGAGAAATACCCCACTATACTATTTTTCTACAAAAACGACTGTCCTTCTTGCAAGATGCAAGGTCTGACACTCACTGCATTAAAGCAGTCTTCTCCAGATGTCATGATATATTCTTTCAACTCACACTCTGACTCTAAAGTAGTTAGCACACTTAAACAGATGTATGATGTGTCCACTGCACCTTCCCTAGTATTAAATGGAGAAAAAGTTGAAGGTTTACAATCTAGAGAGCAGATAAGTGAAGAATTAAACCCTCAAACCAACTAAATGCATTCCATATTTGTCTGCAGATAGTATTATATCATCAGGATTCTCGCCCCTGACAACAACACAATCGCCTTCTAAAACTACCTCATTTACGTTTGAGACTTCTATTACAATTACTGCTGTGTTCTCATCTGCGTCTGCGCAAGTTTTGATTGGCACATTGGGATTTATTGGATTAGAATCCTCTGTAAAAGCCTCAGTTATTGTTAATCCAGTAATTAAAGGTATTATCCTTGATATTTCAATCGCTGCAACAACTACTTTTGATAGTTCTTCCTGATTTGGGTTGTAAGATATGTATGTTTTGCTTGCAGAGTATACTTTATCTGTTACACCTTCGCCAATAGTTATATCTCCAGCTTCCCTTGGGTCCAGTCTGAATTTGATTGGCCATAACTCTCCTGTAGATGTTGGAAGAAATGCTCCAAAAGTTCCGTCTGGGACTTCATAGAAAGAATATCCTGAAACATCAAAACCACCTGGCGCAAGTTCTTGTTGAGAATCATCGCTAAATACCCATATCCCAAGAACAGAACCAGACATTACAATAATTGTGAAGACAACCATCAAATGTTTTGTATTAATCTTAGGCTTAGCCATAGCTAGCTTATTATTACATAATCAATAAAAAGATTTCTGTATAAAATTGATAAAAAAATAGAAAAAAGGACCCGAAGGTCCTAATGCGTTTATTCTACAGTTGCGCTCGATCCAACAGCTGTTACAGATGTTCCAGATACTTCAACTGCGCTCTGTCCAGATAACTGTGCAGAGTAGTCACCATATCTCTTCAATACGTCTGCTGCTGCTCTTGTATCGTCTGCGTTCCATCCAGCTACTACAAGTGCTGAGTTGCTTCCACCGAATGCGTTGGAAACAAGCTTAAGCAATCCCTTATTTTCTGGGATTGTTGAGTCAGTACCAGTAGTTGGATAACTCAAACCAAGAGCTTGTGCAGTCAATCTGTTTACTGCTGGTCCACCGACCAAAATCAAGTTCTGCGCTGATGGGCTTGCTACTTCTGTATCAAGCTTAGCTACATCTGTTCCTGCAACGGAAACTACTGTAACTGCTCCAGCAGCTGTTGTTGTTGTTGTTCCAGAACCAGATACAACAATTGTTGCTTCCATATCTTGAGAAGGTACGGAAAATTTAACATTGTCACTTGCGCCATTGGACTTTGGATCGTACACGACTATACCATAGTGTGTTCTGTGGTCTTCGTCTTTTGTTCCAAGGTTAGATATCGCTGTGTAACCACTACTTACATTCTGTACATATCTTAACTCACCAGCTTCTTCTGTAGATGCGGTTGCTCCCAAGTGAGCCATTAACGCACCTGAAGTAGACCAGTTAGATTGCACATCATATCCTCTTGTGTTTGCTGTCTGTGCGTCCTTGAAGGTCAATAGCAGTTGTGTAATAGCTTGCGTGGAGTTCTCTATAGTAATAGGGATGTCTCCTGCACCAGTTGTGTCTATGTAATCAACAAACGCAAAGTATTGCGATCCATTTGTAACACCTACTGCTCCTCCGCCACCAAGAGTGACGTTTCCAGCGTACTTAACATCATTGTTCTCGTCAAGATACAATATTTCTACATATCCACCGTATCCACCTTGCTGACCTGTTAATCCACCACCATGTTTTCCATTCACGATGTAGATTTCTTTTGTTGGAATGTCAGCAGTAAAGGTTGATACTCTGTTTACTGAAGTAGAATTGTGTACTGTCCAACCGCCTGCGTCGTGGTCCAAAACCAATGTGTCATCTTTGTTCGCAGAGATAGTTATTACATCTTCACTCGAACCATATGTAAATCCTGTACCAATATCTGCTTCGTCTGCGTCAAGTGAGGTATCAACCTCAATGGTGATGTCTACATATTGATCGCCTAGCAACTTGTCAAAAGATACACAAGCGTAGTTGTATGGTAAACAATAGGAATCTCCGACCTGTGCAGGTCCATCATCCCAGTCATCTCTAACGAAATCGTTTACTACACCAATACATGGTCCGTTTGCTCCTGTTCCAGACAGTGTACAATTGGTTCCACCAACAGTGTTTGTATCGTTTAAGTTACCAAGATCCCATACCCAGTCAGGATCGTTTTCATCCTGTCCAATGAATGCATCTCCGTCATCATAAGATTTGGAAGTAAATTCTCCAACTATAACGGAAGCGGATCTCTCAGATTTTGTGTCTGTATAGAAACACTCGTCAGCTTCTATTTTAAGTCCATTCACAGTTTCGGAAGTTGTTGTAACTACTTCTTGAACACCATCAACAGATACCGAAACAGTACAAGTTGCTGCTGAACTTACGTCTTGTAAAGTAACTATTTTTCCATCAACGGTTACAGAGTCTCCAGTGTTTAGGAAGTACTCAGTTCCCACTTGTGCAGTCAAAGTGTTGTGGTCACTTGAGGATACCTTTGTAATCTTTATTGCTTTTCCAAGGAAATCAAATTCTGCTGCTGTATCTGTATTAACTGTATCTAAGGCAATTACTTCATCAAAAAGGTAATAATATTTTATTCCTTTTTTCAACAACTCAATACCCACATTACTTCCGTAATCATCATCACTAGCTGTAATGCTTGTTTCTATAGTTACTAAATCTTGTCCTAAATACAACGCGTCGTGTACATTGTATGTTGTATCATTAAAATCAATTGTTCCATCTTGGAAACCAGCCAAATCATCATCATCTAAACCAGATGTGCTGAAATCGTCTGTAAGGTTTCCGCCAAGATTAATATCCTTAGACTTTCCGCCGGCAACTGTTGTTGTGGTTGTTGTACCAGTTACTGTGGCTTGTGTCAAGGTGGATACTAACTCTGTAGCCCCGACGACATCGGCGGATGCTGCGTCTGCCCCGACAACAACCAATCCACTCAAAGCGCCATCGGCACCAACGAACGGACTTGGGTAATCGCCAAGATCAAGAGCGGCAACTGCGCCCATCATTGTGGCTCCTAACATCACTGTACTCGTAGAAATCGCTGCAATTCTCTTTACTGTATTTTTTGCTTTTAAAACAAAGTTTTTTTGCATTTTTGCTTCACCTTTAAGACCTGAGAACAATAGCTCTCAGTATCTTTCTAGAACTATTTTCTATATATTAGATATAAAGGTTGTGGTCTGTTTGCTTGCGGTATTGCGATTTATTTAGAGAAGTATACAGGTCGAATCTAGTGTTCTTAGGGGCTTAGTTATGCGTTTTTTATCATACATAACCTTAAAAATCCACAGGCCATAAAAAATATATGAGTTCTGAGGACCCTCCAAGCAAGAGAGATGAGAAAAAGCTCATGAGAGATCTTAAGATTATTACAGCTATCTCTATGGGTAAAGACAGAAACAAAGAGCTTGCTAAAGTGTTAGACACAGACAAGTCCTATACAGCCAAGAGAGTAAAAGAGCTCGAAGACCTTGGGCTTGTCAAACGAGAAGGTATTGGGAAAGAAACTCGTTACAGAGTTAATGAGTTCAATGTTCTCAGATTTCTACAGAGTAAGGTGGTGATACGATGGAAAAGGGAGACGGAAGAGGAAGAAAGTCAGGAGCCAGAGGAAAATACGAAATAACTATGTACAAATTGCTTGTGCTATTTATGCTGAGCATATTTGTAGCCATAGGTATAGGTGGATATTTTGGTAGCAAGATAGGTTACTCTGACGCAGTCAACGAACTAGGCATGCCCGACTATTGTTCGGTACAGAGAAGTGGCTCTGGACCAGCCGAAGTAGTCTGTGCCGAACTTGAGAACCTAACTGCTTCCGAGATGTGCGAGCTTTTCTCCACGCCCGTAAAAAATAAGATTAAGGTAATGATAGTAAGATAGCAGGTCAGAACTATTTCTTCTTAGCTTTTGGCTTGCTGTCTCCAGCAGACGCTAGCTTGTTCTGCAAGAGCACATTCCTAGCATGGAGCTGATTGAAAGCGTTGTTATATTGATGTAATTTTGCAGTCAGGTCATTAACGATATCTGAAATGTTTGCTGTTGTTTCTTTAAGTTCGTCTGGTTCTATTATCTCAACGGAAGACGGCATGTAATCATAGATAATTCCGAACAAGTCCGACATTTTTGAAGCAAGGAATTTCGCCTCAGCAAACCCAGAAAATACTTTTTCCCCAACGTCCTTGGCTGGATGCCTCACATGGCTAATAATTTTGATCTTTTCCTTTTCAAACTTTTCCGTAACTTCTTTAAGCGTCTTATTGACGAATTCTTCGGGCGTCCCAGCAATTTCAAAAATCATACGGACGTGAATCCAACCTTCATTAACGAGATGCTTTATTTCAGCCTCTTTCATGACTCTAGCGGCTGTCAAAGAATTATAAAGTTATCGACAGTCTATTTGAAGATTACGAAAATTACATTTAAAGTCATTGAGATTAGCAGTAAAAAGAATATTGCAACTTTGACGTTGCCGCTTTTTTTAGAGTAGATAGTCGCACTGGTGGCTTTTTCTGTATTCACGGGCTCAGGTTCCTTTTCTTGAAATAGGGAACTTTGTGAATAAACAACTTTCTCCTCCAAAATCTCTTCAGAGTTTGTAGGGCTTTCTTCAACTTCCTCCTCTTCAATTTCTTCATCAACAATATCCTCTGGCTCTTCAGGTTCAGGTTCCACAGGTTCTGGACAATAATTATCTTCTCCAGGTGTTGGGCTACAACCTTTCCACTCCCCATTATAAAATTGGAGACTGCTACCATCTCCCGAAGCGCCCTGATTGGATGAATACTCAATCAAATACACTGTTTCCTTTTCTGGCGTGCGTATCTCTAAACTTTCACCTGTGTTAGACAGAGAAAAGGAACTTGCGAATAACGTTCCAGAAAAGCCGGGATTGTCAGCAAGGAAGTTAACACTCTTCCTAGATATTACTACATAGCCACCTGTAGGAATAAGGTCTGAACCTTGGACAAAATTTAAACGATGATTTGTTTCAGCCTCATAAAATTTCCAACCAGAAAGATTAGTTTCTTCAGTAATATGCAACTCCAACCACTCTCTGTCCTTATCCGTACCTTCCAAGTCATACATAATCTCAGAGATTTCCACCTGCTCAGCGGCAGCTGGAGAAAGAAGGAAGAGAAATAGTACTAACGCACGTCTCCACATAATAGAATAGATAAATTATACTAAATAAAGATTTTGAAGATTAACAGTAAACATTAAAAACAAGTAAGTGTTTTTTAGATAACATGAAACTATTTGGGAGAAAAAAGGAAGAGAAAGGCCTACCACTTGCACCACCTTCGCCGATAATCCCACAAGCACCCATTGCTGGACAGAGGAAGACTCTTGCTCAAGATTTGGGACTAGACAAAGACCTAAAGAAATTGCCCGCATTGCCAATACTGCCAACTAGAGATTCCGTACCTATGGCTAAGAGAGATCTACCTACCCTGCCAAAAAGTGAAGAACTAGGTGACTTGCCTCCTTTGCCAAGCGGACCGAAGCCGACAGCTCCTGAACCACTACCTCCCCTACCGGGAGAAAGCGAAGCTCCTGCACAGCCAAAAGCACCTGTGTTTATAAGACTGGACAAATACAACGAGCTTCTATCTACTGTGGATCAAATGGAATCAAGAATTAATGACTTACAAGACATAATAAATAAACTTGGTGACATTAAGCAACAGGAGAATGAGATTGTCAGCAACTGTGGTCAAACGGCAAGCGCAGCAAAAGAACAAGTGGAAAATGTGAACACAAAGCTCTCAGAAACCGAGCAATAGACGATTCGAAACACTTAAAATTGCTAACAAAGACTACGGGATATGGGCCTGTGGTCTAGTTGGTTATGACGTCGCCTTGACGTGGCGGAGGTCGCCGGTTCGAATCCGGCCGGGCCCACTGCCTTTTAATTAAGATGGGAAGTCAAAATAAGTATGTGAAATTGGATGATTTTGAATATTTGCATTCTACATTATCTAGCTTGTCTGACAGTTGCTCATCTGTTTCTGCAAGAGTAGTAGAATTGAGAGCTCTAGAAAAAGAAAAATACAAGCTCTTCGCCGAAGCCAAGAAGATATCTAGAAGTTTAACATTAGATTTAAGAGCTGTAAAGAGAGATATTAAAGAACCTAAGAAACCAACAGTAGCCCCAAAACCCATTAGAAAAAAGACGGCTCCAAAGGCAAAGCCTAAGAAATTAACTAAAAGAAAGAAAGCTAGCAAGAAGATTGAAACTTCTAAGAGAGTAGCAGTAACATCAGAGGACTTGGAAGAGCTAAGAAGATTAAAATCTAATCTAGATGCAATAAGAACTTCTCTAAAATAGATTAACTTTATAAAGCCGTTTTCTCAGAAAGTACTATGCAGGGATGCCGGAGTGGTCAAACGGGCTGGGTTTAGGACCCAGTGGCTTAGTGCCTACGCAGGTTCGAGTCCTGCTCCCTGCACTAAAATTCTTTAGAATTTACCAAGGCCAGTTCCATTCTCGATGAGTTTCTGTGTACTCAACAGTCTGGTTCTGCACCATCGTTATAGACTTATCGGCTGGTGTAATATCATACTCAGATTCAAAATCTGTCCAAGGACGAATGTGCATAATATCAAAAGTATATTCCTCTCCAGCCCCAATATCGGACTCTTCGGTTTTTGTGCTTTTATGGCCTTCGTTCATAATTGTTGAAGTTACTATAAAATTCCCTTCAACTGCGTCCGTATTCCTAACTTTAATCTCGTGAAACACTGCAGTAGTACCTCCGGCTGCGAATCCAACTACGGCCGTATCTGTAGCTGTATATTCAAGTGGACCTTCAAGAGAAACTTCCTTAGTCTCTATTCTAGTCTTAGTTTCTTCAACCTCATCAAATCCTACAACAAAAGTAGCTGTAGCAAATATCAAAAAACCTGCTAAAACTACAACACCTATTGTAAACAACTTCAAGTTCAGAATAAATCCTAGTGGATTAAGATCTTTTAATGTGAGTTCCTTCAGTTTATTGTTCTTACGTCTCTTAAACTTTCTGACTTTCACTACATCTAAAAAACACGCCTATAATAAAAAGTTTATGTTGCCTTAAAAATCAAGAATATTCTTTTGTTCACGCTTTTCTCTCTCAACTATATATGGGTTCCAACATTTCCTTATATGCTCGGAGATGTTGCCTTCAAAGTGCTCTTCCAAGAATTTCTTACACAAAGGATCCGACATATATCCTGAACCAAAATCAACTCCTGCCAACTTCTTGATATCTTCTACTCTGGCATCTCTAGTGACTTTTGCTAAAATTGATGCTGCAGCGACTACTTTGTGATTCATATCTGCTTTGTGCTCAGCAATAATATCTACTTTTATTTCTGGAATATATTTCATAACCATTCTCGCAAATTTCTGAGCGTCTGCTGGTTCGGGAGAATCGAGTATTACTTTCTTCGGAGACAAAGATGCTACTATCTCAGCTGCCTTTATGGCCTCAAGCTTGTTCAAATTTGTACCTACTGATTTTCTTTGATCTATTTCTTGCGCCGAGACTTCGACGATATGATAACCGTCTACAATCTTTATTATCTCACTATAAAGTTGCTTCCTTCTAGAAGGTGTTAAGAATTTTGAGTCTTTGACGCCCAATTTCTCAAGTTCTGGCAGTTTATCTTCAGATATGGCTACACCAGCCATTATTAATGGCCCAATTAGTGGACCTCTTCCAGCCTCATCTATTCCACATAACATTTGAAGGTGAGTAGCGCGGGACGGATTTGAACCGACGACCTTCGGGTTATGGGCCCGACGAGCACTCCAGACTGCTCCACCGCGCTGTAAAAATAAGCCTCTAAGGGGGTTTAAAAGAGTTTTGATTGGTTAAAAAACCTTTACTCTCAAGACTCCGCCCACTTCTCTCAGGTAACTTTTTGCCGTATTTGTCATCTGTGCGTCCGTGAGAAGCATAGCTGGCATGTTGCGTTGGGAAGATTCGACATGAAGCTGCATCAAGTCGCTCCTATTAATTTTCTTCTTAGTCTTAATCTTTACAAGAAATTTTACAGGTCCAACGGCAGAGGGAACTCTAGCAAGTACTTCACTTTCTTTTGAATTAATTTCTACGGGTTCGTCCAGCGTTTCTATGCCCTTCTCACGAAAGTAATTAAGGGACACGCTAATGAGCCTACTCTGATCTCTGTCTGCGACAGGCTCGCTCTTTTTAATCTTCTCCTTGACAAAGTCCTTTGCAGCCCTTAACTTAGGTTTTTTCGGGATAACTTTTATGGACGGCTCCTCCATATCCTCAAATTCTGGCTTTGGTTTTTCCTCTAAAACAACTCTCTTCTTTTTAACAGGTTCCTTAGACTCTATCTTCTCTAAGCGGTCAGCGAAGTCTTTCCGTTTTTTGGCCAGTTCCGGAGTTTCCTCAACGGCCTTACTCTTGTACGCCGCTGCAGTCTTCTCAATCTTGCCACCCAATTCACCAACTCGCTCCTTAACCGTTTTCTCCTGACCTTTAACAAAGAAAAGCCTGGATGATCCAACCTTTTCCTCGCTGGCAACAATTTTTTTCAGTTCCACAAGCTCTTCAAGATAAGCATTTGCTAGAAAACTATTTGTGTCGGCTTTACTTGCAACCTCAACGGGCAAAAGCGGACCATTTTCTTTGACTATTTCAAAGATCTTATCACGCATAGAATTCCCTACTATTAGATATTTTTAAGGTCTGCGATGATGGAGGAGATAGAAGTTTCTACCTTCAAGCGGCGGCCGAGCACAAAGTTCTACTTATGCTTTTTAGGCTTGTGAGCGTGGGGTTTCTTCTTCCTTGGATGGTGGATTACATGGCCTTCGTCTACGTTGCCGAGAATAGCTTCGGCAAGTTTTATGCCACCAATTACCTCAGGCAAAATTACAATCTCTGCTCCTGCGTGCTTCAATTTTGAAACAATGAGCTCGTCATTTGCTCTGGATGCAACAAGCACTTTTGAGTTGTGCTCTTTCGCTGCCAATATCAACAGCAAATTGTCTCCATCGTTTCCAAGCACCGCAGCTAAAGAGTCTGCGCTCTTTACGCCAACAGATTGCAGAGTGTTTTCGTCCAGTGCGTCTCCACCGTAAACTTTGTATCCTTCAGCCCGCAACCGTCGCACAGCAGTTTCGTCGTTTTCTATAAAAACAACATGCTTGCCGTCTGCCTTCAGTTTTTCTCCAAGGTGCTGCCCTACTCTTCCGCCACCACAAATAATATGGTGTCCTTTCATTCCTTTTATTTTCCTCATCGCAGCTGCTCCTGATACTTTGTTAATCTGTCCAGATATTAAAAACTCTATCAAAACATAAAATACATAAAATGCCAGTACCTCTCCCGCAAAGGCCAAAATCAGATATGTCGCCTTTGTTACTGCGGGAGAATCTGTGAGATCATCTGTATCTATTCTAGTCGCATGTGAAAGTGAAAGTAGTAAACCTTCTTCGCCTTCTAAATCATTTGATACTGCAATTATTATTCCTCCAACCAATATCAAAATGAAAAGTGCGACGAAACCTATACCTAATCTGGCAATGAGATTTCCAGAAACATCAATCTTACCCATAACAATTAGGGAATGCAACAGTTAGTTAAAAAGTTGTTGTCATAACTCTTAAATACATGCACAAGCAAGTAAAAGCATGATTGGGCTCTCTAAAAGGATTAGTACTATCGAACTGCAAAAAGCTAAGCTGGGGTCCACAGTAGTTCTTGCTGGGTGGGTTGAAAAATTCAAACCTATGGGGAAAGTAGCATTCATTAAACTTCGCGATCGTTCAGGATACGCCCAGATTGTAATAACTCAATCATATTCTGGGTTAAAAGGCTTGAAAGAAATAAATCGTGAAAGTGTTGTAGCTGTTCGAGGAAAAGTTAAGAGAAGTAAGGCCAAGTCAGGTGGTAAAGAACTTGAGCTTTCAAGCATAGATATACTTTCAAGCGCTGAAACTCCCCTGCCAATAGAATTTCTTGGCAAAGATATAGAAACAGATCTTAGCAAAAGATTAGATTACAGATACATCGATTTAAGAAATCCAAAAAACCTGGCAATCTTCAAAATAAGGTCTGTTCTTCTAGAATCAATACATTCTTTCTTTAAAATAAATAGTTTCATCGAAATGCAAACAAGCAAAATATCTTCAGCTGGTGCCGAAGGTGGAGCTGAATTGTTCGAACTACCTTACTTTGCAAAAAAAGTCTCTTTGAATCAGAGTCAGCAGCTATACAAACAATTAATTATGATTTCTGGCTTTGAAAAAGCGTATGAAATTGGACCAAGTTATAGGGCTGAAAAATCTCACACCTACCGACACTTAACAGAATTTTGGCAGCTGGATGTTGAAATGTCTTTCATAAATGGGATGGAAGATATATTAAAAACAGAGGAGCGCTTGCTTGTTCATATACTGCGTACAATTGCAAAGGAATGTAAAAGTGAGCTGAATATCATTGGGGCCAAAATAAACATTCCAAAACTTCCTCTTCCACGTGTTACACATACAGAAGCGTGCAAACTTTTGGGCATCAAACTAAAGTCAGACATAGGAACTGAAGCAGAAAGAAAGCTGGGACAAATAATGAAAAGAAAAACTGGTTCAGACGCATTCTTTCTAATAAACTTTCCAAGCAATTTGACTAAGTTCTACGCTATGCACGATGGAGATATAGGTAGGTATG
Organism: Candidatus Woesearchaeota archaeon; assembly: GCA_964344605.1. GTDB lineage: Archaea > Nanobdellota > Nanobdellia > UBA10117 > ARS21 > CAYFNR01. Next base: position 15,692 of record CAYFNR010000008.1, on the reverse strand, counting down.
TTGATTTAATCTATAAAAATAATGAAATATCAAGTGGGGGCCAAAGAGAACACCGTTATGATACTCTTATCAAACAAATAAAGGAGCGAAAACTGAATCCAAAACAATTTGAATTTTACACAAGACCTTTCAAGTATGGGGCTCCGCCACATGGAGGGTTTGGCATGGGAATTGATCGCCTGTTATCCTTTGCGCTTGGAATTAAAAACGTTAGAGAGGTCGTCCTATTCCCAAGAGATGTTGAGAGGGTGACTCCATAAAACCTTAAATAAAACGTTCGCTTTCTACTCGCATGCGTAAAACATATGTGAACAGGTTACAGTTAAAAAACTTTAAGTCGTTCACTCGACCTCCTTCTCTCGAGTTTGGTCCGGGGTTCAATTGTATTATTGGAGGAAATGGTTCGGGCAAGTCAAATATTCTGGATTCTTTATGTTTTGTACTAGGTAGACTTTCCACAAAGAGCATTAGGGCAGAAAATTACTCTGCCTTAATCCATAAAAGCAAAAGTAATCCGAACGCCCCTAGTGGAGAAGTAGCGATAAGATTGGACAACCGGGCACGCGGATTTCCAATAGATTCTGACACCATTGAAGTAAGCAGAGTAATACTAAAATCGGGACAAACTAAATACCGAATTAATGGCAAGCGAGCAACTAGAACTCAAGTCCTAGACCTTCTTGGAATAAACAAAATAACTCCAGAAGGACACAACATAATCCTCCAAGGAGATATTGAAAAGTTTGTCAGCATGTCTTCAAACGAAAAAAGACAGCTAATAGAAGAAGTTGCAGGTATATGGATTTATGAAAGTAAGAAAGGAACTGCAATTAAAGAATTAAAGAAGGTCGAAGAAAAGCTCAGAGAAGTTCAAATTGTGATGGCTGAAAAAGGAAGTTACATGAAGAGCCTAGAATCTGAAAAAAAGGACGCTGAAAAATACCGTTCTTACCAAAACGAGCTCGAGCAGGCAAAAGCATCAGAGCTAAAAATGAAACTTTCCCAACTCACCCAAAGAAAAGACGCTGTTGCGAAAAAGCTTGGGGAGATTTCCAAGAAAAACGAAAAGATAGAAAGAAGTAGTAAGGAACTAAAATCCAAAATTGAAGTTCTGGAAAGGAAATTTGAATCCGTAGAAAAAGATATTGAATCTAAAGGTGGAGAAGCTCAGCTTGAGTTGCAGAGATCATTGGAACGGCTCAAAAAAGATATAGAAAATGGTAAAAGCATAATCAAAAGCTCCGAAAATGAAATCAAAAGGATAGATGCAAGAAAGAAACAACTTCAAAATAACTTAGAAGACCTCAACAAAAAAGTAAGAGCTAAAGAACAAGAAATAGAAGAACTTGTGAATGAAAAAAGTAAGTTAAAATCCAAAGAGTCTGCAATAAAACAATCTGTTGGGTTGTCCACAAGAGACTTGGAGAATCTCGATGCTGTACTTGAAAAGAGAGAGCAGGAGATTGAGGATTTGAACAAGGTCTTAACTGGAACAAAAGAATTAATCCAGAACAAACTAGCTGAGACTAAAATCCTCAACTTCAAACTAGGTCAATCTGATGATAAGATTAGAGAAGTAGCTGAAAAAGAGCAGCAGCTTCTAGACATTAAAAAAGGAAAGGACCGCTACAAAGAAGTTGTTCTTGAGATTAATAAAATACTAAACGAAGATTCAAATTTTACTTCTGAAATACAAGAAATTAGAAGAAAACTCAGTGAAAAGGAAAATTCTTCTGCACGGCTACGTTCAGACATCCGCGCCGCCCAAGATATGATTATGCGTGATAGGGCAATAGCTAAAATAAAATCCCTAAAAAATAACAGCATATTCGGGACTGTTGCTGAGCTTGGGAGACTAGAGCCAAAATTTAAAACCGCTCTTAGCGTGGCTGCCGGGGGCCGGATGAAAAATGTTGTTGTTGACAACGAAAACACAGCAATAAGATGTTTGCAAACTTTGAGAGAAACTAGATCTGGAGTAGCAACCTTCTTACCACTGAATAAACTAAAAGTTTTTTCTACTCCTGCAGAAATAAAAATAGCACTTAACAAAAAAGGCGTTATTGGACTTGCGTATGAACTAATATCTTGCGATTCTAAATTCAAAGTAGTATTTCAACACATATTCAAAAACACACTAATTGTGGAAAATGCATCTACAGCAAAGTCTCTTGGAATTGGTAGGTATAATATGGTTACTTTAGAAGGAGATCTATTTGGAAGTAGCGGAGCTATAACAGGAGGATTCCGCAGAGATGGTGGGATGAGCTTTATAGAAAAAGACTCTGGAGAAAGATTAGATGCTTTGTTGGAAGAGATTTCCGAGTTGACCAAACAAATTAAATCCAAAGAGAAAGCTAAGCAAAAGTTGGAGAAAAATCTGTTTGAACTGCGTTCTGAGAAAGCGGAACTTGAGGGGAAGATTGGAATAATAGATATAGAAGATGTTGAAGATATTAAGGCTGAAAAAAAAGACTTGCTGGAGACTAAGAAAAAGCTTAGTGATGAAATCAAAGAATTAGAAGAAAAAGAAAAGAAAATTACATCGGAAATGCACTCAAAAACTGTTGAAAAGAACAGAATAAAATCCAAAGCTAAAGATCTAAGATTTGGGAAGAAAAAGAAAGAGTTGGACGAACTTGAAGCAAAAATTAGTTTAGTGGAAGGTAAGATATCTGTAGCAAATTCTACCTTAGAAAATGCCTTACAACCTGAAAAGAAAAACATCGCCCGTGTCTTGATTAATCTAACAAAAGAAAGATACGAATTTCTAGAGCAGATTAAAAATGAGGGTCAAAGTATTAAAGATAATCAAAATCTCTTAAAAGTGAAAGAAAAAGAAGAAAGGGAATTCGTTGGCAAGCTGAAAAAACTTTTTGCTGAAAAAGAATCTCTTTCAGAGCAAATTAAGAAAGGCGATAAGAAATACTCTGAACTTCGAGAATCTTTATTAGGTGAAGACGAGGAAAAAAACGCTTTAACAATTTCCAACGCCAAGATAGATGCAGAACTTAGTGTAGCGAAAGAAGAACTTGAACCAATAAAAGATGTTAAGCCTCTGGCTCATTTGAAGACGGTACAGGATGCAAAGAGGAGACAAGGAGATCTTAGGAAAAGAATAGATCACATGGGGAGCGTCAATATGCGTGCACTAGATATATATGACGAGGCCAAGAAAGAATTTGAAAAGTTGAACTGGCGTGTGAACAAACTTGGTGAAGAAAAGAATTCTGTAGAGGACGTTATAAACAAGATTGAATCTAAGAAAACAGAAACCTTTATGGACACTTTCTCCAAAGTAAACGAACACTTCTCAAAGATATTTGGTAAAGTTACTGATGGAATGTCTGCGGCCCTACTATTGGAGAACAAAAACTCTCCATTTGAAGGCGGTGTAAGGGTTGAAATAACTGGCATAGACAAAGAAAAGAAATCATTGTTCGGACTTTCAGGAGGAGAGAAAACAATAACAGCTCTTTCATTTATTTTTGCAATTCAGGCCTTTGATCCTGCGCCTTTTTATTTGTTGGATGAAATTGATGCTGCGTTGGACAAAGTTAACTCTGAAAAAGTTGCCTCTTTGTTGAAAGAGTACAGCAAAAACTCTCAAATAATTATTATAACACATAACGACGCAATTGTACACTCGGCAGATAATATATATGGTGTTTGGAAAAATAAGAAGGAGGGTTTCTCCCAAATTAACTCTATGAAATTTTAGAATGGCAGAACAAGATAATATGTTTAAATTTATTTTCGATGAAGATGACGTTAGATGGCAATCCATTATCTATGAACTTGTACGTTCCAGAAAGGTTGATCCATGGGATGTAGACATTGTAAAGTTCACAAACGAGTATATGCAGATGATTGGAAAACTTAAACAACTGAATTTCAGAGTTTCCGGCAAGGTTGTTTTGGCAGCAGCAATTTTACTTAAACTAAAAACACAGCATTTAGGGTTGGATGATTTCATACTTCTAACAGAAGACCCAGAAGATGATTTGGCACTTGAAGTTGGCGAAGATAAATATATGGATCCCACTGAAGAAAAGCTTGTGAACTTAGCCAGAGATTTGAAGAAAAAGAAAAAATACAAAGTAGAACCTAAACTAGTTGGTCCTCGCAAGAGGAAGGTTACAGTACTAGAGCTTGTTGGGGCACTGAAAAAAGCAATCGAAGTTGATGACAGGAGGAAAATTAGGAAAGTAAAGTTTGATCAAGAAGTCCCGAAAAAGGAATACAAAGTTCATAAAGTAGACATAATGGGGAAAATTAGAGATGTTTATGAGCGTTTGAGAATAGAAGTGGGCAAAACTACTGGAAAAGTCGTTCCATTTGAAACTCTTATCCTTGATGTAGATAAGAAATCCACCATTTGGACTTTCATACCTCTTTTACATCTTGCAAATGAATCAAAAGTCTGGCTACATCAAAAAGAATCATTTAGTAACATAGATGTTGAGCTTATAGAAGGGGAGCTAAGAGCAAAGATGGAAGGTGGTGGATGAATGGGAGATATTAAGGCAAAGATAGAAGCTGTTCTATTTTGCTCTCCAAATGGAATAGACATCAAATCACTAGCTAAGGCTTGTGGTATTGGATCTGCAGGACATGTAAAATCTGCTATTCTTGAGCTTCAAAAAGACTATGAAACTAGAAATTCTGGTTTAAGAGTTGCAGATAAAGGCGGTCTCTGGACATTTGCCGTCAGAGACGACTATCTAAATCTAGTTCAGGAAGCTGTGAAACCTGAAATGGACAAAGCCATTCTTCAAACTCTTGCTTACATAGCACACAAGAAAAACATTAGACAGTCGGATGTAATACGGATTCGAAGCAACAAGGCATATGAACACATCAAAGAGCTTGAAGAGAGAGGCTTCGTCGAGGCTAAGAAAGAAGGTTCCACTCGCCGGTTGGGTCCAACTAAGAAGTTTTATGATTATTTCAAGCTGAAGGAAGATGAAGAGCTGGATGTTGGGGAAGAATAACTCTTTATACTTTTATTTCTTAGTTCTTGCATGGAAAAAGTGCTTACTGGACTGGAACTCAAAGTTGTAATTAAGGAAATTCAGTCTCTACTCGGAGCACACTTGAACAAGATTTACCAACCAGAATCCAAAACTTTGCTTTTAGGTTTCAGAAAAGAAGGGAGTAAGGTTATGGTTAAAGTAGATTCGGGTGTTGGAGTCTATATCACCAGTCATGAGTACAAAACGCAAAAAGTTCCGCCAAGTTTCTGTATGTTTCTTAGAAAACACTTGATGAATTCTAAACTTAAAGCAGTGAGTCAGAAAAATGTAGAAAGAGTAGTTGAGTTCAAGTTTGATTCAAGAGGGGACAGTAGAATTTTGGTCTGCGAACTCTTCGGAAATGGCAACTTTATCTTATGCAACAAAGATTATATTATACTAAATCTAGCCGTTAACAAAACTTTCAAAGGCAGGACTTTAAAGAAAGGCGAAAAATATGAATACCCTCCAGAAAGATTTAATTTGCTAAAATTAAACCAGGAATTTTTCGCGGGTGCTCTGGAATCGTGGAAAGATCACGACGTTGTTAAGATGATAGCGTCTGGCCTTGGTTTTGGTGGGACTTACGCTGAAGAAATTTGTCTGCGTTCAAAAGTCGATAAAAACAAAGTCTGTTCTCAGTTAACAAAAGAGGAATCTAACGAAATCTACGAACAAGTTCAAAAAATCATTACAGAATTTGATAAATCAAAAGCTGGTTTCTTATTTGAAGTTGAAGGCAATCCATCTGATGCTTCACCTTTGAAACTTGAATTGCCAGACACAGAAGTGAAACAAGTCGCAAGCTTCAATGAAGCCGTGGACGTACTACTCGCGTCTGCAAAGGGGAAGGAAGTAAGAAAAGAGAAATCAGCTCTCTTCGAAAAGAAACTTGAAAAACTAGAACAGAGACTAGAGATACAGCAGCGTTCCCTTAAAGAATACAAAGAAACTTGGAAGAAAAACCAAAGGATTGCAGATGAGATATATGAAAAATATCAGCTTGTTTCTAATATTTTAGAAAAAGTAAGTAATGCCAGAAGACTAAATTATAGCTGGGTTGAAATTGATTCTGTGTTAGCTCAAGAAAAGAGGCAAGGAATACAAGAAGCACTATCTATAAAGAGAATAATTCCAGAGGAAAACAAAATTGTTGTTGATATCGCAGGTGGCATAGATTTAGACTTGAGCAAAACGATATCGCAGAATGCTGAGGCTTATTATGGGAAGGCTAAAACTTCAAAGGCAAAAATTGAAGGTGCAGAAAAGATTGTGGTTCAAACAGAGAGAGATATTAAGAATCTTATGTCCAAACGAGAGGAAGTAGAAGAAGAAATTGAGAAGAGCGTTCCGAAAGCTGTTGAAATTGTTAAAAAGGATTGGTTTGAGAAATTCCACTGGTTCCGCACTTCTTCAGGCTTGCTTGCAATCGGTGGACGGGACGCAACTCAAAATGATATATTAATAAAAAAACATATGGAGATAAGCGACCAAGTTTTTCACACAGAAGATCCAGGTTCTCCTTTTTTCATACTTAAAGAAGGAAGAGACAAAGGTGAAGGAAAAGATCGTGAAGAAGTTGCCATCGCAACGGCCTCTTTTTCCAAGGCCTGGTCAGCTGGAAGAACATCAACTGATGTTTACTGGGTTAAACCCGAACAAGTGACCAAGGAAGCAAAATCTGGTGAATATTTGACAAAAGGGGCTTTTATGATACGGGGAAAAAGGAATTGGTTAAGAAATACGGCCCTACAAATTTCTATCGGAGTAGATAAAGAAAATCATATTTTTGCGGGACCAAGGAGTGCCGTTTCAAAACATGCTGTCAAATACATCTCAGTTAGACATGGATCAGAAAAAAAGTCAGATGTAGCTAAAAAAGTTGTAAAGAACCTTGAAACAACGAAACTTGATGATGTCATGCAGGCCTTGCCAGCTGGGACATTTAGTCTTGTCACTTAAACGCCTTACTTAATAAAGCCGGATCCCATCCAACCGACTCTAAACTGTCACGAATATCAATATCAGAACGGCCCTTCGCTCTCTGCCTAAAAACATACTCTTTGACACGATTCAAATCTGACTTTTCCTTGTGAGAAAAATCCACCCCTAATGAATCGGGCTTGAAAGATGGCCTAGTTGTCTCTGAGAATCTGGTTGTCACGGCGCGGTTTCTGAAATATAGATTGTAAAGAGCATAACTTCCAGCGACGACTGCAATTATAGCCACAATCCAGATAACTGCCTTTCCAAAAGCAGTTTCTGCACCAACAAGTTGCGGAAAAAACGTTGCGCCACCAGTTATTCCTCCAGGATTTGCTTGCGCAAAGGCGCCCAAAACTAAAGCAGAAATTAACATAATCAATATTCCTGCAACGGCATGATCTTCTTTCATTTTTAAAGCTAGGTAAAAGTTTTATTTAAAGTTTCGGCTCTTACATCAATCTTTTATATCTTAGGACGCTATTTTCATCATGAAGAGTGTAATTGGAAGGGCTGCTGAACTAGTAAATCCAACAGATAAGGAAGAGACGGCCCTTCAAAAGAAAGTAGAAGAGACAATTATAAAAATAGACAAAGCCGCGAGAGTCTCTAGAGTAAAAGCTAAGTTAATTGTTGGTGGATCTGTTGGTAAAGGTAGCTGGTTGCCAGGAATTCACGACTTGGACTTCTTCTTGTTATTTAACTTCCAAAAGTATAAGGACAAGAGTGAAGAGATTTCTGACATCGCTGAGCGTGTCTTGAAAAAAATATTTCCAAAAATTGCTCGTGTACATGGGTCACGAGATTACTTTCAACTCAAACAAGGGAAATTGCTGATCGAGATCATACCAGTTATAGAAATTAAAAAAGTAGAAGACGCGAGGAACATAACTGACGCCTCTCCGTTACATGTTTCCTGGGTTAAGAAGCACTTAGACAAGAACGACCGTCTTGTGACTGATCTTCGCCTAGCTAAAAAATTCTTCAAAGCTCAGCAAGCCTACGGGGCCGAGAGTTTTATACAAGGTTTTTCTGGACACGTTATCGAAATCTTAACTTGCCATTATGGATCTTTTGAGAAATTAGTAAAAGCAGCCAAAGGTTGGGAGAAAGGATTGGTTATTGACGTGGAGAAGCACTATAAAAATTCAAAAGAGGCACTTGAAAAACTTAATCCTGAAAAGAAGAAAAGTTCCATCATAGTGATAGATCCTATAGAAGCAAACAGGAACGCTGCTGCATCTTTAAGAGGTGACGTGTTTAACAGATTGGTTAATGGTTGTACAGAATTCGTCGAAAAACCAACTATAGAATTTTTTACAGAGAAGAAAGTAGAATTAAAAGACTTGAAGAAACTTGAGAAGAAAACTAAAAAACTAGTTGCAGTTGAGGCTTCAATCAAAAGATATAGGGGACAGAAGATGGATATAATTGGAGCTAAGTTAAAAAAACAATATGAACAGATACTTCGACTGTTCGAAGAAAATGATTTCATTATCTTAGAATCTAATCTGTATTGGGACCATAAAGGGCCAGCCATCTTTTATTACTTCTTAGACCCAAAGGAACTTTCAAAAATAAAAACTCTACGGGGACCACTCACATACGGGCCTCAAGAAAATATTGTTGATTTTAAGAGCAAATACAAGCGTAAAAAAATATATCGTCAAGGATACAACTATTTTGTAGAGGTCCCACGTAAAGTTAGGAAAATACCAAATATTTTGAAAGTTTTAAAGGAAGATAAAGCTTTCTCAAATATAAAAGTGTTAAAATGAGCAAAAAAGAGCAGCTTAGAAAGGCTTACGACGAAATAGCCAAAAAATATGGTGGTTATAGAAGAAAGTTGTGGCCAAAAGTTGTATCTTTTCTCAAGTCAAGCAAACCTACTGCAATATTAGATATGGGTTCGGGCAGGGGACAATATATTCCCTTAATGGAGGATCTAGGGCACAAAGTAATTTTGAGTGATTTCTCAATTGAACACTTGAAACTGGCCAAAAAATCCGGTCTCAAAAATCCTTCTATAGTATCAGACGTAACCTCAATGCCAATAAAAAATGAAAGTTTTGATATTATAACATCTATTGCGGTTTTTCATCATATGCCAACAAATCGCGACAGGGTAAATTTCATTAAAGAAATAAAACGTATTTTAAAACCAGGAGGAAAGGCCATGCTTACCTCTTTTGGCGCCAATCCAAGCTTAAAACAGAAGAGAGGATTTAGTGGTTATCTTAAATTTGGAGACGTTAAAAGATTCTGTTATTTCTACACAGAAAGTGAAATCAAAAACTATCTCTCAGAAGCTGGATTTGAATCTTACAAAGTAGAAGGACACACTAAAAATGAAATAGAGATTATAACAAATAACAAACAGAAGATATTTACTCCGGGAAATTACTTAATTAAAATAAAAAAGTAAAAAGCAAAGGACCTAAAGATCCTTCGCAGTTATTACATTCACGTCTGTTTTCGATTTAGGCTTTGACTTGGCTACAATGTATTTTACTCTTTTTCTTCTCGCCAAACCATCCAAATCCGAACCAACTGTTCCGTCCATCACTATTGCAAACACTGGTTCTCCAATGTTTTTCAGCGTATCTTCCAGTTCCTTTGTTGGCACCCTACCTAAGACTTTGAGGGAATCATCTAAAATAAATGCTCCTCTAGATCCCATAAGTTCGTCTGTCATGCCTTTCAGAACGTCTTTTTCCTTATCTGAAATTCTTGGACCATATGTACGTCTGGTCGTACCCATTCTTGTACTTGTTCTTGGGCTTCTCTCCCTCGCCTGTGTTTGGCGTGTAGAACGCGTAGGTTTTTCGGTTGTTGAGCGACGTCTTACTGTCTTGGGCGCCTCACTCCATTCTTCTTTGGAACGAAGGGCTTTGATTATCTCTTTTTGCGTAAGCTCTTCAACCTCTTTCCCGTCCGGTGCTCTGGCCACATAATTTATCTCGGCCATACTGGAGAGATTCTTTAATATCAAATCTCCTCCACGATCACCATCAAGGAAAAGAGTTGCCTCTTTTTCCTTAGCAAGTTCAATTATAGCTTTAGGGGGAGCTTTTGCCCCATTCAAAGCAATTGCATTTTTAATTCCGAACTTAAGCAAGTTTAAGACATCGGCCCTGCCTTCAACGATTACAATCTCATCTGCATCTTCTATGTCCGGTCCTGCCGGAAGTCCATTGTACTTCTCTATATCTGACACTCTGATTGATTCAACAATTTCAGATGCAAGTTCTGTTGAACTAGGTACTTCTTCCATTAACTCTTCAAGAAGTTCCTTTGCTCTCTTGACAATGTAATCACGCTTAGATTCTCTTATGTCTTTTATTGCAGTAACTTTAATTTTTGCCTCTGCTGGACCAACCCTATCTATGGTCTCCATGGAAGCAGCTATCAAAGCTGTTTCAGACTTGCTCATACTAGATGGAATAATTATTTTCCCACTAGTTTTCCCCTTCTTTGTTTGAAGGTCTACATCTATTCTCCCTACTCTTCCGGATTTCTGTAATTCTCTTAGCTCAAGGTCTGGACCAAGTAATCCTTCAGTCTGACCAAAGACAGCTCCAATTACATCTGGTCTTTCGACCATTCCTGTTAGCTCTACTCGAGCTACTATACTATATTTTATCGATACTGGACTTATTTTTGCCATTTTATTTTTCCTCCTTTTTAAGGTCTAAAGAAGCTGGCGAAGTGCAGAACTAAGGCCCTCAATCTTGTCGGTCTTGGCCAATAACAGCAAGCGTCTAGCCAATTTAGTATTGGCTTTTACTCGGCACTCGCGCAAATATTTGCGCAACACCGCAGTTAGTTTCTTCCCCTTTGGATCTTGATCCAAAAAGAGGAAAGCTTGATCGTGATTTTCTGCTATTTCTTCCGCACATTCGTGTAAGCTTCTTCTATACCTATTTAACAAAAAGAAGTCAGCACTTATTCCTATCTTCTCCAGTGCTTTTTTATCCTTCACGCCTTCGATAATCAAGGCGGAATTTTCCGTTTTTTTATTTATCTCTTCAATCAGACCCTTAATACGGTCCGATTTTTTGTGAAGCATGATGAAATGATATGTGACTTCTCTTTGTGATAATCTAGAACAGCTAAGTTAGTTTAAAAAGGTTTTGGTCACTTAAATGCGGCGTTAATATCATTTTCTTTCCAGCCCTTCTTCTGTAGAGTGTTTCTAATCTGACTGTAGGAAAATCCTTGTCCCTTCGCCGAGTCAATGTATGCAGTTAGTTTGCTTAAATCTTTATGCGGAGTCGCTACTTCGTGTTGTTCTGCCAAACGGCCGAGATCAAACTGTGGGCCTCCGCTCGGTCCTCCAGCTGCTGGATGACCAAAGGGACCTATACGGTTTATCCAACCTTTCTTTATTGCAAGGAATGACACACTACCTATTGTAGCGAAAGCTAATAAGATAAGTATCATTGGAAGGTTGCTCTTCTTACAGTCAGATGGCGCGTTGGTTGGATTTTCTCCCAAGTTCTTTTGACAAACTCCATCTCCAACGTGGCAATCAGCCAGACAACTTGTGGCACTTTCCCCAGTTTCACACTTATTATTTCCACATACCGCGCCGACTGGAGGGGAAGCCTTTGGCCTTATGTCTGTAATTGTTCCCAAAGCACTAACAGTAACAACTCTTCCGTCGGTAAGAGTATTGTCTTTTCCAATATTAAGTCCTAACTGAGTTAATTGATCAATAGTGTAAGTTTTGCCTTTTTCCATTCTTGGTGGAGGTGGTGCTACACAAACAGAGCAGTCGGATTTGCAAGTCTCGCCCGTTTTACAAGCTGCAGTGTCATTTCCGTCGCAGACCTCCCCAGTCTCAACGAGATCATTTCCACAAACTGGTGTACGGGTCGCACCAGGAAGAATAGTCAGAGTGGTGGTCGTGCTGTCAGACCCTCCATCATCATCTCTTACTAACAAAGTAACGGTACAGGTACTAGCCGGACACGCATCTAGTGCCGTATAAATATGGGAAGCATTCTCTTTGTTAGAATGTATAGAAGAGTCTCCGAAATCCCAATCATAAGCCACAACCTCTCCATCAAGATCTGAAGATCCCCTACTTGAAAATGTGACTATATTCCCCACTGTAGCATTTTTTGGCGGGTTGAAGATTGCCGCTGTTGGTGGATCATTCGGAATTAAAGTGCATGCTTCGCTCGGGTTTCCAAGCAAATCGTTGTAGTTGTTAAACGTTTGATTTAGTTGGTACCTTATCTTACAACAATAGCCTGTACTGTAAATTGGGTCTCCGCCCAAGCTACAATCCTGTGCATTCTGACCGAAAAGATTTGATGCCGCATCAGCTTCGCAACTCCATCCTTGTGTGTTTGGATTGATTTCTAAAGCTGTTCCAGGATTGCACGCACAGCTTGTTCCAGGTATTCCAGATCCTGGACCAGTATGTGTGTTTGGGTGGTCGGCGCATTCACTAAGTGTTACAGATACTCCTGCTGTATCGGGTCTGCTTGCGGTAGAGGTTCCCGTGGATATTATTGCCTCTGTTAGAGCTATAGCAGAAACGCCTCCAGCAGAGCCCTTTGTTATGAAGTGCATCACAATAATTCCTCCAGAAACATCTATTGGAGAAGCTGTATATACAACAACTTTGTTGTCTTCATTGATAGATATTGTAGAGGACTCTATTATGCCAGTAGCATCTACTCCAGTGATTTCTATAACACTTGGATTAAAATTCACCACGAATTCCAGTCCCCTAAAACCTACGAGAGGATTTATACTAACTCCTACATCAAATGAACTGTCAACAGTATCATCGGCAACGACCGTTAATGTTTTAGCTTCGAGGGCGCTGGCTTGCGTAACCAAAGCCAAAAGAACTGCCAAAACCAACCAGATTTTTAATCTCTGCATGTCTCTGCCCCCTTCAAAGTTTCTACTAATAAAACATAATCATTTACAGTGATTTCATCGTCACCATCGCAGTCTGGATTTCCATCGACTAAATCTAGTTCTCCAGTTACAAGTCCATACACCTCATTTACATCATCTTGCGTCAACTCTCCATCAACATCTGTATCACCTGGAAGTCCATACAGTGTCATCGCAGTCTCTCTCTTAGAACTATACCTTCCTTCACTATCTTTTACAGTTAAAGAAACCGAACAGGTAGAGTCTGCAGTGGTCCCGTAATCTTCACATTCACTGAATGAGAAATAACTATTTACAAAAGACTGGTCATCGTCAAGAACAATAACACTGTTAGGATATATATTCAGTTCCGGATAAGGATAAGGTGTCTCACAGCTGCAAGGGACTCCAACGTCCTGGCTACCATCTATTGTTTGGAATCCTCCAATAGGACAGCTTGTTGAGGATTCTAACCTCTTACAAACATAAAATCCACTAACAAGGTCCACTTCACCCCACGGATCGGTTCGCTTACCAAGATCCCAAATGTATTCTATTATCGCTGCCCCAGGTGGAGCCGTTCCGGATCCAATAAAAAGGACTTCTCCCCCCAATCTTGCTTCTGTTCCAGGAGCGGGAGAAGTAGTAAAAGCTACTGGTTTAACACCCTCAGTCACACTTATTGATATTGGGTCGCTCGTGTCAGTAGTTCTTCCATCCCCAACATCAACAGTTACGCTATATGTTCCAGCTTGAGAATACGCATGTGTCACTGTTTCTCCTAAAGTGGATGTCCCATCGCCAAAGTTCCACGTAAAGCCGATATCATCTCCATCAGGGTCATAAGATTGAGAAGCGTCAAAAGTTATTGTTTCACCTTCAACAACGTTTGCTTTTGCTGCCAGTGCAACAATCTCTGGAGGTCTATTTGCTAAAGCGTCCGAAAGTGTGAAAGTGACTGAATCTCTAAGACTATTTCCTTCCTCATTCACGGCAACCAAAGTTACATCACATTCTGGACCGTCTGTATAAACTGGTAATCTATCCCAGCCGTCGCAGGCCGACAAGGAATCGTAGCTTTTGTATCTGTTAATTTGCGTCTGCATGTTCAGTTCCGAAGCATCAACAATTTCAACGCTTGACTCATAATAAATATAATGTTCTGTGTTGAGTATGGTTCCAACAGGATACTTCTCATCCAAATCTATGCTACTTAAACATACACAAGGGTTTCCTCCAGGTAGCACTTCTTCACCCAAAATAAGATAATTTGAATCGCAAGATCTGCTTTCTCCTACACAAGATACTCCGTTCTCAGATATGCTAAGATCTCCCCAGGGATCTAGTCTCTTTCCATAATCCCAGATGTAAGTTAACTGGTCTTCTATTGGAGTTACAGTACCATCTACATTGACGTCGTCAGCGGAATCATAACTTCCGCTTGGATCAAAAGTAAGTATTTCATTGATTCTCTGGGGAGAAATCCGGGGACTAGATATTTGAGCTTGTCCAGGAAAAATTGGATTCAATACATTGACTTCCCAAAACTCAAAATCCGAACCTCCTGTGCCTTCATCAGTTACTGTGACTCTAACTGTGTGCTCTGTGGCAGCCATCTGTTGATTTGTTTGTAAAGTATAGCTAGATGTGGTGCTTGCCTGAGAAATACCATTCAATTCCCAACTATAACTTAGGGGCCCTGTTACTGGTGTAGCAGTGACAGAAAATCTCACAGCAGTTTCTGGATATATAGAAAGTGGGGATTGCGGGTTCTTGCTGTCAATTGCTGGCTGTCCAGTGACCACTGGAGCTGCAGTTATAACCACAGCTTCTGTAACCCAAGAAACAAAAGAATAACCTCCTTCCGCAAGCACGCCGCTAGGGGCGGCAGCTGAAAGCTCTGCTCTGTAACCGTTTTCAGACAAAACAGAAGACGGAGCAACACCTCCTGCGAAAGTGTAAACCGGTCCAGTCCAACCCGAAATTCCGACGTTGCTTGCCACAAATGCTCCTGTTATTCTTGAGAAATCAATGTTAGGCATTTGTATGTCAGGCAAGGACACTTCAGGAATGTCAATCGTTGCAAAAGATGTTAAAGAAAAAGTATCTGGCCCTGCGGCTACGAAGCCAAGAGCCAGAAAGGTCAAAACAACTAGAGATACTTGCATATAGAAAAAAGACGTATCTCGCGCGCGCATAATTCAATAGAAGGAACGGAAGTATTTATTGGTTTCGAATATCTCAATGGCTTTATCCCCAACTCAAACAACGTGCGGCACATTCCATGTCATTTTCATTAGCGCTTGCGCCCACGGTTTTAAGGTGCCACCAATTATTATAGGCGACAACACTACATTCCATATTCTCGCCGTCTGGGGCCTCATCATATGCAGAAAATTTGACCTTTGTCAGGAAACATATTGAGTTATGTGTAGGCATTAAACCTTTGTAAGTTTTTGTTATATCGGTTTCATACCCTTCCCTAAAATCAGAAGTCTTACTAGATACCTTGAGGTCTGTTATGTCCCCGTCAACAGTCAAATCACCATATATCCTTACAGGACCACCTATACGCGTCCCCCCGTCGTATTCGGTAATACCTCCTCCGTGATAATTAAGATATAATATATCAGCATCACTCCCATCACCCCAGTTCTGGACACCCAAAAGTGCGAGGTTTCTGTCGTCACCACTTCCCGTTCCACCTTGAATCCAAACGTCATATCTTCCAGGGTCGTCAGCAATCATCTTCCCGCTCAAATGTAATTTCCGTTTTGGATCATTCGTTCCAATACC
>CAYFNR010000007.1:0-41382 GCA_964344605.1 Candidatus Woesearchaeota archaeon | reverse complement strand
TAGATTCAAAGGACTTTGATAAATTGTCCTTCATTGAGGAAGTCCGAACTAAGACTCCACATAAAGCCCATGGATGGCTGCTCCAGGGAAAATTTTATCGGGAAAAAGGTGACTTGGAACGGCAAAGTATGTGTTACGAGTTTGCAGTTGAAGAGAATCCTGATATTACTTTGGAGCTAAAGGGGACTCTAATTAGAGGTGGTGATTATATCACTCTAGATTCTATTGCTGCGAGCTGCTGGGAGGGAAGTGTGGAAGACTACTCTCTCGCAGAAAAAGTTAACTCTGCGAGCAAGCGCACTATTTTTATAGATGAAGGAAAGGTTAAGGGGCTTGGACTTTACCAAGAAGGTCTCAACGAGATTCCTGCGGAAATTGGTGGGTTGGAGAATCTTCGGAAGCTTGGGTTAAGAGGTAATAATATTTCCAAGATTGAGGGATTGGATACGTTGGTGAATCTTGAGAGGCTTCGGTTAGGCGGTAATAATATTTCCAAGATTGAGGGATTGGATACGTTGGTGAATCTTCAGAAGCTTGAGTTAGATCATAATAATATTTCCAAGATTGAGGGATTGGATACGTTGGTGGATCTTCAGGAGCTTTGGTTAAGGAATAATCCTATTGACTGGCCTCACCAGGAAAATAGAGACGAAGAGTTGAAGTTAAATAGAAGAAGTGTCGATATTCTCGCGTAGCCTCATTGTAGCCGGCTCCAGACCGGCTGGTCGGGGTTCAAATCCCTCTCTCGCCAATTCTAAAATGTTTTTAATCTTCGTTTTATATATCTAATATGATCAGGAAACACAAAAAGGGAAAGGACAGCAAGTTTGCTCTAGCAGTTCACGCAGCAGTAAGGCATGGAACTCTCAAAGCTGTTGATACAGCAAAACTTCTAAAGCTACACAAAAAGCAAGACAAGTTTGCTCTGAATTATCTTAAAAAATATACAACAAAACTGACCTACTTAAAAATATGGGGCAAGATAAAACAAGGAAAGGCCAGGGTGAAGATAAGAAGGAAAGGCTACTCTTTTCTGATATCTGGAAGAGACTTACTACCTGTTTTAATCTCTAAAGATTTACCTTCAAATAAACTAAACAAGGAAATAGAGAAACGTTTTTTTGAAGAGAAATACAACAATTTCTCAAATAGAGCATGGAAAGTTATACCTGAATACATTGGACCCCACATCGCTGCAGACAGGAGAATCAAATCTCTTCTAACACTTGCATTATTCTCAGATGTCAAAATAAATATCATAGATAAGTCTAGGCTTTCCAAAAAACTTGTTTCTCACGCCAAGACTCTCGGAAGTCTAAATGTAAGGTCCTTAAATAGGAAAGTTAAAAGTTATGAATTAAACATTAAAATAAAAACACCAAAGCTTGGTAAATTCAAGAACATCGCAGAATCAGCCAGTAAAGTAGTACATTTAAGAGAAGGTGATATCTCTTTCATTAAAAAGTATATAAAAGAGGCTAGAAAAAAGAAGGTAAAAATTCCAAACAAATTGGAGAAAAAGTTTCGAAAAGATTCCCTTATTGAACTCTCAAAAGCCTCTGCTCGGATGGAGCTGCGTTCTGAAGTGATAAACAAAGATGTTGAAAGAATAAAACAATTAAGCTTATAAATACAGGAAAAGCTTGAATATCGTGCCTCGGTAGCTCAGCCTGGCCAGAGCACCGGTCTTGTAAACCGGGGGTCGAGGGTTCAAATCCCTCCCGGGGCTTATTTTAGTTGAGAACTCGTCACCTACTTTTTTTCTTTTTTCCTATCTGTAAGAATCTTATCCCAGTCAAAGTGAGAAAATTGAGATTTCAATTTTTTGAGGTCCATACTCAAAAAAACACCTTCTCAAATAAAAGTCTATCGTCCAAGCAAACATTTATAATTAATATTGGTGTATCTCAACGATGGCAAAACGTGGAGACATATCATTAAAGATGTCTCTGGACGAAATTAAATCTCTCGTATTGGCTTCAATTGCCATCGGATTTGCAGTGTCCTATAATGATTGGGGGATTGGCAAACAATTTATATTATCTGTTGGATTAATTAACTTAATCCTAGCTTCACTTATTTGCGCATTTACACTTTGGCTAAGGACAAACATACAGAAGCGTGCGGCAAAATCAGAATTAACTACTGTTGACTTTTCGGCCTCACCAACGAATCTAGTGTATGCTTTTGCCTTAGCAGTATTAACTGCTGGATCTTTTGTATTTGCGGCCCCAGGACGACCAAAAGTACAGTCTGTAACTCTTTTGAGACCTGGGTTCAGAGAACCACACCTTAGTCCTTTCAGAGTCAGCAGAATTGTGTCCGCAGGAACTGTGGTCTCGCTTATCCTTATATTCATTGCCAAAGTCTGGCTCACCTATGGTGGAGGAATACTAGCCACATACTTACTCAAAACGAATGTCTGGATGGCTGTGATAGCATTAATACCTTTGCCAATTGAAGGTCTTGCGGCGGCTTACCAACAAAGATCTGGAATATCTCACACTATTGAGGTCATTGCTCCAAAGTTTGAGGGCGAACAAATATTCTTCGGTTCTAGGCCACTTTGGTTCTTCCTTGCAGTGG
This sequence comes from Candidatus Woesearchaeota archaeon, assembly GCA_964344605.1. Lineage (GTDB taxonomy): Archaea > Nanobdellota > Nanobdellia > UBA10117 > ARS21 > CAYFNR01. The sequence continues at coordinate 38,796 of CAYFNR010000007.1, read as the reverse complement.
CAGCAGTTATGCTGTCTGGCTTAGTAAAAACTGGACTTACAGCGACCACCTCATTAATATTATCTGCAGCAATAGCATTTGCTGCAGCAATACTTTGGATTTACTACGTTGACTTTACGGGGCACAAGAAATAATTATCCTAGGTAAGGAATATCTTTCTTTTCCTTAACCTTCTTCGCTTCCTCACTCTTTTTGATTAGTTCCTTAAGTCTAAACTCAAATTTCTCTGCCTCTTTAACTAAAGGTTCATAATTTATCTTGAGTCCTAAATATTTATCAAGAATTTTTATGACATTCGCAGCTGCTCGACTATCTGGGAGACTAGTGTGTGTTGATCCAAACAAAAATGTGACTGGTATACTACTCGGAGCCCGAGTTATTAGGGCCCCACTAACACCAATTATTGCTCCAGATTCTAAAGGAAGTGCACCAGAACTCTTCAGTTTATTTGCCTTTTTAGGGTCGGAAGTATGAAAATATGTCACTTCTCCGCTAGATGCTGGAGCACTAACTCCTTCTAAACTTATCACTTCCTTTGCTCTAACTTTTTTAGACAGTTCTAAAATTGTATCTGCCAAATCCCACTCCAAATCTTTAACACCTGCAACCGCATGTAAGAATATCAGATTCTCTTTTTTAGCGTATCTTATCTCAAGCAAACGCCTAACTTCAGAACCATGTATCATTGCCACTGGTGAAACTTTTGGGCTCCAAAACTGACCAATTGATTTAGTATTGAGTTTGTCTATCATATACTCAGCAGCAATTGTCCCAACAAACCCAAGGCCGGGAAAACCCTCAATAATTGTAGGTTTGTTTGGTTTCTCGTGAAGAATCAACTCCATGCCAAAATATACGTTTGAGTTTATAAAAATCTTTTGCGCGAAAGGTTTTTAAATCAAAGACTCTGAGGAGATCTACAGCGGTCAAAGCCAAGGGGTTACACCTGTTCTCATTCCGAACACAGAAGTTAAGCCCTTGTACGTTCCGGGTGGTACTGCATTCGTGTGGGAACCCCGGAAAGCTGCTGGTTTTCAATAGTTTTTTATCTTTCTACATTCAGTAAAATATATGGCAAGACCTTCCAGTAAAAAACCAGAAAGGTGGCTCAGAATTGCGAGAGAGAGAATTGATATATTATTCGAACAAGCAGAAGAAGCAAGTCCTAAGCGGGCAGACAGATATATCTTCTTGGCAAGAAAACTGGCCATGAGATATAATATAAGACTACATCCTAAATTAAAGCGGAAGTTCTGCCATAGGTGTTATCATTATTTTGGCCAAGGTGGAGAGATGACTGTGAGGACTAATCCAAAGACTAAGGCTGTGGAGTACACATGCAAAAAATGTGGTGGAATTACAAGATATGGTTATAGAAAAGAAAAGGTGTAATTTATGAAGATTAAACGTTCTGTGGTTTTCTTTATAGGTTTAATTCTGGGAATTTTCATAACTTCTGTTTATGTTCTTCCAAATTTTGAAGCTCCTGTAAAAATAAGTGGGGACTCAATTGATTCGGTTCCAACCCAAAGTGCTGTGGCGGTTAATGATAGAGATTACTTCCCAATAACTTCAGAAGTTCTGCAAAACGCAGACGACAGCATCCATATGATTGAATTCGAGTTAAAGTATTATCCTACTTATCCTAACAGTAATGAAATGGACTTATTAAGAGACTTGGTCAACGCTGCCGACAGGGGAGTTGAAGTCAAAATAGTTACAGACCAGTTTTACACTAATGACGCTGCTGTACAATTCTTAAAACAGAACGGTGTAAATATTAAATATGATTCAAGCAAGATTACGACGCACTCCAAATTAATAATTATTGACGGAGAGATAGTTATGATTGGATCAACAAATTGGAGTTATTACTCCATTGATAAAAATCACGAATCGAATGTTTTAATAAGGTCGAAAGAACTTGCAGAAGAATTCGAAAGTTACTTTATGGAGATTTGGAATGAAAGTTGAGATAGTTTTGGACATTGTAGTAAAACCCGGCCAGAGTAAGACTGAAATTACAGGCAAAACTCCCAAGGAAGAATTAAAACTGAATGTAGCCGCACCACCTGAAAAAGGAAAGGCTAATCAAGAGATTATTAAATTCTTTCAAAAAAAGTACAAACTAAAAGCTGAGATAATTAGAGGAAAAACCAATAAAAAGAAAAAGATTCGTTTGTATTCTCCGGACTGATTATATCTTTCCAGATAGCCAGTTATATAACCAAGCTAAGAGGAACAGACCAATAAAACCGTCCACAAATCCCCAAAGAAGTCCAATAAATGCACCTGTTGTGGAAACTGAATAACCAAGATATATTTCAGACAGTAAATCAAGCCACCCTTGACCATATCCATTGTTATTGGCTATTAACGTCCAAACAAACAAGAAGATTGCCCAGAGCAAACCTCCGGCGACTCCCAAGCGCTTAGCGTCTATGTTTTGTGCTTTTGCCATGAAAAATGGTGAAGGTTAGAATTATTAAATGTTGTGTACAGTAAGGCTTAAATCATTTTTTGACAATTGGAACAGTATGTCAGATACAATCTGGAGAGGGATGAATTTAGAGGAAATCATAGAATACTCCAAAAAATATGACGGACTTACAAGAACAGAAATTGCAAGATTGGATATGCCTTTTTACAAAATGGTTAAGAAGAATGGTCTTAAAGATCAACTGCTACCACCTCCAAAAATAAGGATGTGGCACAATAAAACTAACGAGGAACTAAAAAAAATATATCACGAAGAGTTCTCAGGATATACTCGAACAGAAGTTTCAAATGCCTCTTCATCATTTTACAAACATCTGTGTGACAGGGAACTAATTGATGAGCTAATACCTCTAGCTAAAAGAAAAACAAAAGCGGACGAGTGGGAAAATCGTTCTAACGAAGAGCTGAAAGAATTTGTATTAGAAAATTATGGCATGTTAAACAGGGGAAAGCTACACAAAAAATCTAGATGGTTATATTCTCTTTTGAAAGAGAGAGGTATATTGGATGATGTCGTCTTGTACCATAGGGAAAAAGAATACTGGCCTGGTTGGACAGATGATGAATTAAGATTGTACTTAAAGGAAAATTACGACGGCAAGAGCAGAAGATACGTCAGGAAAAATGACCATGAATATTACACTGCGATTAAACTTAGAAAACTACTTCCCGAACTATTTCCAAAATCTACTTAATTATCTTCTCTTCGTTTTCTTTTTTCAGCTGTTTCAAGAAGTCAGGAATTTTAACTCCAAACTTTGGTTTGCCACCACGAGGTCTGACGGCAAGAGTATTTTTTTGCTTCTCTTTGTTTCCAATGACTACAATATACGGAACTTTTTCTAGCTCAGCATCTCTTACTTTTTTTTGTACGGGCTCGGAACGATAATCTCCTTCAACCCTAAACCCAGCAGTTCTAAATCGTCGTTCAATATTTTTAGTGTATGTGACAATTCCATCATTAAAACTTATTATCTTCACTTGAACCGGGGAAAACCAAAGAGGGAAATTTCCCTGATACTTCTCTACTAAGAAACCAATAAGACGTTCAAAAGTCCCAATTGCTGAACGGTGGATTACAATTGGAGTTTTTCTAGAATTGTCTTTATCTATATATCTCAGTCCCAATCTTGGAGGTATAACCATATCAACTTGGTTAGTAAATATTGTATCTTCTTTACCATAGACATTTTTAATTTGGACGTCAAGCTTTGGTCCATAAAAAGCCGCCTCTCCAGGCTCTTCAACAAACTTTAATTTCTTTTCTTTCAAAATTTTTCTAATTGCCTCTTCAATATAGTCCCATTCCTCTGCACCTCCAATGAATTTCTTACTTTTCCTGTCTCGCAAAGACAAACGATACCAGCAATCTTCTCTCAACCCTAAAGAAGTTAGAGTATACTCAATAAAGTCCAAAACGTCTTTGAACTCCTCTTCCCAATTGTCTTTTGTACAATAGATATGAGCATCATTTAATACCATGTGGGCCACCCTAAATAGACCTCTCAACTCCCCACTCTTCTCCATTCTTGCCATTGGGGCCAGTTCGCCCATTCGGAGTGGTAGCTCTTTGTAACTTTTTGGTTTTGCAGCAAAAATTTGGTGATGATGTGGACAGCTCATCGGCCTTATCATCATCTCAGTTCCATATGCCTTGAATGGTGGATACATGCTGTCTTTGTAATATGGCCAGTGTCCAGTCTTTTCATAAAGTGCCTTCTTAGTTAAAATAGGTGTATCGACATGCTGGTAACCACGTTTTATCTCTTCGTCTACTATCCATCTTGATAAAACTCGTTTTATTGTTGTACCTTTCGGCATTAAAAGAACCATGCCTTTTCCAATCAAAGGACTTACAGTATAAATATCCAGAGCCTTTCCAAGCTTTACGTTGTCTTCTTTCTTGACCATAGGATTTTCTAAAACTTCAGTATTTATAAGAGTTAGGTTAAGACTACTCTTCCAGAAGATTTTTAAAATTTAGCAACAAGTTCGATGGATGACACGGGCTTTAATTACAGGAATTACAGGCCAAGATGGTCCTTATCTCGCTGAGTTGCTTCTTACTAAAGGATACGAAGTTTTTGGTATGCACAGACGCTCAAGTACTGACAATCATCTACAAAAAGTAAAACATCTACTTGACAATAAAAATTTCCATCTAGTATGTGGAGATCTGACTGACGGCCATTCAATCGAGCAAGTTTTGGACAGAGCACAGCCAGATGAAGTGTATAATTTAGCTTCTCAATCACACGTCGGAGTTTCATTTGAACAACCATATTACACAAGAGAAGTAAATTTCTTTGGACTACAAAGGTTATCAAACATATTATTCGAGCAAAATAAAAATGCGAAATTATATCAAGCATCTACTAGCGAGCTGTTTGGTGAAGTTTTGGAAAGTCCACAAAGTGAAACCACACCTTTTAATCCAGTAAGCCCTTATTCTAAAGCCAAATTAGAAGCTCACGAACACATAGGGCAATTGAGAAAAGAAGGATATTTTGCTTGTGCGGGAATCCTATTTAATCACGAATCTCCAAACAGAGGGGTTAACTTTGTTACTAGAAAAATAACTAACGCGGCCGCAAAAATAAGCTTAGGTCTTCAAGATGAGTTATATTTAGGTAATCTAAACGCCAAAAGAGATTGGGGCCACGCGCAAGATTATGTTATAGCGATGTGGCTAATGATACAGCAAGAAAAACCAAATGATTATGTGATTGGGACAGGAAAGTCTTACTCTGTAAGAGATTTTGTTAATTTTGCATTCAAGGAAGCAGGAATTAGTTTGGATTGGCAGGGAGAAGGTCTAGATGAAGTAGGAATAAATAAAAAAGATGGTAAATTAATAGTTCGTGTAAATCCAGAATACTTCAGACCTGCAGAAGTTAATCTCCTTAACGCAGACTATACAAGGGCAAAACAAGAACTAGGTTGGGAACCAACTACTTCATTTGAAGAATTGGCCAGAGGAATGGTAAAAGCAGATATCAAAAGGGCTGAGGATGAGTTTTTCTTGAGCAAAAGGATAAATTAAATTTCAATTCCAAAATAAAAAAGAAGAGGGACTTCGCCCTCTGAAGCGTTTATAGGTGTTTTACTCCTTTCTTACGCACGTTGGACTTCCATATTTGTGCTGGCATCCAAGATGGTGCATTTGCAGGAGCTGCAACTTTACCTCTACTGCCTGTAAAGATGTGCTCTTTCTTTGTTCCACGTTCTCTAAGAACTATGTTTGTCACACCACGTGTCGCGGCTTTTAGAGCTGCTTGTCTTGGCTGTCTTCCAGTAAACACTTGATTTGTATCTCGACCACTTTGCCTCAACACAAAATATCTCGTTCTTGCTTGTCTTGCCATGATTTTCACCTATTGTTTTTAGACTGTCGCACATATATAAAGACTTCGGTTGCCGGTTTTTGTTTTATTTAAAAACTTCACCTGTTTCTTCGGACCACAGAAGTAAGTCAAGCTGAGCAACACTGATACCTAACTCTAAACATAACTTTTGCATACGAGACTCTATCTCAAAATATGATTTGGTACTAATTGATTTGGGTACTTCATCTATTATTCCCATTTTCACCAAATTTCTAAGAACATGACGATCAAGAATGGCAAGATTTTCACCATACCCTATATTTCTTAAGAAATGAGATGCTTCTTTATATCCTAATCCTTTAAAATTACTAACAACTTCATCTCTAAGTTTGAAAACGTCTGAGAAATCAAATTTGAATTTATCGAACTTCTCACGTGCCTCAACTATTCTTTTGGCTTTGGTAGCATTAAATCTTACTCCAGCTAAATTGGGAGTTATTTCCTCAGCAGAACCGTTGAAAAGAAGATTATTTTCTTTTAATTTTTCAATTGCTTTGCCAGCAGACCGGGCTTTGGATTGGGGGGTCAACAGACAGAAGGCCAGTTCTTCAAACACAACTTTTCTATTAGATTTATCTGTATTGGAAAAATCCTCAAGTCTAGAGTTAATTACGTCTTTTCGTTTATCAAAATGTTGCATCAGACGAGAAATAAAAACTTCACTTGGAATCTGTACTTCCGAAACCACCTCTTGTTTCCCCCATTTTCTCATCGGTCTCTTCCCATTCCACTGTCTCTATTCTGACAAAGATACCTTGACATATTTTTTCTCCCCGTTCAACTTCCACAGGCTTGTCTTTCAGATTGTAAACTTGTAGCCTAATTTCATCATCATCTCCATGGTAATCTTGATCTATTACTCCAATAGAATTGGGGACAATCAAACCTTTCTTCCTGAAAGTACTTCCTCTCGGAGCCAACTTGAGCATGTACCCAGAAGGAATTTTAATTATAGCATTCAAAGGGATAAACTCCAAAGTTTTTGGTTGGATGACCTTAGATTCCCTGCACAAAAAATCGAAACCTACGGCCCCAGTAGATTCATAAACCGGCAAAGGCAAGGCCTTATCTACTCGTTTGATATTAACTTTCATACTCCTCTAAAGGGAGTGTCAAAAACTATATAAATTCTGTTTTACTCCATCGGTTGGAATGGGCGACGATTCGGACTGTAGCCATAAACAGACTGTGATTAATAGAAAGCTTTCCAATCTGTTTGAAAAATTCGATTCGCGTAGCCGGATTATTTACGAATTTCTCATGTGGTTCGGAGAAATGGAAAAGCAGAACTGGAACGGCTTGTCCAAAAACAAAAAGGGAAAACTAAAAGCTTAGTTGAACTCTTCTTTCTTAATTTGCTCTTTGCTTATCCCTATTCTTTCTAAATTTTTTATTATATTCTCAACGAACTTGGGCGGCCCGCAGACATAAAAGAATCCATCTTTCTTCAGATTACTTTCAAGGAAGTCATATCCTATGCGCTTCGTTATATACTTGTCATGTCCTGGCTCTCTTGTTACAAATAGATAAAGTTTTATTCTGTCTTCTTCAGCTAATTTTTCCAACTCGTCCTTGTAAATCAGATCTTTTTCTGTACGATCTGAATAGTAGAGCTCAACATCTTGACCATCATTTAGTGCACAGTGCATTATTCCATACAATGGAGCAATACCTGTCCCAGCACCAATCAGTGTAGTCTTTCCACCTTCATAAATAAATTTCCCGTATGGTCCTTTAATCTCAATTTCTTCATCAACTTTCAATTGATTTAAGTAAGGAGAAATTGTCCCACCTTCATGTATTCTTGCAGTAATCATTATCTCATTCTTGTTCGGAGGACATGCTATCGAGTAAGCTAATTGTGGTATTTTCTTTCCAAATCTTTTCTCATCAAGGTTGACCATTACAAACTGAGATGTTTTGTAGTCCATAGGACCTTCAAGTTTTAGAATCCAACTTTTGACGTCATGTGTCTCTTGGATTATTTTCTTGACTGTGGCTTTCATGAATTTTAAGTTCCACCTTAGTTTTAAAACCTTGTCGAATAATCTTCTCAAAGTAATTTATTTGGACTAAAGCAAATAATTTAAGTCTTTAACATTTAAAGTAAGCATGAAAGTCGCACTCATAACTGGAGCTGGCAGCGGCATAGGTCGGGAAACAGCTCTTGAATTCGCCAGGAAAGGTTTCAACCTGGTTCTTTCTGGACCTGACTTAAATGACTTAAAAAAAGTTGGTGAGATCTCCGGAGTTGAGTATATAGCTGCCAAAGTAGATGTCCGTTCTTCCAAAGAAGTAAGAAGTTTAATAAAAAAAGCAGCCAAAAAATTTGACAGGATTGATGTTTTAATAAATAATGCTGGAATCAGGCACACCGCAAAAGTTGCAGATTTAAGTGAAAGTGCTTGGGATCTTGTGCTTGAAACAAACTTGAAAGGTGTGTTCTTGTGTTCAAAGGAAGTTTTGCCCATCATGCTTAAGCAGAAGAGAGGAGTGATTATGAATGTCTCATCAGTTAATGGACTTAAAGGTCTGCCAACGGCTTCAGCTTACTGTGCTTCTAAAGCAGGTATAATAGGTTTTACTCAGGCCCTTTCTAGTGAAGTTAGACAAGATGGAATTAAAGTACTTGCTGTCTGTCCAGCGGCAACCAGCACGAAAAATCAAATAAAAGCATTTCCACAACAAAAAAAGGTATTGATGATGCCTCCCAAATATGTTGCCAAAAAGATATTTAGACTTTGTAAGTCAAGAACTGTTAAAACAGGATCTTCAATAATACTTAGTAAGCCTCTTTGGATGTTTTTATCTGTTCTCAATCCTTGGGGCCAGAACAAAAGATAGAACACATTGGTCCACAGCTTTGAAATCTATCTTGAGAGGGTAATCACTTGAAAACTGTATGTTGGCTACATCAGAAATTGCTGATGCCTTTGCGATTTTCTTTAGATAAGTTACCGAGTATATTGCTCTTGACTTTTCTTTTGAAGTAAAATTAATTACTGCCTCATCTGTCTGACTAAGATCTATTCTAACACGGCTGCCTGTATCTCCTGCAGATATTGCAAACTTACTGGACTCTGCCTCGAAAGTAATTGCGTCACTTACAACCCCAGCATCTTCAATAAATTCCTTGAAATCTTGAGCACTCAAGTCGATTTGGGAACTGAAGTCAAAGTTCTGCTCTTTCTTGTCGGAACCAGTCTTCTCAAGGAGGGGGATGGAAAAATTCTTACTTGAGCTTCCAACAAGATTAATTTTTAACTTATTTTCAGAAATTGTCATTGTCACAGCATCTGTAGGCTTCGCCCGCTTAATTGCATGCTTCAAATTCTCAAGATTCAAAGTTATCTCAGACTCCTCGGAGACAGAATATTCAGCAAAAGCGCTTGGAAGTACATTCAGAGTAATCATAGATATGTTTGCTGGATCTATAGCAACAAGCTTAAGACCCCCTTTTTCAACGGAGAACGTCGCTTCTGTAACGAACTCAGATATTATGCCAACAAGACTGTTAAACAATTTTGGATCTGCTAATTTTATCGTAAACATAAGATACACCAAGTGCTACAGAACAGTAGATAATATTTATAATGATTTTGCCACTCAAGTCAATAAGTACTTAACAGCACTTTTAAATACAATTCCCAAGTACTACATTAATGCTAAAAATATTCAAATCCAAAGAAGATAAGAACAAAGAAGCAGTAGTAGATTATTACAATTCAAACTACTTCCTTAACTTCCCAAGCAAGATATTCAATATAGGACTTTATGATAATATGAGTGATAAAAATCCACAAGAGAACTTTGTAAGTTTACTAGCAGAAAAAATAGACTTGAGGGCCGGGGACAACTTGATAGATATAGGTTGTGGATCTGGTGGAGCTGCGGAATTTTTAGCCAACGAATACTCATGCAAGGTAAAAGGAGTGACAATTTCGAAAAAACAAATGAAAGATGGGAAGAAAATAATAACGAATAAAAGAGTCAAAATTCAGCTCGGCGACGCACATGATCTCCCATTTAGCGACGGAACATTCGACAAAGCCATATGTTTAGAATCTGCCTTTCATTTCTTTGACAAGAAGAAATTTTGCGAAGAGGCATTCCGAGTCTTAAGTTATGGTGGAAAAATTGCAATTGCAGACTTGACTATGAACTCTCAACCAAGAGGATTACATGGTGAGTTGATGAAATGCATCTCGGTGGATGATTGGAAAACACATCTTAAAGAGGCAGGGTTTAAAGTAAGAGAAGTGTCTTCATTGGGAGCAAAAACCTTTGAACCTTCTTTGAAATATTTCTCTGAAAGAAAGGACTTGCTAAGCAAATTCCCAAAAAGGCACTTGGCACTCTTGAATGGACTTAAGATTCTATCTAAGAACTACTCCAAGGGAAATAGTGATTATGCTTTGTTTGTAGCTGAAAAAGTTGGGAAGAAATGATTTCTTACGTCATCATTCCCATGGACGCTCTTCCCTTCATATCTCCAATTATATATCCTACTACAAATCCAAGAATGAGAGATATCAATTCTAGCTCCAGTCCACCAAGATTAATCATCGCAGCCATACGCTCTTAAAAAACATCCTAGTATAAAAATCTATCTCCACAGACAATCTATGTCATCATTCCCATGGACGCTCTTCCCTTCATACTACCAATTATATATCCAATTGCGAACCCAAGAACGATAGAAACCACCTCTAATTCTAGTCCGCCAATATTGACAAGAGCTGCCATATTTGAAAAAAGACACGCTGATATAAAAATCTATCTTATTGAATGACTTGTCTGTAAATTGCAGGATTAACTTTGGAAAAATCTTGAATTATGTCTGCTTGTATCTCAAGTTCCTCTCCTTCTCCCCACGTTTTCCCTAAAACCCTGACAAATTGACTTTCTTTAATCTCATTAAATCTCTCAATATTGTTTGTAATTACAAGAACTGTGCCCGTCCCATCATCTATTAAAAAAGAATAAAGCTCCTCATTTTTGTTAACAATTGTTCCCGCAACTGCAACTCTGGGGGGTACGGATTTTGAGTTCAAATCCTTTACGGTTAAGTCAACGCTTGGTCCGCGTTTAATGAATTTCCTTTCTGGTTGGGTTTCTGCTTGTTCAGCCATTAATTATATTCCCTCCAAGTATGCTTGCACTTAGTACATCTGTAGAATTGAGTTTCAGGCTCGTCAGATGCTCTTGTTTGTTCAGTCCACCAGTAAGATTTAGGGTTTTTGCACTTTGGGCACTCTTCCTTTACTGTCGCTATTGTGCTCTGCTCAGCATCGCTTACTCCTGTCCCACGCTTTTCCCTTTGGACTCTCTCTTTTACGGTAAGTTTGTTGGCAGCCCCTTTCTTCTTATATCCACAGTTACAAGTAAGTTTGACTTTTCCTTTGGCTTCAGTAGGAACCAGCAAGGAGTTGCACTTTGGACAAAATTCCATCTGCTTTAAAGAGAGGTAAGAAAATATAAGTTTTGCGTTAATTCAATGCACTTACTGTTTTTACAAAAATCGTCTTCGGCCAACCGATGTATGGCACCCAAAACACAGCCTCTCCTTCTATCTGGTATGCTTTCACGTTGTGTTCAAAAAGTAGCTGTCCTGAATTCGCATCGCCTTTGGTTACAAAGTCTCCATCTTCAGATATATCTACTATTCTATGGATTATTGGCTCTGGACGCGAACCGACAGAGTAGACAATTATGTCTCCTACCTCTAGCTCTGAAACCGAACGTCCCTTAATTACCAGAGCGTCTCCTTTTTTGAAGCCATTAACCCTATAAAACTGCTTGAATTCCTCCTTTGTAATACTATTTTGTTCATACCAGTTTCCGTTTTTATCCCACCATTTGTCTAGCTCTAAATCTTGGTGATCCATCGAGCTCGAGACCACAGCTACCAGAGGGTAAGCAGTGCCCATCATAGCGCCGAGGACAGGTAAAAGAATAAACTTTCCAATCAAAACTACCAAAACAGCGTCGGCCATAAATGACAGCCAGCCATCTTCATGCCACAAGAAGTGCCACAGCTTAGCCGGTTTTCCCTTGTGACTCGAATAAGTACATTTTCGTCTCATGCTCTACCTTTGCTCTCCCCTTTTTTAATTCCGGACCCAATTATATGTGCTATTCTTATTGGTTCAGGTATTAATCCATGTATTACTGTTAGTTTAAGAACCTTCTCTGCCTCCTCACTTTTAATACCTGCTGTCTGAAAATAAATTTTTCCCCTTCTCAAACCAAGGGCTTTGTTCTCTGGCCCGTAAGAATATATTTCACCAGCTTTTTCCAAAAGTTCCAATTTACTGTCAGAATTCTTGACCTTCTTCAAAGCACGCTTCATCCTGGACATGTCGGGCATTTTACGAATCACAGTCAAAACTGGTAAGTTAGTTTTTCTGGAAACTTCATTTATATCAACAATATTTAGTCCCCCTAAAGCGACACCATCAATCATAATTACAGAAAGCTGGTCTTTGTTCCGGCTCTTGTTGACCATAGCAATAATCTTTCTTGTGGAATCGCTTCCATCCATAGTAATGGTTGTCGAAAGCAAGCCATCCATAGAACTGCCTCCCCTGAATACTGTTCCTATAACCAAAACTTGCTCTCCTCGATTAAATTTATTAAACGGAGCATCATCAATCCCTAAAATACGTATCTCACGCTTCATAGAAAAACAAAGAAGTGAATATTATTTAAGCTTTTTAAGCTCTTTAGAAAGCTCGTCTGTTTGCTTAGAAACTCTGTCAACAGCGGCATTCCAAACTGTCTTTGGAGCCTTTCCTTTAGTCTTCAAAGTGAATACTGCATGACCTACTTGTGGGTGTGTAACTTGGAATCCAGCCATGTCTGTAGCTTTGTCTTGCCAAAGTTCTTCTCTTATAAGATTTAGAAGTCCTTGATCCAGCTCTTCAAATTTTAGCTTCAACATGTTTTTTTCAGATTCAGCCACTTTAGGTTCCATGATTTATCTCTGACGCTTGGGTTTAAAAAGCTTACTCCTTGGCGAAAATGTCCATAAATTCGTTGAAGTTTATTACAGTCTTGGGATAGTTTTTCTGATCTTCAACTATCCTTGGACAAGCTGTATTGATGTAGCAGTCTACTTGTGGAAAGTTCAATAGAGACTGTGGATCAATTGTGTCTGCAACCAAAACAACCACTTCCTTGCCGTGCTTCTTAGCCAGCTCTTTAATTTGCTGGACAGAATTCCAGTAGTATTGTCCCGGCTTAGTTGAAATTAAAACTCCAAAGCACTTGGCTTCCTTTGCGTTGGCCATACGCACTGCTTGCTTTGCCATGTATTTTTTCTTGTGCTCTTGTGCCATTTCTTCAACTATTCCAGTGAAAGGATCTGCAGTGTATACTTTTTTATCGGTCTTGAATAATATTTCTAAAGGATGGAATCTCCCTGTTCCAATATAAAGTGAGCACTCCACCTTGTCAGCTACGTCAGCAGCTGCGCTTGCATCACAGCCCAAAACCTGACCAGCATGTACAGAATATATACCTTGCTTCGACACCAAGTCCTTAAATCTCAAAGGAACACCAACATATATCTCTTTGCCATGCTTTTCCAGATATTTCTTTGCCTCTGGAAGTTGATGAACATGCTGAACAGTAGAAAGTAAGCCAATTTTCTTCTCCGTAATTTCCTTTAGAGCATTTTCCAAAACAGGTTTCAAATTAACATCTACACGGGCCTCTATAAACAAGGTTTTCATAAAACTAGCTCACGCTGTTTAATTTAAAAGACTTACTAAAAATCAAAATAAAAAAAAGAAAGTTCCCCAAGAGCCATCAATCTATTGCCGATTAACGAATCTTAGAGAATATTTGTACGGCCATAGTGATAGCTCCGATTAAGACTAGTATGAATGCAATGACCACAAGCACTAACTGAATAGAATTCACTATCCAATCAAGGGCTGCGATTGACTCAACTGCAGTTCCGACAACGGAATTAAGCAACAAGAACACGGCTCCAGCCGCAACATAGCTCAACTCTTTCTTCACTGCATCTGCGTAGCCACTGTATTTCAACAGAGCTAGTCCAATCAGAAGTCCAACACCGGTGGCAAGACTTCCTTCCATTCCTAATACCATTTGGTGTGTCACCATACACGCGCCTACGCACGTTTTAGGTTAATGGTGAATAGCCACAGTCTTATATAAAATTTGTTTAACTACTTCTTAGAGAGAAATGTTGCGTGGCCAAAAGTTACCAGCAAATCGTAGTCCTTTGGCAACTTTGGCATGTCACAAGCTCCGAAATTGCTTCCTGCCCAGACAAATACAGTCGCTCCAGTTTTACTCTCAAGTTCACGAGAAAGTTCTACTGCTTTAGGCTTGAGACCATCGGGAAGATGCAGAACGATAGACTTTGCATTTATTTCCTTAGCTTCAGCTACTATCTTCTCAATTTCCAAGTCATAGGACTCTATATTTGTCATAAACTTGCTCAAACTTAAGGATTTTTAAGCTTATCTTATCCACTATTTGGATCTGTTCTTGCCTGTATTTCTATTCCGTCGGGAACCCCATCTCCGTCAGTATCTGGGGAAAGAAGGTCTGTAGAGTATTTATTAAACTCATCTCCATCGGAAAGCCCATCTCCATCTGTATCTGGATTCTGTGGATCTGAACCAAATATCTCTTCAACGTCTTCGGTTAGCCCGTCTCCATCAGTGTCCACAAACTTTCCTGCAGGAGTATTGATTGCGAAGACAACAACTGCAACAACCGCAATGGCTACGGCCCAGGGAATAATTCTGTTAAAGTCCTGTTGTGGTGCTTTTTTTGCCCTTTTGCGAGAAGCCTTCTTCTTGGCCATGACAATAAAAAGCCTCGCTTGTATTTAAGTCTTATTACTTAAAAAAGAGTGGCCTCGACTAAAGCGCCAGCAAGGATGAGAAGAACAGCCAACGCTGTCAGCAAAGCAACATCCTTTGAGACTCTTTTGAATCCAGAAGTTCCAATTTCGTGCTTTTCAATCGCTGCTGAGCATAGGCCTCCAGCAACCGCTGCAGAGAAGAATCCAAGGAATTCTAAAGTAGCGTGAGGTATATAAGAAAATGATTTCGTTCCAAGTGTAGCAAAGAAAACTCCAAGAGTTGAAGCGTTCCAAGACAAGACAAGTACTGCTCCCGCCCCATACAGCAACGACAATATTAACGCAAGCAAGACAACTTTTATGTTATTTGCAAGTATCAGTTTGAAAGCTGTTGGGTTAAAAGCTAGACCAGCAAGACCTCCGCTGAAAACTCCAAGCTGTTTCTCGAAAAGTGCTTGTGGTTGACCTATAAATGGGATTGGTACTAATGATAATATAAAATAAGTAAAAGCAACTCCAATGTAAAAAGAAACAAATACTGTAATTATTTTTCTGTAGCTTTTGAATAGTTTAGCAGGGGACTCACGCTCGACTTCTGCTTCTTCAATGAACAGCATCTTCCTGAAGAATGGAACAGCTCCGATAACTATGAAGAAAAGAGCCGCCATACTTGGGTCCGATCTGAATATATTTGCTCCTATAATTATTCCAATTAAAGCAATCAAAGCTCCAAAAATAATCCCATATAAAAAATTGGATTCAACTTTGTCGACAGGAACTATTTTCTCCAAAACCATAGACTAAAATATATGGGCTAGAATATAAATTTAACTACTATTACCTTGTTATGTCTATAGCATCCTCGGGCCCTTCTTCGCCCCCTCTACCTTCAGCACCTTCCTCTTCCCCACCATCTCTGGGAGCACCTTCTTCTTCACTGCCCCCAGCACCCCCTCCAGCTCCGCCAGGGATTGGGGAAGTTTGTCCGGTGCAGTCTACATTGTAGAGTGAATCAGAATCATCACAATCAAAAGTTACCCTTGAAAGGACGTCTATGTCTTGGTTCAGGCTTAAACTAAGTCTTGCGCCAAGATCTTGAAAACTGGTTTCTACTGTACTATCTTTAGGTAAGTAGCCATCATCATCTCCATCAAATCCACAGAAACCAGCGCATAATCTGAAAGCTTCTGAATCTATAGTAAATGCCTGAATTTGCTGCATAACTTGTGCATTCACACAAGTATTACGGTCGCAGTACATACCAGCAACAGGACAATCCGAAGCTACCTCACAACTTCTTAGATTTGGCTCTGAGGTAGAAGGGAAAAAGTTATTGCAAGTATTCACACAAGGAGTTAGTGGAAACTCAGGGGTTTCTATTATATAGAACTGTCCGGCAGGAGAAAAATAGCCAAATATTACTACCGCTACAACTCCAAAAACTATAAACCAAGGAAGGCTTCTGTCCAAGTCGATTTTAGACTTCTTTCTTGCCATTAGTAAATCCTAACTCAGCCGAAGAACCATCGGACCAGAAAGATTAGAATGATAGCAAATATTACAACAATACCATAGTGTGTGATATCTTCCTTTCCTAATAATTTGAAAGTTGTTTTCTTGGCCATAATAGAAAAAAGGTGTGGTAGTATAAAAATGTTTTCTAAGAAATTCTTACACAATACAATGCTTGCAGCTTGTTGCAGTAGACATCATTCCTATAAATCCAGTGGCTGTTGGCTGCCCGAGTTGTTCCTATTATTCCTGTTTCATAATTACTTTTAGTCCAATCATCACAAGTAGCTGTCTGCGCTGTTAATGCAGATAAGAACCTTCCATTGATTCCAGATCCAGTCCATACATCGTCATAACTTCTGCTTCCAGTTTCAGTAAATTGAATTTCAGTGTCAATCCATCCTTTTGTCAAGTCGTCTCTGCCACTGGCGATAGGAATTCCTTTTGCATTGACATAATTTGTAGATGGCGGGCGGTCTATTGCATCCATATAGGACGTGCTTAGGAAAGCAACCCACTTTCCTGAAGTACTTGTATTATCTGCTACTTTTTGGCACTCATCATCTGCTCCTTCCAATCCACCTAAATCTCCATAATATCGGTTGCTTGTGACAAAGAACGTTCCAATGGGAAGATCTTGCATGCCGTTGCAATTGTGGTCCAATCCACCTGCGGTTTCAGTGTGTTCAGAGCCAGGGTAAACTAAATCATGCCTGTCATCGCAATCCAAAACCGTGGATTTTTCAGCAATCCATCCTTTTGGTGGCTGGTTGTTTGTACAAGTATCTCCTGCCTCATCTGTGCTGTAGCCATCTTCATCTTGGTCTCTGTATACTGTTATACCATTCCATATGCTAACATTTCTATCATTGCAATCTCCACTTCTAATAGCATATCCTATTGGAATATCTTCTCCTTCACAGACTTTTTGGGTACTTCCTAATTCCCCATAACCATCTCCATCAGAATCCAAATAAACAGTCAGACACTTTTCGGGCAAAGGAGCAACTGGCTTCAACCCTTCCGGCTCTTCAGCAGTCAATATTGCAAGTATGATAAACAAAAGCAGTATCAAAAGTGATATTAAAATAATGTTGGGCTTGCTGAACCTGTCGGCCATATAATCAACTGTCGGCCGTTTCATAAAAACCTTTTTATGATTTCCTAGCTCCGGATTTGTATGAACAATGAGATAACTGAAGAAAGGTTGGACAAGTATATCGACCTCACGGAAAGAGCTCTAAAAAAAGTAAAATTGTCTCCTAGTCTATTTGATAAGCAAATAGAGACAGCTGAGAAATACAAAAACATGGCTAAATCATATTTGAAAGATGCAAAACACTTCAAATCAGAAGGCAGATGGGTTGATGCCTTTGGAGCGGTAAATTATGCTCATGCTTGGTTGGATGCTGGAGCAATGCAAGGATTATTTGATGTGGGAAAAGACAATAAGTTGTTTACTGTGGACTCTGACTAATTTACTGAAGGTGTACCAGAAGGACCAGCAGTAGTACCGCCTTGAGAAGTGACAAGTTCTACCCATACATTATCGTCTATGTTATCATTGCTTTGCCATGATTGAGTTTGCCACTGTCCTTCATATAGCCTACCTAAACTCAAAGTGAACTCATTTATCCCGTCGTGTTCACTATCAATATCTACGCTCAAGTAATCTCTATTGTCCCCATTCAAAGTGAATGTTATCCTCTCCTTTCCAAACCCAGGTGAATCGTCAAACTCAACACCATATTGTCCGGCATACAAATACTGCTTCAGATGCAAATCTTGCATATAATCTTCTTCATCAACAGTCACTTGTAAAGTTGCTGTCCGTCCTGATTTTGGTGCAATCTTTATTGCTCCAGAGTCAAGAATAGTATCACTATCCCACAGCAAAACCCTATGTCCATCTCTCTTCCACTTCGTTGCTCCTTTCAAAATGAAAGTATCAAAAATATTAGCTGGTTCTCTTGACTCCATCCTGTAAAAGTCCTGGAGGTCCCGCTGTGCTTGATTAAATCTATCCTCATAAATTCCTATCGGAATTACTTCAATCAGTTTAACGTATGTATTACTGTCAAAGTAATTGTCATACTCTCTCACACCAGCATCTTTTCCTCCAATCTTAGCATAGAAACCTGAAGTGTAAGGGTGTGGTTTGTCGCTACCTTCCCCCCATTGTTCTAACGGACAACTTGTAGGTCCAGGACAAGATTTAGAAGCTCCGTCAACATTAATCTCTATTCTGTCGCTCTTACTGCCTTCTAAAGTTACTTCTACACTTTCAACTAATTCAAAAGTTTCTAATAACGGCACACCTTCATCGTCGAACGTGTCTGCTAGTTTCGCAACTTCATGCTCAACTAAAGTATCTTCATAAGCCATAATTTTGAATATTGCAACCCACTCAGGACCAACATCTAACCTCAAAACTCCTGATCTTGCTTCCAACTCTCCGACCTCCTCCAGCGGATCATCGGTCCAATCATGATCAATCAGCTTCACTATGTTCTCTCCTAATACGTCGCCCTTCCTAGCATTTTGCCATGAATATGATCCGCCCAGTGCTCCGTCGCCATTAATAAACACTCTTGGTTCACAAGGTGGAGTTTCACACTTGTATTCAATCAACTCTTTGAACGTTTTGCCCGCAGCCCATTCATAAAGATATTGCTCATCGAAGCCTTCTTCTACTCTTTCTTCCTCCTCTGGCGGGGCTTCTTCTTCCTCCTCTTCTGCTTCTTCAGCTGCAAGACAAGCACCATCTTCACAACCATTTGGGCAGGATCCTATAGCATACGTGCCTAAATATCCATCTCCATCCTTATCTTCTATATCACAATAAGTTTCCCTTACTTGTTGGTTATTACCTGAACACTCATCTTCTGTTTCAAAGTCAGGAGGAACATCTCCACTAATGGTTCCTTTCACAGAATAGTCTATTCCACCATCAGAATCCTCACACGAAGAGATTACTACATAAACAGAATTCAAATTCAAGTCAGTCTCCCACCTCTTAGCGACCGTCCAGGTTTCCCCTGCATCGGTTGTCCTAAGGACTAGTCCACCAGTAACGGCATACCCAATGTTAGAATTAGCAAAATGAATTGACTCAATTGGTTGTACCCAAGCCGTCCCGTACTCATCGTATTCAAAAGCTGGGCTTAAATCCAAAGCCTCCCAACTTTCTCCAGCGTCTGTTGTCTTAAAAATTTTCCCATTTGACCGATGCTGGCCACCACCTAAGGATACTTTTTCGTCTCCCGCTGCATAGCCCGTACTAGAATCAGTGAAATATATGGATCTAAGCTCCCCAGTATTAAGCTTTTGTGCCCAACTAGATCCTCCATCTGTTGTCTTATGAAGGTCTCCATTATTAGTCACAAAAAAACCTGTATCTTCGTCAGTGAAATAAATATCAGTCACATGATGCGCACCACCACACTTTATTGTGGAAAAATCTTTTCTATTTGTGGTTTTCTCGAGTATAAGATTGTCACCATACCGGCCAGCTATACATTCACCACGGCCACCCAAATACCCTGTTTGATAGTCCGTAAAAAACACCGCATACCTATTCGAAGCATATGGTGATGATATTTGGTTACGGGGTCCCCAAGCCACGCCACCATCTGAACTCCAAAGGATAGTATCCTTCGCCGCAGCAAATCCTGTTTGATCTGTAGGGAAATGAATGTCATAAACATTACAATATTCTGGAGGAGAGCAAAGTACTGTCTCAGGCTCGCCCCAAGTATCTCCACCATCTGTCGTCGTCAAAATAGGCCCAGGTGCTATCCATGTCGCTCCCTCGGTTTCACAAGCTCGTTTAGAGGTAAAAGCGTCATTGGAGCAGTAAGGTTTAATTTCCCCCCCAACAAATCCCTTTGTAGAGTCTAGAAAAAAACAGTTTGCAGATTTGACGTAGTTCCCGAATCCTGCTCTGTCCAAGTCTCTCCACCATCTAATGATTTGAGTATTAGACCATCGTTGCCAACCACCCATACTTTCTCCTGGGCTATGCCAGTAAACTTTCCAGTGGGAGCAAAATAGCCAAAAGCCACAATTGCAACCAATCCAAAAACTATTAAGAAAGGTAGAGACTTGTTCCAATCAACTTTCTTAGAACGCCTCCGCCTACGAGCCATATAAAATAAGTAGTTTAATTTTATATAAGAGTTTCTGAGCCCGAGTCCTGCTTTAATCCAAGAACCTTCTCAACCTTTTCCTTCAAACTTCTGACTTCCCACTCCAAATCCGAAATCATTTTTGACCTCTTCTCATCTATCTCATGTGTAGAGTCTCTTCTCTTCTGGGCTTCTTGAAGGACCAGTTCGGTTATTGTGGCTTCCAAATCTGAGAGTTTTTCCAAAATAACACTTATAGGTCCACTTTCTGGTTCCAAAGATAGCGATGGATTCGCAGTCCGATCTGAACTAAAGGTTGGATTAATTTGAACTTCTGCAGGCTGCTCCAAATAGATTTTTCCTGAGAAAGCATCCAGCGATACTTTAGATCCTTCTTGCAGTTTTTCAGTTGCTCTATTAACTCGAACTACACAAGGTATTTCCATCTCTCTAGAGATTACAGCGGGGAGGGACTTCAAATCCCCCGTTTCCACAATCAACGCAGAAGCGCCAAATACTGACTTGAAAACTCCTGAATTAAACTTTCTAGCCAAAAGTATATGATCTGGTTTTGAGGTTGTAGATATTCTTCCTTGAATATTTCCAGGAGATGCTGGCATACCTTTGATCACCGGCTCTGCCGAATCATCGCCATTGGAAACTATTGGCTTCTTAACTAGGGAAGTTATAGGTCTGCTCTGTAAAATATGAAATTTTCCTTTGGCAATTCCCCACTCAATATCTTGCGGAAATTTAAATATGGAATTTATCTTTTTTGTTGCTGCGTCTATTAATTCAATCTCTTTTGAAGATAGAAGTTCTACGCCTTTAAGTTCATCAGATATGTCTCTCTTAGCAACCTTCATTATTTGCGGATCAAAAATGTACAAAGTTTCCTGCTGAGATATGCTTTTGCTCTCAACTTTTTTCAACTGCATGTCATAAACATACATATCCGATTCTTCAGCGTCTCTTTCTGAAAAGCCCCATCGTGCCTGGATTAAAAGCTGGTTCTTATTGTTTGTTAAAGGATTAATTCCTAAAACTGTGCCGGATTTTAGAAGGTTCTTTCTTTGCTGTACAATTACTGGGTTAGCTGCGTCTTCCAGATTGTGTTTCTTTCTGTAATAAATTGCTCTTGGAGTAAAAAGGGACGCCCAGCAAAGTTTTACCTTGTTTAGTAAATCCTGCACTCCACTTGTGTCTAAGAAGCTAGCTTGTTGCGCCACTGTTGGAATTGTTGGGCTAGATCTTAACATGAGAAAAGGTCTGTCTCTACCTGCCTGGATAAAGTCCAGTGCCTTCTTTTGAACGTTCTTGTATTCTTTTGGAACTGTGAACATTTCCTTGTAGGCATCGGAAATGTCTTTCTCAACAGAAGAAGGTATTTCAAGTCGGAGAAAAAGCTCTCTTATTTGTCTTGATGCTTGATCCAAAGACTCTAAACTTGAAATGTTTACAGAAGTTAGGATTTCATTGACTTGGTTTGCTATTGCTGGAAATGCTTCCCTATAAGCATCTGTAGTGATTACAAAACCAGTGGGAACTTGAAGGCCAGCTTTGATTAATTCTCCAAGATAAGCTGCTTTCTCACCTACAGAATCTATATCGTCTTTAGAAACTTCATGTAACCATAGAACATTAGTCATGCCTCAAATTTAAGACATTTGAATAAAAAGATTTGTATTGTTTTATTCAGCAATCTAAGCTTCGTACTTGACTAATCCGCGCTTTTCTAAAGGATGAATCACTCGTTCGTAAAAGTTTTTAACAGGCTCGCCTCGAGCTAGTTCTTCCAATTTCAATGGCTTATCAGAATTTATTGCCAGTCTAACTTCCCCGGACAGTATTCTCTCTCCGCTCACGAACAAAAGCACCCCAAATAAAATCATCAGTTCTTTCTTCTCTTTCAGCGTAACCGCAATCAAAAGCATTCGAAAACTCATGGTAATTCATACTATATTTCCTCTCGTAAACATCAATGCGTTCTTGGAGTTCGTCAAAGCCCATTTTAGAATAATCGATTTCTTCATCTCTAGTAGGTGTTCTTATTCTAACTACCATCCTTCACTGCCTCAATCTTCGTTATAAAAACCTTTCCATCAGAAATCGCTATTCAGCAACCCTAAGAACGTCAGTAACGCAAGGGATTGGGAACTTTGAAGCTGCTTTTCTAAGAGCTTCCTTTGCAGCGTCTACACCCTTCAAATCAACATAAGCAGTCATAAGAGCAGCCCCTGTTTTAACCTGGGCAGATCTTCCAATTGGCTTCCCGAATGCGCTTCTCATTCCTTGCTGCATTCTGTCTGCTCCGGCTCCAGAAGCCAAAGCATTTTCACGCATGATATGATGTGGAACAACTCTAAGTTTAAGGGAATATCCAAGCTTTCCAAGCTTCTTACCCATATACCTGTTGGCCGCCATTCGGGCGGACTCAATGGCATTGTGCCTCAGATTTACAGGCTTTTTAGCATAAAGAGTTACAGTGTAAGGATAATTGGCTGCGCCTTGCTTATCTCCCATATCATACATAACTACTTTAGAAATAGGATTACCTTTGATGTAAGCCTTCTTTCTGTACTTAGAAACTCGTGTGTATGGCTGCTTAAGCCTTCTGTACGCACTTGCTTCTCTTAATTTTGCCATAGAATTCAGTTTTTTTCGCGCTTTAAAAAGTTTATGCTTTCGCCTTCTGGGGCTTTGCCTGAATAGTTCACGATAAGTAAGGCTTGCCTGATAAGTATTATTTCTTCTCCGAAAACCCCTTAACCCTTCCAATATATGTTTTTATTGGTTCTAAACCAAATTTATTTCTTAAGGAATCCAAATTTTTATTATCAATAATTTTTGGAACAACAAATTTTCCATTTAGTTGTGTTCCGAATACTTGCTCTTGATTCATATTAATAAGCACCCTATCTAATAAAAATGCAATTTCTTGCATTGTCTCTTTATCTTTTACATCAATATCAGCAATTATCAGAGACAAACATTTCAGTTGAAACAGTGGATCGTGATCCGAATGTTGTGCTATCAACCATGCCGCAGAACCTACTTCAGAGTCATATTTTCCTTTTATAGGCCAACCATTCTCATTTATGAACTCTTTCAATAAATAGGTATTTTTTTCAAATACACTTTTTATCCTCATTTCATCTTTTGAATTAATTGCTTCTTGGTCTTTTCTTTTTGCTTGTAATAATACTAAAGGGTCCATAATAATAATTTGTTTTGGTATTATATTAAATTATCGGCGAAGCCGCCTTCTGGACAAAATATATAAACTTCCATAAACTTAGTTTGTTATGGTCATACGCGTACATCCACACCACGGTTATCCTTTACTTATCTTCAGTTGGGCAGCGCTTTCTTTTGGAGTAGCACAGCTTCTTGAAGTTGGTACTTTGGTTGCTCAACAAGTTGTAGCCATTGCCGTAGGATTGGCAGGGATAACAACAGTTGTTGGCCTTGTACATCTCTGGCGATACGGCTGATTATTCTAAGGACGCTTCGAAGTAAGAATTTACAGTATGCGTTACATCATATTCTCTATTCTCAAGAGTTATGGCCGTTTCGGAATGTGGGAATCCTTTCACAGACAAAGGTGACTCGGTGATTTCATACTTGTATTGGAGAACATCATACAAAGTATCAAAAGACTCTGGATTTGTTGTGTCGGCAGGATGCGCTTTAAGGTATTGTTCAAACTTATTTCCAAATAATTCCTCAAGTGAATCGCCTTCTTGGGCCTGCTCATCAACGGCTTGGAGAGAAAGCTCCGCAGCGTTCCATATATAATCACGTGTCAGCTCTCCCTGCACGTAGACATCAAGAATAGCTGCTTGCCTTTCACCCATGCCTGTGGTGAAAGAATAAGGCTTTGACTGTAAAAGCAATACTGTTGTGATAAGTAGAATTAGAATCATTACACTAATTATCGCAAGTACGCCCTTCTTATTTGACATATCCTACCTCCAGCTCAACTATCATTGTACAGTCACTTATTTCTCCAGCCTCACACCGGACAGGAACATATGCCTGACATGTTTCAACACGCACAAACCCTTCAAGGTTGGAAATACCTCTTTCAAAAGTCGAAATCCTTTCATCGACGTGACTAAATATATTCATGTTCCATTTATCATTGTCCATCGACAGATCCAGCGCCACGTCGGCTGGACCAGAAAAGATTGCTGGGTTCTCTAAAGCATGAGCCTCTTGTAAAAGCGTTCTGAAATTTTTACCACCTCCAGAATCAAACTCCAAAAAACTCATTAGATTATTGTTGCAGAAGAATTTGGCGTTTTCAATCGCACTTTTAATTTCAATAGAGGACTCTGTATCGCCTTCCACTCGGCCAACCAACAAGATAAAGACAGATAGTATTATCACACTCACTACCAGCTCAACTATCATCTCCTGTCCTTTTTTATTCCACATCAGCAATCACTAACCAAACCAAAAGCCCAACCTCCAACACCTTGTACAAATATTTCTCCAACTGCCAAAACACCAATTGTAGCAGGATTATATCCTGGCGTCACCCACACAACAGGATCCATAAGCATCGGCACAAATACCCACTTATCTTTCTTTGTCTCATCCACTTTCAAACAGAAAGTTGCGATTCCGTTGGTTTCGCCGCCCGACTCATCTTGTAGAAGCACAAGGAAGCTCCTCTTGCGATCCCAGGAACCAGAACAAGCCGTATCTTCGCTAGTAAAAAAAGGTGCGGTGCTTCCCACTCCTTTTATACTTACTCCAAAATCTCCCCTAGGGTATTCTACGCAAGTAAGTAGATTGTACTCAGTAATTTTCTCTCTCTCCAGTGTCCCCGGCTCCACAAAGAATTTCGTTTCATCGTCTTCAACGTAAGAGCTCTGCTTAGCAAAGCACTCTGGAGAATACATAACTCTCGACGCAACTGCGTTGAAATCCAAATCTAAAATTTTAACATCTGAAGAAGTACAAACATCTCCAGTAAGACTCTTTATCATAAATATTCCAATTATAAGAAGTATAGATACATACAAAGTGTATACAATCACCCTTGGTTCCTCTACACCTTTCTTGTTGCTAAACATAAATTTCTGCTACCTCCCATTGAAAATCTCCAGTTGAAGTATCATAAACTACTGACATCTCAAGCTCTTCCCAGTCTATCCAATCTGGTTTGAAAAGAGGTTTGTAAAGCACTGTTATGCTTCCGGGAGAGGCTTGTATTGTATTTTGTACGATACCTACGTCTTTGATAATGAAATCATCGCGCAGAGTCTGAGAAGCGGCAATGGCTTGCAAGATAGTTAGAAGTAGTATAATGACTAACGCTGCAACTGCCAAAATACCTACGGCCATCCAAATTGTGGTTATTCCTTTTCTATTCATTTCTATCCAAATATGCTCCCGATAGCATTCTTAGTGTATCCAAATGCGTCCGACGCGGCGTTTGCCGATACTTCAATAGCATCACCTAATACTGGGACCCCAACAATTGCACCACCGACGCCCTCAACGTACAAATCTCCCACAACCAAAATTCCACTTCCCATGGTCTCGAATATATTTACAAATTGGTAAAGCATGTCCTCACATCCAGCGGAAGAAGGATCATCCCAGAAAAACCACAACACATCATCTTTTCCCCACTCTGGGAAGAGTGGATAACAAAGGCAATATGTGCCCTTCGTTTTGTATTTAAAATCCTTATTTATCCAAAGCGAGTTAGGGCAGTAAGAATTAAAGCTTTTTTCACCAGTATTCAAGGCAGGTGGAGCACAAATTGTATTTGGATCGTTGGAATATGGAACTTCAAGAATCGGCCCCATTTCTCCTTTCTTATAAAGCAGCACTTTGCCTTCCGAACTACCTTGCGTTACAACCGACAAAGAATATTTCTTTGACATACTTACATCAAAGTCCCGGCATCTTATTTCTTCACCTAATGCTCCCCCATAGAGTGGGGCAATCAGTTGACTTAAGATTGGCGCCGAAACCCAACTATGTCTAATGTCATTCGTTGCTTCAGCCAGTCTTATTGCTGTATATTCAGCTTTTTGTTGAGGTGAGCCAAGAAGTGCTACGAAAACCAGGGCACCCACAATTATGAATATAGCTGTCAGAACTAATCCAATAATTTGTTTAGGTACCAACAGGCCCTTTCTATCTTCCATAACATTAAGGTTGAGTAAGCGCTTGCTCCTCAAGAGGAAGCAAAGCAGACGTTACTTTTTCCCATTGACCAGTTAAAAATGCCCAGACCAAGAGCAGCCCCAGTAAACTTATTACTATAATAACTAAGTAACGCATAGCAATTCCTTTTTTGTTGGTCATACAGAATTAAAACAGAAATCCAATATAAACATTATGTTGTGTCGATTTATCCGACAAGTACATACTGACCAATATCTGACCTACAGCCCAAAACTTCCGGGTTTTTGTTATCAGGGTTGCAGAAGCTTACTTTGATAGTACCTACAGAAACGCCTATGGTTAATTTTACACTTGAGCAGGGCACACTCTCACAGTAAGTGTTACCGAGTTCGGTGTTTATCGTGTTCTCCATTACAGACATCAACTGGTTTTCGTTGAAGCTACTAAAAGATGCTTCGTCTGACGGGAGGATGCCTACTTCAAAACAATTCCAACTGACGGGGTCCAATTCCCCTGAGCCTCCCATTGACCAGCAGCTCCATATCAGGTCAGCAACTTGCTGAGCTGCGCAACTCTCCGCATCGGAGTTGCCCTTGAATTCCGCGTCGCACTTGCTCCAGTCGTCAGGAGTTACATGAGCTACCCGAGTTCTACACGTTTCGCTCGCTTTAAATTCTGACTCACTTAAACGTGTTGTCGCTAAATTAATCTCGTAGCATGCCCTTTCCTCCTCAGTACTGCCTCCCCCGAGTATGAGAAGAACTGCAGATATAATAATAATAGATGCTATCAACAATATCAGTCCAACAAGTATGCCTGTAAATGCTCCTTGCTTATCATTTAGTATTTTCATTCCAGAGTTATCCTTGAAGCATGTCCAACAAAGCAGTTTTGAAAGGGCTTTCAGCACCAAATTTCAAAGCTATGAAAGTTAAAAAGAGCATTAAGAAGACAATTATTATAATCCAAGTGACAATCTGTCGTGTCAGTAGCGCCATTAGTAACCACCAATACTCCTAGCCAGTTCATATGCTTTTTCTTTGAGTGGATCGCCCAACTGCGAAGTAAATATTAACATCAGCACCAAGAACGCAACTGCCGCTATCATTAACGCAATCCTCCAATTGAAATCGCCCTTTTTCGTTTTCATATTTAACATTGTGCTCCAGTCTTTTTAATAAGTATCTTATCTTTAGGTCCACCAATAATTTGAGTGGTAAGCTCACCAGCTATTGGGACAAGTCCTCCTCCTCCAACATCAGTGCCTTCATCAAAATCTATTCTAACATACTGTCCAGATAGCAAGGCTTCAGAACCTGTTTGATGGAAATAGCGACTAAGTGGTAAAATGTCTTTATACGCTATCTCATCTCCTTGAGGAGAAACAAAGTTTCCGTTTGCTATCATGGTCGCAACGTCACCTAACTTAGCGAAGTAAGTTGTTGTGCCACCTTCATCCACTGCAGTCTGTAAGCAAGCGTAAAAACATGTAAAGTCTCCCGGGTCCCAAGCTCCCGCCCCACGCATGGCCCAGCATCTTGTAGCCAATTGCGCCAGCTGCTCAGAAGCACACCAATGAGGTGAGGGTTGAATTTCTATATCTTGAAGTCCCCAAATTCCATTCGCCGCCTCGCAGTCTTCCTCAGTTGTGTAAGCGGTGTTGGAACAACCATAACTAGGAAGGGTTCCACCTGCTATAGATACTGCATTGGGACACAGTACAGTATTTGTTGGGTCAATATGCACCGTCTGTGTCATACAAGTCTCAGGAAACAGCCTAAGAGAATTAGATCTCATGTAGGAAGCGAATGAGCAGTAAGTGCTGCCAACACCACTTGGAGCGGGAGCAACGACGGCTGAGTAAACGGCTATTATTATAAACGCAGAAAATATAAGCAGGATTAGGCCAACTATAACCTTAGTAGGTGTAATACCTTTTTTAGATCTCATTGGAAGGCTCTTAGCGAGAGAATCATACCAAATATTATCAAAATAGCAATCAAGCCAACTATCAACTTAGCTAGAAACTCTAGGGACACGACTCCACGCATATTAGAAAAAAGTGTCTATATTAAATAAAGATTGTGCTTAAGGACATGTACACAAAACATCGTGCCTAAATTCACATTTGAAATCTGTTACAACGCCCGTATCCTCTCCTGAAACAGCATCTTCTGAAAGTTTGTAGCAGTAAGCCGAATACTCATCAAGCTGAACTAACTTATTACAGTATCTTGCTTTGAATCTGTCGCAGTCAGCAGAAGAACTTGCCGCCGCATTGGCGGAGTCACAGGCAAACTGGCAACTTGTAATTGCGACGTCCAGCTGCTGGGGACTAATCGCTCCAAAAGTTTCTGTTGTGGTTCTGAATTTTCCGGAGAAGAAAAGTACAAGTGCAGCCAAGACTACAATAGCTATTATAATGTAAACTATCTGGGTGGGGACTATCTGTCCTCTTTTAGATTTCATCCTGTACAAGATATATCTGAATCTTCATCTGTAGCAGACAAAGTCTTAGGTCCAGCAGCTGTGCTTACTGTAGTTCCACAGTCTACCCTAATTGGATCCTCCCAACAGCTAAAGAACTCCTCTCTATCAACAGTACCATCTCCATTCTCATCAAAAGGATACTCAATTGTGCAGTAAGTCGTTGTGCGCCAAGCTCCTGTGCCTGCAGATTCAACTGCCGCTCTAGCTTGGTTACAGGACGCCGTACATTTACTCTTCAAAGTCTCGAGCTCTCCTGGGCCAGTGGTAGTCAATCCTTTGAATCCCTTACCAATGCCTCCAGTTGCAAATGCTACAATAAGAACTAAAACAAATAGAGCTATAGCAACATAAACAATCATGTTCATGCTAATTTGGGCCCTTCGCATATTAGACAAAATAAGTTTCTAGTATTTAATAGTTTTCGTTTCAACCAATGATTCCGCCTGCCAATTGGGAGAAGAAGAAACTTGCAACTAAGGTTATCACGACATATATAGACGTTGCTATCAACAAATTAGACGCAATCATCCACCGAGCTTCAATCTTGTCTCGTCCATAGATAACACCTGCTAAAAGATGTGAAAGGAGCATGACGACCTGAATTACATAAATTCCAACAATCAATTGGAAAAGGAAAGGTGGGGTTGCTGTTTCAACACTAAAGAGCTGCACTATACCTACACCTGGACCTGCTCCCGCTGCACCCCCAAACTCTGTTGGAACTTCAGCAAGCTGTTCACCCAATCCAACCAAAACTTTTGTGACTAAAACTGTTAGACTTACAACTATGGCTGAAATTACAGCTGCTAGGAACGAAGCCTGCATTTTTATAGAAGATATGGTCTCAGCAAGTAAATCCTGGAGCCTCTCAGACACGCGGTGCATGTCCGTCAAATAAGTCGATATGGTCTGTAAAGATTCCGCAACGGCTTGTGGACTTTTCTTGACGCCCTCAATAAGCAAATTCATTACAGATCTTATTGTAGACGACGGAAAGAATGCCAAAGCCCCTTGCTTATTGTCAAAGATTGCGTCTCTTAGACTCATTCCGCGCTGTCTTATATTCTGGTCAACAATTTGGAAGAATTCACTCACTTCCGTTCCTTTAGTTGCCTCCGCAACGGTTCCGAACGCCATCTCTGCAGGAACATTTTCCTGTATTCGGCTACTTAGTTGAAATATTGCTGCAGCAAACTCTCCCTCAAGTTTCTCGGTTTTGTGCTTCTGCTCAAGAGAGGGTTTAACTATAGATCTGTAGTAAAGAGCCACCGACAATCCTAGACCAGCAATAACAAAAAGTGAAAAATAGAACATGCCATCAGCAAAGAGGAGTTCTGTTGTTGTCTCAACTGTGGCTGCCTTGTTCAGAACATATAAAATTGGAGGTATGAGAAAAAGAGTGAACATGCCAGCAAATATTAATTTCAGCGGGAACTTCAACTCAACATTTCCAATCTTAAAACCAGGCTTCTTCTTGGCTTTTTTATATATCTCTACGTCGCTGGTCGAAGCCCCGCCCGGTCTCAATTGTATTACGCTATTAACCAAAGCAAAGACCAGAATTGGCAACAGGATGTTATATCCAATAAACAGATGATATGGTCTAATCAAATCCCCCATAAAAGCCGAAACCATCGGCATCATAACAAGCAAAAGTATTGGAAGAACTATTCCAAGCATGTGTATCATAGTCACCGGTCCCTGGAGACTATGAGCATATTTCACCATGTTGTCTTGCGTACCTTGAAGTATAACATCTGTGGCTTTGCTTAGTAATGACTTTGCCTGGCTTTCGTCAGGTGCAGTTAAAGAAGATTCTATAAGATGTATGGAATCAACGAAAGCGCTTTGCTTCTCTTTCCAGGTCGCCACATAAGATTCAAGTGATTGTCTAACAGTTGAATAAGTTTTGGTTTCCACATCCCAAAGAATTTTCATAAAGTCCAAAGACACTGGAGGGGCAAGCTGTTGCGAAACAAATAATATTGCACTTTCCAGATTCGCGTCCCTTTTCATATAAATGACCATGTAAAGAACTGCTAAGACTAGCTGATCCGACGCCTTGGCACGCCAAGTGTTGTAGATATATGCTGGAATTTTAGGTAGTAACAGCAAAGCAAAGAGTGACAGAGTCAAAATAAATCCAGCGAGTCCCAAGCCAAAAACAAAGAAGCTTACTGTCGCAACTAAAAGCATAACAAAAGTTGTTAAATAAGCAAAAGCAAACACTCCTTCTGGAGTTATGTTCAGATGGCAAAGTGCAATATAAGAATTGATTTCCTTCCTCTTGTCGTCTGAAACTTTTACCTTAAATCTTTTGGAGAAATTACAGGCATTCTCATAGAAAGTGTGTGTTTTGCTCAAATGCTCAGCCCTAAATGATTTGTAGGATTCTGAATAAGATCCTGAAGGAAGCGAAGTTCCTGGCTTTAGACCAGCTTCTAGGCTCTTCTCGAAATCAGAACCATTAGTCATCCTTTTTCTCCCTCGCTTTCAACTTCTTTTTTCTCGCCTTCCTTTGGCTCAGTTTCTGCGGTTTCTTCAGGCCCTACTTTTACAGGTTCTTCAAGTTTTTTAATCTCAGCTCTGAACCAATTTTCCCATTCAGCGTAAGTACGGTCCGGCTCCGGCTTACCAACTTCATCCTCAATGCGTTGGCTTATCCTATGGAACTCATCGTTAGAACGAACAACCCATTCAGCCTCCAAAAGATTTGGATTTTTGACCTCTTCAGATATGTCAACCATTGCTTTCTTCATCTTTGCTCGCAACTGTATGTTCTGCCAGATTGCATCCCAGTCTCCAGCCCATTGTCGTATCCTGCTTGCAATAGATTTAATTATCTCACTATCACCTTCAATCAAAGCATCTGTTGGCTCTAAAGTATCTGTCTTTGGGTTGTAAATCATCAGGTCAACAAAGCCTCCTTCTTTCATTGGATCTTCGGTCCATTCTTTCCTGACTTCAGAAATTTGGACAACTCTCCGCTCCCTCTTAAGGCCTGACGCTGACTTCACAGGGTTTGCCACAACGATTATATCTGTAGCTTTGAACGAAGTTGGTGGGACTCCTAGATCATTGACTACGCGGTCATAGACTCCATATGGAGAATCTCCGTGAATTGTTCCCGCAACAACATTTGCCAATGCACCAACTCTCATAGCCTCGTAAAGTGCAAGAGCTTCCTTGCTTCTAACTTCCCCAACTATCAGTGCAGAATCTCCAAGCCTTAAAGAAGTACGTATTCCGTCAGCAGCGTCTATGCCTGTTTCAGTGGTTCCTATAACGGCTCTGACTTTCATCGACTGAATGTCGTAGTTTAGGTCCTTCAACTGAGTTATTGGAAGCTCCAGCGTGTCCTCCACCGTAATGATTCTTGTGCTACGCATAATCTCAACCAACATAGAACCTAGCAAAGAAGTCTTTCCAGAACTCCTAGTTCCAGCAATCAATATAGTTCTGGCACCATCCACTATAAAGCTAAGCAGGCCAGCCGCAAGGGGACTGATCATTTTGTTCTTTACGAAAAGAGGGGTAGTCCACGGCTTGTCCCTATGCCTTCTCACTGAAAACGCGAGGCCATCTGGACTGAGAGGTTGCTGAATTGCCGCCACTCTTGCGACTGCCTCAGGTAAGATGAGCTGAGTATCCAAAACAGGATTAGCTTCATCGAATGGTCTTCCAGAAATCAATCTCAACTTTGTTGCCCAACTGTCAGCTTCTGGGGGAGTAATCCAAACATTTGTTATGCATTCCCCATAATCTTGATGGATTATTGTTATTGGATTTTTTCCTATCGGCGCATTTATTGAAACGTCTTGGATTTTATCATCTGACATAAGCACCTCAAGCATTCCAAATCCAATTGTATGTCTCACAAGAATTCTTGAAAGCAGCTCAACTTCTTCATAGCTTAAATTAAGACCCTTAGCCTTTGCTAGGTCTTGAACAAGATCACGCTCAACACTCAGGAAAACTTCTCGCGTACGCCTTGGGTCCAAGAATTCAGATTTCTGAGGTTTATGCTCAGCAACAACTTGCTTTGCTTCTCCAAGAATCTCATACTTTGATTCTGTTAGCTTATATTCGGGCGGCGTCACATGATAAAGCGGTCTAATTTCATCTTTGAGTTTAAGCATCATCACACTTATTCCGCCAACTTTGTAACTTTCCAGTTCCTCGGCCCCAGAAGGATAAGCAGTGACAACTCTCGTGTATAAGAAGCTGGGCGTAATTACTGGCTTGAATATTCTAGAATAAATATTTCGGTTTTCGGGTGAGTACTCTCGTAAGTAAGGCCCGGCAAGTTTGATTAGTCCAGTACCCGCCAAAGCTTGGTGTATCCCACGCAAGGTCTGCATGAAAACATCTGGACATCCTTTTGCGTCTGTAAGAGGGGGACTCCTCTCAATATCTGCAAGCTTTTTGGAAATGTCTAGGAAAGCCCCAATCGGGTCCTCGCGGAGCTCGTACATAATTATTGCTCGTATGAAATCTCTTCTTTCTGGATGCGGCTTCTCGCAAGTATCGGATCGAAGGTATTTGAAATCAAGAATGTTTTTTCTTTTGACCAAATCTTTCAAAATACTAGCAATTTCAAGCAACATGTCGGCCTGACTTTCATCATAAATATATTCCTCTTGTTGCAGGAAAGATATTTCGTGGACCTTGCCAACTTCCATGAGTTTTGTAATCAAGTTAGCCATAGAAATAGGACTTGCTTCTATGTTTGGAGGATTTATGTTCTTGCTGTAATCTATTTTGAGAACTTTACGACCTCCCTCTTCAGCAACCTTGTAAAGGGCCTTCTCAGCCTTGGGCATTATTTACTATCTCCTGTTAGTGAATAAGCTTTATAGTCTAACACAGATAAGATTACAGCGCGGCAATAAAACACTTTCTAAGTGTTTGCGGCAATTGAAAATGGCAGAACCAGCTCCACCACAAAAGCAACCTTTGATTGGTAAAGCAAAGCCTGGTCCAGAGGAAGTTCTGAATCTTGTCGGAAATGAATTCATGAAACTAAATAGGAGAATCAATTTGATTGAGAGCAGGATGGATGGGATGCAAGACCATTTGGATTTAGTTGATAATAATTTAGTTGAAAAGCACAAATCAGCAATTTCTGAAGTTCGGGACCTGCAAGCAGAGATGAGAACTTTACAGTCCCAAATGAGAGAACTCAGTGAATTACTAAAAAGAGCGGCTGGCAGAATGTCAGATTTCGCAAGCAGAGATGATGTGAAAGTTATGGAAAGGTACATGAAGTATTGGAGTCCACTTGCTTACACTACAAAAAGTGAAGTTGAAAGTATGATTTCAGCCGCTGGGAAAGGGCACAATGGTCCATCCCAAGAAGAAGTCGCGGGCATGATATCTTCAGAAGTTTCAAAAAATTCTGGGGAAAGTGGCATATCTGCTGATGAAGTCAGAAAAATTGTTAATGAAATTGTTTTAGAAGTTGGCACCAGTGTGTCAAAAAAAGAAATTAATTCTTTAATCAAGGAAGAAGTTGGCAAAGTCAAAGCTCCAGCAAATTCTTCAGAGTCTCTAACTAAGAAAGAAATTGAGGAAATGATTGGTGCTGCTCTAGAGAAAGCTCCTAAAGGAGGTGCAACCCATGACGACGTTAAGAAAGTTGTCAGGCAGCATATCGAGGATCTATTCGGAAAACTTTAATATAGTAGAGAATATAATTTGATAGAGGGAGTCTACACGAGGAATGGTTGCTTTATTTGGTAAAAAGAAGGAAGAAACACCTGCGGCTGGATTGCCGCCAGCTCCTACGCCGGGAGCACCGCTACCTCCTCCACCAGAGGCACCAGGACCCTCTCCAGATTTACCTGATGTTTCTCCAGGAGCTCCATTGCCACCACCGCCAAGCCTTGGTCCGGCACCAGAAGTCCCGAGTCCTTTACCTCCTAGTCCACTTGGACCCACAACTCCGGCCGGTCTTCCCCCGCCTCCAGTCCCACCAGAACCACCTTCTCCCGAAGGAGCTCCGAAAGAGCACATGGCCCTTCTAACAGAAGACGTTGAAAAGCTAGTTGAGGGAAGTGTAGAGAAAAAATGGGACAAGATAAAAGATTCCCTTACAAAAGTAGAGGATTGGAAGAAGGTTACTGAAGGAAAGCTTGAGGATTTCCAGAGTAGAATAGATCAGTTAGATAAAAAGCTGAGCGATGCGCAAACCGCAATCGCGGCAAAGGTTGAAGATTATAACAAATCCATAAAAGATGTTAATGTCGAATTGAAGGCATTAAGTCAAGTTTTTGAAAAAGTCCTTCCAACGTTTACGGAGAACGTCAAAGCTCTGCAAGATGCAGTAAAGAAAGTTAAGAAAAAATAACTGTTATTCTGGACCTCTTGTGATCATATAAACTGTTACTGTAAATATTGAAAACAAGACCAAAAGACTAATGACTGTAGGATGGAATAAAGTTCTCATTGCCTCACTTGGTACTTCACCCTCAACTCCAGTATCACCTAGTTGAGGCAGGGCTTGGCTTCCTACAATAAATAGAGTAATAACTAAAGCTGTGATTATTGTCCCATAAACTAAAGGTGTCTTCATCACCTCAGCAATAGTCTTCTGTTCCACTCCTCCAAAGAGGAATAACATGATTAAAAGTAAAAGAATTGTTCCTCCAACTGCTGCGTATTGTATGAGTAAAGTAAGGAAAGTTACCGCCTCAACAGCAGAAACGACGATGAACCCCATAACAATCGCAACTGTTGCGTTAAGTCCCTTGTGATCGCCGAATAGCTTAATCTTCATAAGAAGACCATAAGTTACGACGGAAACTAAAATTAAAGGGAAGACAACTCTATAGAAACCAATTTCTTGTAACAACTCTATTCCACTAACGAGAGTAGGCATGATATTAAATTCAAGGGGAGGTTGATGACTTGGCTGAAACCATCCACCATATCAAGGCAGCAGGTATTCCCAAAACAAGCAGCAGTCCAATTAGAGTAGTAAGTGCGTCTTCTGTAAGAGGCGCACCCCCTGGCGTTGTTCCAGCAAGAGCAAGTGCTATTTCATGTACAACAGGAATATAAAGCCCAAGGGACAAATCAATCACTCCCAAAAAAATGAATATTATAATTCCTGCAATTATCCACTGTACAATCGGTGTTCTTTCCTCAAACCCTTTGTCTCCACCCACAATACCAAACATTGCAAGTAGCATCAAAAGGATAACCGCTATCACAATTATGAATGCAGACTGAGGAAGTATAGCATTTATGTTCGCCACAACTTCTGTGGAACCAACTACGAAAAAAGCCGCTGCTAAAGACACAACAGCCGACACTGGCTTAACCCATTCCTGCTTATGTTCGCCAAATATCTTGGTTCTAAGCAGAATCCCATAAAAAATGGCATAAATAAGTATTAATGGGAGAATAACTTGGAAAAATCCAAATTGCTCCAGAAGGGCCAATGCGTTTGTTAAAGGACTAACTGGCATTGAATAAAGTATCTAGTTCTAAAATATAAAGGTTGTGCTTAGGATATATCATGTCCTACCATCTATCATAAGATACTGCCGCCAGACCAACAACTATTAACATCCCGCAACATACTGCATAATCAGCTACTGTTTGTCTTTGACTTATGTCTGCCACGTTCGATTCCAGTTTGATCTTCACTTTTGACTCTTTGCCCTCGTTGTCTTTGGCAATTATTTTGACTTCGTAGTCTTTGTAAGAATCTAAATTTTCTGTTGTAAAACCGTGTTCATAAAAAAATACTTTTTTGCCGTCAGATGTGTTTCTTAAAAATTCTCCATATAAATCACCTTCCACTTTATTAAAACCAAGATTATCTGTTTGTATGATAAACTCAACATCTTCAACCGAACCATCTTTATCGTAGATTTCAGCTTCTATCCAAACATCGCTGTATTCGGTCCCTCTGCCGGCGTAGTACCCCTCAAAATCGTAGTGTTCCGCTCTGACCGTGTAATTCGTTATCACTGGCGGCTCGTTGTTAAATTTGGCTTCTTGCTCATCAATAAACTCTCTTACTGGAGGAGCGACCCAGTTATAAGATGCCACGAGAGCCAATCCTGCAGCTGTAAAAGCAACTGCTTTTCCCAACCCTTTCAAGATACTTGTATATCCTCTTTCATCTTCAAGTAAACTGAGTTTTTCTTCCAAAACAGAATCATATTCTCTCATTCCCTGAAGACCAGCCACCATTCCTTTTATGTCTCCGTTTTGATAGGCTTCTGAATATCCAAAGTCTGAGAGTTCTGGATTCTCAGAAAGGTACTCTTCTAAGTCTTTTTCGAGGGAATCAAACATAATTATTATGCCTAAATAACAGATTTAAAGGTTTTCACAATATGTGTTCCTCTACAATCCAGCGACCCGCTGTCCAAAGCGAGCGGATGGAAGTGTAGGTTAAACCTGCCAAGGTTCCTGCCACAGCTCCAGTCATGGCCGACAAAGTTATCATTGCTCCAAAAACCTCTGTCAGTGACTCATAATATATATTTGGATTGAACAATTGATATATTACATATCCTGCAGTCCCAAGGAACGTCAAACCTCCGATCCCGGCGGCTACACCAGCAGTTACTCCAGCGCTGACGAAACTTTCGTCGTCGTAGCTTATAATATCAGCTAAGGTTCCCAAACCAGCACATAGGGCCCCGCCAGCCGCTATAGGTAAAATAAACTCTGTCCAGATACTCATTAAAGACTGCGACTCAGTCGCAGCAAGCGTCATATATGTAAGAGGTGCGGCAAAAGCAGCAATTGGCCCAGCCAAAAAGTACAAGCCGCTTGCCTTAAGCAAACTCTCGGATTCTATGATGCTTTTTAACTCTGGCTCTATCAAATAAACGAGTCCGCCAGCACTGCCTAAAACGCCTAATGCGGCTAATCCCTTAAGTATACTTCTCCCTGTCTCTCCCATTTCATAATTTAGAAAATATACAGGAAGTGTAATAGCTAGGCCAACTCCTGCAGCCAAAGCTGCTTTTCCCAACCCTTTCAAGATATTTGTATATCCTCTTTCATCATCCACCAAACCAAGTTTTTCTTCGAGAAAAGAGTCATACTCTTTCATACTTTGGAGTCCTTTGGCAAGCCCGACAATGTCTCCGTTTTGATAGACTTCTGAATATCCAAAGTCTGAGAGTTCTGGATTCTCAGAGAGGTACTCTTCCAAATCCCTATCAATCGGATTACTCATTTCTCCTCCTAATCCAAAATGGGTGTAAGGCAGCGGCTCCTCCGATACCAACAATAACAGGGAGCACTCCGAAGCCAGGAGTATTGTTGGAAGATTTATCCACAAATCCCCTATCATAACTAAACTCGAACTCATATTTGTCAGGGTGACCTGCTTCTACGATACTTCCAGTGAATATAAGGTCATAAAAAACATCTTTTTTTCCAAATTTATCTTCTACAACATATTCCCTCTCATAAAATGTCTTCGGTTTAAAGGTTATATCCTTAGACAACCCACTATAAGTTTTAATATCTTCAAGGTTGTCGGCCGACAGATTGGGATCGAAATCAACTTCTCCCCTGTCCAAAACCCTATCGGCGGGAAACTCAGTAATTTTATATTTTACACTAACTACATCATCTTCCATATCCCTAACATCAACTTTGAGTATAAGAGACATGGGATCATTGGGTGCGTAAAATGTATTAAGATCCCTAAATGGTTCAAACTCAACATCATGGTTGTAGTCGGTTATAATTTCTGGGGCAGTGTTTGCTTGCGGAGCTTGTGCTGATTCATTTTGCTCTGGCTCTGTTGTAG
>CAYFNR010000006.1:0-44547 GCA_964344605.1 Candidatus Woesearchaeota archaeon | reverse complement strand
CAAAGGAAGTTTCTGCTAGAGAATTGTTTAATGATATGGGTACTTTGCTAAAAAATACTTTTATGTATGATTTTAATGACGGTAATTTTGGAGATTACTGGAAAAATAATGATCAAGAAGCAGCAATTAAGAATTGGCGTGAGAATGTTGATTTTGAAAACCTAACATTAGAAGGTTTATGTGGTGAGGGCGCAAGTTTGGGAGTACATTTACTTGGAGCTCTTAATATTAATGATTCCGAAGTAAACAGGGAAATTTCTACTACAAAATCAGGTCTTGGACATGGTTACAACTCTGTTGAAACATCTGACGGTGTTTACTTGATAAACGGAGTTAGCGGAACCCAGCCCTATAATTTAGTAAGCACAGAAGAGGAATTAGAAAGTATAGGATTTAATGGAGATAGGGTTTTGTTAGGGGAAGACTTGGAAGGCAGAGTTGTTTCAATTTCTCCAA
This sequence comes from Candidatus Woesearchaeota archaeon, assembly GCA_964344605.1. Taxonomy (GTDB): domain Archaea; phylum Nanobdellota; class Nanobdellia; order UBA10117; family ARS21; genus CAYFNR01. The sequence goes on along the minus strand of CAYFNR010000006.1, from coordinate 44,091 downwards.
AGACTTGTTTTGTAGATGTTATACAAGGAACTGACGCCCAAAGCGTCATTACTGATTTTGAAAGAAGAGATCGAAATGGGATGATTTTCAGAACATATGGAGACATGCCTTTGTTAGAGAATATAGAACTTTCACAATATCCCTATGTTGAATTCACATCCAATAGGTGCGAGCTTGTAACTCCAGTTAAAGTAAAAGGAAATCCCGATTCCCGACTTTCTAGCATCATCAGAACCATATCTTCTGATGTGACAAGGGAGTACTTTACCCATGATGGAACATCGTTATTGAAAGTACAGGAAACAATAAAAACACCACAAGATTTTATTGAAGAATGTGAGAGTAAGAGTAAGCCACTTCCTCTGCCTCCATTACCTGCTGTGGCGGAAGCACATTCAGCCACTTAGCCCTTTAACACGCCCAAAGGAACCATTCTAGCAACTAACTTTCCAATGCCAATATCATCGGCAATCTTCACAACTTCGTCAATGTCTTTGTAAGCTCCGGGAGCTTCTTCAGTAATACCACGATAGGACTTTGCTTTGATGTAGATTCTCTGTTTTTCTAGATCTGCCTTTAGCTTCTCAGCTCTCCACGTTTTAGCTGCTTGCTTTCTTGACATTTCCCTTCCGGCCCCGTGTGGGGTTGAAGCAAAGGTTTCATTCATCGCTTTGTCAGTCCCAACTAAGACATATGAAGCAGTTCCCATACTACCTGGGATAAAGATTGGTTGTCCGACTGGGCGATATGCTTTAGGAACTTCTTTATGTCCTGGGCCAAATGCCCTGGTTGCTCCTTTTCTATGTACAAGAACTTTCTTTTTCTTACCATCAATAGTGTACTCCTCGGTTTTGGCTATGTTATGAGCAACGTCATAGATTAAATCAAGCTTAACTTTTGTACCAAACACTTCTCTGAAAGCTTTCCTTGTCCAGTAAGTCATTAGTTGACGATTGCACCAGCCAAAGTTTGCAGCAGAACGCATAGCTCCTAAGTACTCTTTAGCAACTTTGGAATTTAGTGGAGCATAAATCAATTCTTTTTCAGGAAGTTTCTCAACGATTTGTGGCATATCATGTTCAATCTGTCGGATATAATCTGAGCAAACCTGATGACCTAACCCTCTAGAACCTGAATGAATCATAACAACTACTTGTCCTTTCTTTTTAATTTTAAATTTCTCAGCAACTTTCTTATCAAATATTTCGTCAACAACTTGCATTTCTAAGAAGTGATTCCCAGCTCCAAGAGTTCCTAACTGTTTTCTCCCTCTTTTTTTGGCTGTAGGAGAAACCTTTCCAGGTATTGCTCCTGCGATAGTTCCGTTTTCTTCACAATGTTCTAGATCATCTTTTGTGGCATATTTGTTTTTTTTAGCCCACTTTAGACCATCTTTCAAAACTTCGTTGAGCTCTTTATCTTCTAATCGCAACTTAGACTCCGAGCCAACACCACAAGGGACTTTCCGAAATAAATTTTCCAATAATTTCTTTATTTTGGGTTCAACTTGGCTTCTAGTTAGATTAGTTGAAAGTACCCTAACTCCACAATTAATATCAAATCCTATCCCTCCAGGAGAAACAATTCCCTCTTTCAAATCAAAAGCGGCAACACCACCTATTGGAAACCCATATCCTTGATGAGCATCGGACATCATCAAAGAAGCCTTTTGTATTCCAGGCAACTTTGCCACGTTCATGCCTTGTTTAATACTTTTATCGACCTTCAATTTCTTGAGCATTTTCTGAGATGCAAAGAGTCTTAGGGGAACTTTCATTTCTCCTTCTGGAGCAACTTCATAAACATTAGTAGTAATCTTGGTGATTTTCACAGTAAATAATCTTAGCCGAATGATAAAAAGATTTTGATTGCTTCAAAAAGATATAAAAAACAGTGAGTAGTATTTAATTCATGACCCTACTTGAAGGTGTTTTGTATCCTACTGTCATTCTTGCGCATATAATTAGTGTAATGATTGCAGTTGGGTCTGTGACTGTTCTTGATTATTTTCATTTGGTTGGATTAAGAAAGAGAAAGTTGGGGCTAAAATTGCTTTACAGTTATCCTCTTTTGTCTAAACTGATTATATTTGCTCTCATTGCAACAGTATTTACTGGAACTCTTCTCCTTATTAACCATCCTGAGCTACTTTCTCTACCACTTTTTAGATTGAAAGTTGCACTTATTGGAATTATTATTCTCAACGCAGTTGCTCTTCACAAAGCAGTTTATCCAGCAATGACTAAATGTATTCAAGAAGAGACTTGGAAGTATTGCACACCAAAGGTTCTTGGAATATCTGCAGTGACTGGTGGTATTTCAGTGACTACTTGGTACGCTGTTCTAATTTTATCCTTTACGAAAGAGTATGGTTACAGTGTAATGTCCTTTGTTACAGTTTATCTTGTAGCTCTTGCTTCAGTCATTTTGGTTGCACGTTACGCTGAAGAACATAGACAGAAAAGATGATTATATGTCCACAACGGCCTGTACAACGTATTTTAATCTTCGCTTCTCAACTAAAATATCTGAGTAAGTCATGGATTTTATTGGAGAGTGAGTCTCATAATTTGTGTAATGATCTCCCAGTAATTCTGCTTTGAGTTTGTAGCCCTTTTTGTCTGAACCTGAGATTTTTAGACTCTTAACTTTGCTTGCTAGAAAGCCATCAGTATCTGTTAATATAACTAATTCCTGAATATAATCATAGAATAATTGGCGGAGTTTCTTCGCCTCTAGACTGATTTTCTTACTTGTGATTGGTTTGACTTTCTTAACATCAACCATAACACCCGAAGTAGCAAGTGTGGCGTTGGAGAAAGCTTCTTCTAAAGTTTTACCATAAGCTTGGAATTTAGCATCTGCAGTATGGTGTAAGTATTTGTAAGGTTTCATATTAGAATTAAAAAATCGTAGATAAAAAGGGTTTCGGAGCGCCGGGAGTGGGATTTGAACCCACAATTCCCGAAGGAACAGGCTTTCAAGGCCTGCGCAATACCAGATTATGCGATCCCGGCATAAATAGAGGTCTAATTCCGCTTTTTAAAACTTTGCTTCTTGACGTCTTCGGAAAGTTTATAAACCTGCCATAAACTAATTAAATTCATGGCTACCAAAAAAGTTGGTCCTTTGGGACGATATGGTGCTCGTGGTGGACGTGGATTAAGAAGCCGCGTACTTTCAGTTGAGAAACTACAACGTGGCAGACATAAGTGTCCTTATTGTACAAAAGTAGCCGTTAGGAGAGTAGCAGCTGGAATTTGGCATTGCAAAAAGTGTGATGCAAAGTTTGCAGGCAAGGCTTACACTCCAGAGGTTAAGTGAAAATGTCATATACTTGTTTCAATTGCAGTAAGGAAATAGAGAAGAAAGCTATTACTGGCAGAATAATTTGCCCTTACTGTGGATCAAGAATACTTGTAAAGTCTCGGCAGGGAACTCCAAAGCAAGTTAAGGCCAGATAACCCCTGCTACTTTAGAATGTTCGAGTCAAAAATTGAAGTTAAAGGAGATAAAATTCTTCTTAATGCTTATTACGATGCTCTGAGTCCCGAGCAAAGTTTTGCAACAGAAAGGGCCTCATATTCGATCAAAAAGGAAAGAAATAAAATAGTTATCAACATTAAAACTAAGGATGCCACATCTTTCAGAGCAGTCTCAAGCAGTTTGACTGGTCTGATGTCTATAGTCGAAAAGACTTGGCTGGCAAAAAACAAATAAAATGGTAAAGAAAGAACTGGAACAATCAATGGCTCAACTGCAACTTATGCAGCAAAGGGCACAAGTCTTTACCTCTCAAAAGCAGCAGATTCAGATTCAATTGATGGAGATTGAGAACGCGTTGAAGGAAGTTGGCTCAACAAAGAAGCCTGTTTTCAAGTTGATTGGGGGAATTCTCGTTGAGAAATCCGCTTCTGAGGTTAAGAAAGATTTATCTACTATCAAGAAAGATTTAGACTTAAGAGTTAAAAACCTTGAAAAACAAGAAGAAAAGGCCCATAGTAAAATGGCTGAGCTCCAAGGAGTACTCAGCAAGGAACTGAAAGAGGGAAAGTAAATGGCTGTTGATGATGTTTTAGACATGATGAGTGAAATTAATGAAGACGGTTCAGTTCCAAGAAACGTCAAGCAAATTCTCAATGAAGTTAAGGATATTTTTAAAGACACAGAGAATGAACTTAAAATAAGAGTAGATGCCGCAATGCAAAAGCTTGAAGATCTTTCTTCAAACCCAAATTTACCTTCTCACACCCGTACTCAAATCTGGAATATGACTTCTGTTCTGGAAGATTTAAATCAAAAAGAGTGATGGCTTTAATATAAACGACCATCAAAAAGCTTATATTGAATTCAAGTCAAGTAGTAAAAGGTGATATAATGCCTCTGCGAAGACTAAAAAACAGAATAACTTCTATGGTTCCAGGAAGCAAAAGCGTGGAACTTCCCGACGATTATGTTGAAATCGATGCGGACATGAGAGATCGTTCAGCTAAAATAATGATTCGCACTTTTTCCATACAAAATTTTGAGGATATTAAACCAATTCTTAACGTTCTTAGAGAAGGGCAAACTGTTGCTCTTATCAATATTGCACCAATAAAGGACAGTGATCGAACTGCATTGAAGCGTGCCATTGACAAACTAAAGAAAACTCTTGGTGCGAATGACGGAGATTTGGCCGCATTTGGAGAGAGTTGGTTAGTCGCTACTCCTGCCTTCGCAAAAATTTACAAGCCAGGTGGAGAAGCTGAAGAAGAAGGTGAAGTTGAAAATGAGGGAGGTATATGAATGGCGCTAGAGAGTGCAGAGATAATTATGTGGGCTGCCGTTTTCGGCCTTCTGGTCGGTATTGTATGGAGCCTACGGTACATAGTTTCGATTGATAAGAGGATTGAAGCTATGGATGAAAAAATTACTCGAATGCTTGGCAAGCGGAGGAAGTAAACCTCCGCAGAAAAGTCTTTTATTGTATTTATTTTACTTCTTAGTATGAAGTATTTATTCCGCCTATCGGGAGAAAGTCCAGATCTTTCTATGCTGGAATTTGAGGCTCTTTTCGGAGTTAAGCCTCGCAAAGTCAAGCCAAATGTTGTTTCTGCGGACTTGAACTTAAATAAAGGTAGAGTTAGAGGTATCTGTGAAATTTCTTCTATGGTCAAGAAGGTTTGGATGGACGGCAAAAAGGTTTGGGAGCAGACATCTCCACAGTATCCGGGACGTGAGCCAAAGGATAAGCCAGCTTTTCACCCCTCTATGCTAAAACCTAAAATGGCTCGTCTGCTTGTTAATTTGGCCAGAGTAAAACGCGGAGGAAAATTAATGGATCCTTTCTGTGGGACCGGTAGTATCCTGATAGAAGCCAATTATCTTGACATAAAATCAGTTGGCATGGATTTGGACTGGAAAGCAATTCAAAAAAGTAAAATTAATCTTAAACATTACAAAATTCCAGCAAAAGTTGAAGTTGGCGATGCTACAAAGCTGGAAGAGAAATTCAAGCCAAACTCAATAGATGGAATAGCAACCGACTTGCCTTATGGACGTTCATCAACTCTTGGCGGTCGCAAGATAGCGAAGCTTTACTATGACTTTCTCAGCTCGTCTTTGAAGGTTCTGAAAAAGGATGGATATCTTGTTATGATGAAACCAAGTAAGGTCAGAAACAGAATTCCGAAAGGTTTTAAGAAGGTTGGACAGGGAGATTTCTACGCTCACTCTGGGTTGACGAGGAGAGTTGTTATTCTGAGGAAGTAACAATAGTAAGGTTTATAAACGGAAGCTCAGACGAGCTTTTATGAAAGTAGTTGTTAACACTTCGCCGATTTATTGATTAATACAGGATATAGGACACCATACACAAAGAAATTGTTTAGAAGGGTGGCATCTCAGACTGATTCTTCCAGTCTTTGAAGATACTTTCTTGCATCTTTTTTACCTTCAGGCATTCCTATCTCAGAGTTATCTGCCATGTAAACATGCATTTCAATGCTAGTTACACTAGACAGCTTTGCAGCCTCATGAACAGTTAAGTGCTCTCCTTCAGCAACTGATTCGTAAAATGCTCTAACTGCTTCTCTTACTTTATCCTCACCTGAGATAAGTTCAATCCCGTAGTCAACCATGATATTTATTGGTTATAAAACTACTTAAACTTTTTGTTCTGACGTAAACTATTTAATTCACTAAGTCGATTCTGAGTTGTGAGAATCGTTGATGCGCACGCACATTACAGCTTCAAACAGTTTGATAAAGACCTTGACAAAGTTGTAAAAGATATGAAAAAGGCCGGAGTTTGGCGTGTGGTCGTAAATGGAGTTGACCATGAAGACAATAAGAAAGTCCTGGAGCTTGCCAAAAAATATGACATGTTCTTACCAGCTTTGGGTTTGTATCCAACAACCTTAGCTAAGTTACCTGAGAAGAAAATCAAAGAGGCTTTGGATTTTATTAGAGCCAATAAGAATAAAATTGTTGCAATAGGTGAGGTTGGAATTGATCATTACCACAGCCAAGATCCGAAAGATTGGGCTAAACAAATGACCTACTTTCATGAGATTGTCCATTTGGCAAATGAGATTAAGAAGCCCTTGATAGTTCATTCAAGGAAAGCGGAAACAGATATTTGGGAGCCACTGAAAGAAGCAAGAGTCCCAGTAATTATGCACTGTTTTTCTGGATCTGGAACTGCAGCAGCGACCGGGATAGAGAGAGGATATTATTTTACAATCCCTTGCTCAATTATCAGAAACAAAAACCAGAGAAAAGTTGCGAAGCGTGTGCCTCTGAATAGGCTTCTGACTGAAACTGATGCTCCTTATCTATCTCCTACACCAAGAGCCAGGAATGACTCTTCAAATATAAAAGTTGCAATAGAAAAAGTTTCCGAACTTCGTGGAGAACCCGAAGGAAAAGTTGCCAAAGCTGTTCTTGCAAACTTCAAAAAATTGTTTGTCAAGTAAAGAAACCATTTTATACTCTCACTTTTTGTTTTGGTTATGCCCAAATATAAACAGGCAATTCTTATTAGAACAGATTTGAAGATGAGTCCAGGCAAGGCCGCCGCACAAGCAGCTCATGCATCTGTTGAAGCGTGTCTAAGGACAATGACACAAGATAATATTCTTAAAACTAAAATATTTGATACTTGGAGGAGAGAAGGTGGAAAGAAAGTAGTCCTGAAAGTTGCAGGCAAGGAAGAACTGTTTAAGTACAAGGCAGCAGCTGAGAAGGACAGTATTAAAGTTGCGGCAATAAAAGACGCTGGAATGACAGAACTGCCTCCAGGAACGTACACTGCCTTGGGGCTTGGACCTGATACTGAAAGTAAGATAAACAAGATTGTAGGTAAATTAGCTACCCTGTAATAAAAAGCTATAAAAGTTTTAGCTGGCTCTTTGCGAAGGAATGGACCTTAAGCAAGGTTTGACATTCGATGATGTTTTACTTGTTCCGAAGAGATCCTCTGTTAAATCTCGTAAGGACGTCGATGTTCGAACTAAATTGAGTCGTAAAATTGAATTGAATAATCCTATTATTAGTTCAAATATGGATACAGTTACTGAGGCCGATATGGCAATTGCTATGGCCCGAGCAGGCGGAATTGGTATAATTCACAGATTTCTCTCGATTCAAGAGCAGGCTGAAATGGTTGAGAGGGTAAAGCGATCTGAAAGCTATAAAATAGAGCTACCTTATACAATAGGACCAAATGCCAGTGAATTAGAGCTTTGCAGGTTAATGAAGAAAAGAGGTGTGAAGAGCATACTTGTTACCGATGACGACAACAAACTTTTTGGAATAATAACTTCCCGTGACCTAAGGTTTTCCCACGATAATCGTAAAGTCTCTAAGATAATGACTCCTCGGGACAAACTTATTGTCGCCGACGAGAATGTTTCCCTTGAGAAAGCCAGGGAAATCCTTGCGAAACACAGAATTGAGAAGCTCCCATTGGTTGATTCCGAAAACAATCTTCGTGGATTGATTACAGCGAAGGACATTTTGAACATAAGTAACAGACCTTTTGCTTCTTTGGATGAAAAAGGTCAGCTTTTAGTTGGTGCAGCAATTGGAGTCAAGTTGGGATATTTAGACAGAGCAAAAGCTCTTGTTAAGGTAGGTGTGGATGTTTTGGTTGTGGACATTGCTCATGGACATTCTGATTTGGCAGTTAATGCAGTCAGGGAAGTGAAAAAGCATTTTCCAAAGGTGGATATTATTGCAGGGAATGTGGCAACTGCCAAAGGAGTCAGAGATTTGGTAGAAGCAGGAGCAGATGGAATAAAGATTGGAGTTGGTCCTGGATCTATTTGTATAACTCGTAAAGTTACGGGAGCGGGAGTTCCTCAACTCACTGCCATTATAGATTGTGCTGCTGAAGCTAGAAGGCATGGAATCCCAGCAATTGCTGATGGTGGAATAAGAACATCAGGAGATATATCTAAAGCGTTAGCTGCTGGAGCCTCGTCTGTAATGATTGGAAATCTTCTGGCAGGAACAGAAGAAAGTCCTGGACAGACTTTGATAAAAGATGGGAGAAAAGTAAAGATTATTCGTGGAATGGCTGGATACGGTGCCAGCATAAGTAAGAAGAAAAGGGAGCGTCTTGAGGAAGACGTATTTAATGTGGTTCCGGAAGGAGTGGAAGCCCTTGTCCCATATCGTGGCCATGTTTTAGACATAATTAAACAGTTGGTTGGCGGTTTGAAGAGCGGAATAAGCTATTGTGGTGGGATTAATATAGAAGAACTCCAAAAGAATGCAAAGTTTGTAAGAATAACAGGCGCTGGAAAAAAAGAGAGTGGTAGCCACGACGTCAGTTTAATTTAACCGATTGAATTAGATACTCTCCAGAATTACCATTCCATTTAGTCTCTGCTGATTTAACTTTTAGAGCTTTCTTAAATAATGGACCATCGAAAACAAACGTTTCATATTCTCCACCCTCTCCAGCGAGATGAATTTTGTACTTCTTTTTTACGCTTTTTAGTTTCTCGAGGACATTTTTTGTTATATTCTTTCCTAAGAAATCTTTTCCCAACCCTTCCGCCGCAACTGCTGAGATTAATACTTTATACTTTTTCTTCAGGAGAAGATCCATGTAATCTTCGGAGTCAAAGTGCCAATAAGGGGTGAAAGCTTTGATCTGTAAATCCTCACAAATCCTTTCAATCCTATCTCTTTGATACTTGGATTCTATTGCGCCGGCCACAACTCCCTCTATATTATATTTTTTTACAGCCTCTTCAATCGCAGATTTTAGGTCCTTCAATTCTTTTTCTTTTCTACCTTCTGTCGTGTGAAAAACCAGAGGAATCTTCATGGCTTTTGCTTGTTTTTTTACTAAATTTATATTTGGAACATGAAACATGTACGATGCTGGATTTTCAGATTTTAAAGATATTAGACAAGCTACAGAGAAATTCTCAGCAGCCCAGTCTAAGGCCATGGTTGAGTCCTTTCCGCCAGAGAATAGTACAGCAAGTTTCATAGAAGTAAATTTTGGGGGCAAGTATTTATATTTTGTTTTTTGATTAAGGACATGCTTCAAAAGATAGACGAGTTCAACAGGAAATTGCTAAAGAGCAAGAAGTTTTGGGCATTTGTAATACTATCAAAACCAATAAAATACTTTATTTTTGGAGTTTTATTGTATAATCTATTAAATTAAGCAAAAAGAATGCGCCGAGGGGGATTTGAACCCCCGTCGTCGGGTTGGAAACCCAAAGTGATAACCAGGCTACACTATCGGCGCATGGTTTACCACTTATCTCCTAGTTTAAAAAGTTTAAGTTTTTGTAATACGGTAAGCTTTAAAACTCCATATTTATCCATATAATCATGAAAATACTAGTAGCGGCATGTCATCCTGATGACGAAGTCCTAGGTTGTGGTGGAACTATTGCGAAATTTATGAACGGTGAAGGCAGCGTCCGCTCTGTCATATTTTCTTACGGAGAAAACAGCAACATTTGGGAAGACGAAAAGGAGCTTATGATTAAGAGAATTGAAGAGTCAAAAAAAGCTGCTGAGATTCTTGGTCTTAAGAATGTGATTTTCCTTGGAGTTCCAGACAATTTAATGAAGAAGGAGCTAAAGGAAGACAAGATTAAAGAGAGATTTGATAAGATTCTCGAAAGGACAAATCCAGATATCATATTTACTCATTCAGTAGACGATCCGCATCCGGCCCACAGTGCAGTTGCCAGGTTTGTTAAGAGCAGAGTTAATAAAACCAAGATTAAGTCAGAAATATATACTTTCAATGTTTGGAGTCCGCTTAGAATATTACATAGGGACGAGCCAAGAATGGTAATTGATATTACTGAAACACTTAAAGTGAAAAAGGAGGCCTTGAAAGCATTTGAGAGCCAAAAAATGTGGCTCCATTATCCTGGAACACTCTCACTTCTGAAGGACCGTTTTAATGGTCTTAAAGAAGGACTAGAAGCGGTGGAGGTGTTCCACAAATGGCGTTGAACAAGATAAAAGTCCTTTTTGTTTCTGATACTTTTGTTCCTAGAATTGATGGAGTAGTTCGATTTATTACTGAAGTTACAAAACGACTTTCACCATTATTTGAAATTTCTTTTCTTGCTCCAAAACTCTATGGTTCAGAATTAGCTGCAAAAAAGCTGAAAGGCAAGGTATTTTTCTGCCCAACTAGAAAGTTCAGCATTGAAGACTTTCCTTTAACTTACCCCGAGAGCAAGACAATTGAGAGCGCAATAGATCAAGCAGATATTGTTTTCATAAACTCAATTGCTCCATTGGGAGCTTCGGCTTTATCCCATGCACACTCTGTTGGAAAGCCTGTTGTTGCCTACATCCATGCAATTGACTGGGAGCTTTTGGCTTACGCAACCAACTTCCCACGTAGAGCGGTCAACTTGTTAAAACCCGCAATAAGAAGAATTTATGGAAAGGCCGACTTGCTTCTCGTTGCAGATCAAAAAGTGAAGGGAATTTTGGAAAAAAACAGAATCAAGGGACCGTTTGAAGTAATAAGATTGGGAGTTGATTTGAAAGCATTTAAGCCTGAAAGCAGGACACGTGAGCAAATGCGTGAGAAGCTTGGGTTAAGTGACAACTTTGTTGTTGGGTTCCATGGGCGATTGAGCAGAGAAAAAAATATAGATATGCTTTACAAGGCCTTTAAACTAGTTAAAATACACATTCCAAACGCGAAGCTTCTTGTCATAGGGGATGGGCCTGAAAGAAAGGTTCTGAGCAAAAATAAAAATATAATCCTTACTGGTTTCGTTCCAAATCCTGAAAAATACCTTCGGGCAATGGATGTTTATGTCTTACCTTCAAAAACAGAAACAACAGGGTTGAGTTTGATGGAGGCTATGGCTTGCGGTCTTCCAGTGATATCTTCTGCTGTTGGAATGATTCCAACTTATGTTAAATCTGGAAAAAATGGTATTCTGATAAAACCTAAAGATTTGTCAGCGGCAATTTTGGCGAAATCTGTCAGAACGGTCCATGACAACGAAGTTTCTACTACACTCATGAAGAGAGAAGCCCATAGAACTGTTAGCAAGTTCTATGGTTGGGATGCAACAGTTAGCAAATTGGAACAAGTTTTTAAGAGAATTTACGCCAAAAATTCCAAGTAGAAAGGGTTTTTAATAGTATTTTGAGCATATATCTATAAGGGTCCGTAGCTCAGGCTGGATAGAGCGCTTCCCTCCTAAGGAAGAGGTCGAGGGTTCAAATCCCTTCGGGCCCGTTGATATAAAATGGTGACTATTAGAACAGCCGAATCAAAGGATTTAGAAGGCACCAGCAGAAGTGCTGACATAAAATACCTTGAAATATTAGAAAAGAGGCACGAAGAAGGCCTAGAAAGGATGCTGAAAATTGCCAGGAAACGTGAGGTAGCAGAGTCTATGCTCGAAGACGCGGATTTTGAAGAAGAGATAAAGGCTTTGACTCGGATACGAAAGGTGTACAACGACGAGTACAAACACGTTATCTTCAATCAATATTTCCCAGTCCTTGCTGATTACTGCGAGCATAGGGCAATTTGTGTTAGGAAAGGTTTGGTACAACCATTATACTTCTGAGGGCTGTCTGGTGGTGGATAAATTGTATGTGAAAACAGCATGCGGTTTGTTGGATTTGTAATAATTTGAATCGACGAAACCCCAGATGGTGGCGGTGCTGCGTTCTCCTAAATCCATTTCAATAGAACAAGTTTCAAAAGTGTCTAATTTGTCCACCATATTTACACATCTTTCTCCAGCAAGTTCTCGGATTCTTTCAAGCCACGAACGGGTTTCTTCAACATCTTTAGGAGGTAGATTAACAGCAGTGTATCCTCCAGCTAAAAAAACAGTATGTGCCCTCTGTTCTTGAGTGGTTTTGTTTAGAAAGTCAAAAGCATCTTTACCGTTGGAATAGTGACATAGCTGACCAGTTCCATTTGGTGTGTAAATTCCGACGCTTATACAATGAGCAAGACCCTCGGTACGCAAAATACTAGGTGCGTTTGCACTTACAGGTTCTTCATCTATATCTACATCATGCAACTTAGCTCTTTCCATAAGATGATGGCTGTATTTTGGGTTTAAAAATCTTACTTTTTGGCCATTCACAACTTTTTCCGTGACGAACTGTATAAGTCAGTTGTTCATCTTATGAATGGGGAATTTACAATATTTTACACGGAAACTGTACTGAAGGAAAGGCAATACATGAGTTGCAAAAACGGTTCCCAGTGAAGTCAGACTTTAATAAAAGTTGATTTTTGAATCATTCGAACCTAATTTCTCCTCTTGTTCTAAGCGCATTAAGAACTTCTTTTCCGAGCTGACTCCGCTTATAGATTTTTATTGTCCTGCCCTTATTCAGGGGCAGACTACCAACTAGCACCCCGTTAATAACGACATCGGCTTTCTTTGCTGGAGTAAAGAATACAAACTCAAAATACTTCCCTGTTTCTCTGAGTTTCCATCTAAGTTCTCTGGTGCCATGTTCAGCCTCACGTTTTGATGCGTAGACCTCTTCAATAGGAATAACTATTGTTGCATCTCCATAAGTGTAGATTTCATATTCCAACTTCTTTGTTTCGAAGTCAACAATCTCAACAAGCGGTCTTGCCAAGTCCTTTTCAGTCATTCCGGTCGGTACTCTTACAGTCATTTTCAACTTGTAGATCTTTCTGACAGCTCCATTTTCGATGAAGACTACAGTATCAATAATAGAAGGAATCATGCCAAGTTCCACTTTCCCAATGAATCTTTGAATAGCGTCAATTGCCTTGTTTGCGTGAACAACACCCACCATTCCGACCCCAGCAAGCCGCATGTCACTAAACAAATCAAAGTCTTTGACTCCACGCACCTCATCAAATAAAGTGTAATCTGGTCTTGTTAGAAGTAGAATATCTTTAATCTCCTGCTGACTTGCTTTGGTGTAAGCATATTGAGTAACTGCTGTTGGAAATTTAGTGTCCCTTGGAGATTTTAAGGCCTTTACAACTTTATTTAGTTTTGCATACTCTTTAACTAAGGACTGCGCGAATGTGCTTTTTCCATGTCCAGGAGCTCCAGCGATTAGAATTCCTTCAGCTCTGGCCAAGAGTCTGTCGTTTAGGGCCTGACTTAAATCGTACTCTGAAAGTTTTAGGACTTTGACTGGTTTAACAAGTGTTATTTCCCAGGCTTCGGAAAGTGGAGGTTTTGTAATAACTATCCTAAAATCTCTAATCTGTGCAATTATGCTGCCTTTTCTTTCAATTTCCAAGAAGCTTTCATCCAATGTCCTTGAAGCTTCAAGAATCTGGTCGGCTACCTCTTCAAGCTTTTCAGAAGTTAATTTGTTTTTTGTGATTTCAATAAATTCCCAGTTCCCAGGCTCCCCTCTTTTAGCTTTTGCAGGTTCTCCTTCTTTGAGGTGAACAGACATAAAACCTGGTTTGAAATACTTCAAGAAAATAAGCTCCTTTTCTTCTATTACATACGGAATATGGACTGTTTTAACTCCAACAGCATCAGCAACTTGGGCCTGAACGAGGTCTGATGTTATAAGAGTTGCATTTAGCTCTTCGGCCAGGCGTCTAATCATTCCGTCAATTGAGCCCCGCTTTGCGAGTTTGATTTCATCTGGAGTTGGTAATCTTCCTCCGAAAGTAAGCTTCAATTTTTTGTTTGCTGCAAGTTCTTTGAGTTCCTCCAGACCAATTAATCCTGTTTCTTTCTTTTGATTTGCCTGATTTTCCAACTCAGAGACTAAGGCTTTGTGTATAACAACTTCAGAAATTGAGTAGGTTTTATCTTCCAGACCAGCAGTAATTATGCGATTAATTACAGCGCTAGTATCTGGGACAACTTTACCTAACTTTTTCATTTCTTATGCTCTTCGACCCATTTCATAAATTCTTTGACTTTATTTAAAGCATTTGTTGCCGTGACCTTGTTTATAGTATCCTTTTTCTTCAGATCCAAATAGAATTTGAAGAACTGTTTTGGTTCTTTTTCATCAAACTTGTTGAGAACCCTTTTGACAACTTGTGGACTGTCTATTTCTTTTTCCCCTAAATTTGTCAGAACCATTAAAACTTCTTTAGAAGCTTCTAGCACGTGCCTATGGACTCCAACTAAAAACGGTTCTGGGTCGTCGCGACTAACCAAGTACTCTGCAAAGATTATTTTCTTTGTTGGATCAAGTAGGTTATCCATTAGAAATTATCCTCTCCACTTCAGATATGAATTCATTTGAAATGTTATAATACTTTTTAATTAGTTCCAAGTCGATTGATTTTGTTTCGTATCTGTCTGTAGCGAATACGAACTTGTCATTTTTTCTGAAAGTCATGCTGCTTTGATTGATATGTTCTTTTAGGTTTGTGAGCTTTCGAATCAACTGCAAGAATTTTGGGTCAAGCTCTCGTCTTCCCTGAACTTTCTTTTCATAGATTTCCATCATCATTCCCATATGTTTTGGAAATGCTTCAATGTTTTTACTTGTGCGTTCAAATTCCAAAAGGGCTTCAAGTGCGTTGGATGTTCCGGAGTTTATATGCTCCACAACTGAAGTGAGCAATTTCCCCTCCTGGACCAGATTAAAAGTGACGTATAACAAGTGGCCTGCTTTGCGAATGTCTCCAGAAGCTTGTTTGTACAGATCCGCGTGCTTTCCCATCAATAATCTTTTAAACTGAATTTATTTAAGGTTATACACATTCAAATAAACAGAGCTCCGGTAGCTCAGTCTGGCCAGAGCACTCGCTTCGTAAGCGAGGGGTCGAGGGTTCGAATCCCTCCCGGGGCTTACCAACATGGAAATTTTAGCCCCAAACTTTATAAAGGGCGACCCTTACAAAATTAATGTATGAGCGGAAAAGACATCAGTTTGCAACTAGAATTAAAGAGAACAAAGTTGGCTCAAGACAGAACGGTTCTTGCGTTTGTCAGGACTGGACTTGCGTTTATCTTGTTTGGTGCAGTGCTTTTAGGATTCTCAGAGGCGTTCGTCTGGCTAAAAGTTGTGGGTAGCTCATCTGCAGGAATTGGAGTAGCTTTTATACTATTTTCAGTCTACCAATCTGCAAAATACAAGAAGGAATTCAACGGAAAATGAGCATCAAGTGGAAATTTAAGAAAATTCTTTGGAAATTTTTGAAGCCTATTTTTAGAAAGAGTTAAAAACACCTAACATCAATTTGAGGCATGCCTGAACCACAAGTATGGACTTATACTGTTCTGAGCGTTTTAGCAATTAGCCTAATTGCTTTCGTTGGTTTGTTCACCATTTCAATGAAAAAGGATGCTTTGAATAAGATTCTAATATATATGGTTAGTTTTGCAGCGGGTGCTTTGATAGGAGATGCTTTCATTCACTTGTTGCCAGAGGTTGTCGAAGAAGTTGGATTTGGATTGAATATATCTTTGTATGTTCTTTTGGGAATAGTATCTATGTTTATAATTGAGAAGTTTATACACTGGCATCACTGTCACATTGACTCGCACGATGGTTTGAGGCCTTTTGCAGTTACAAATCTAATTGGAGATGGAGTACACAATTTTATAGATGGAGTAATAATTGGAGCAAGTTATTTGATTGCAATACCTGTTGGAATAGCCACAACAATTGCTGTAGCTTTGCACGAAATACCACAAGAAATAGGAGATTTTGGAATACTTCTTCATGGAGGTTTTTCCAGAAGCAAAGCACTTTTCTTCAATTTCTTGAGTGCTATAACTGCTGTTGTAGGGGCAGTCGTTGCTTTGCTTGCGGCGTCAGCTGTTGAAGGTGTAACAACTTTTTTAGTTCCATTGGCAGCAGGACACTTTATTTACATAGCAGTTGCAGATTTAATTCCTGAACTCCATAAGGAATTGGATTGGAAGAAATCTTTGATACAATTAATTTGGTTCATTCTTGGAATGGTTGTGATGGCTGCACTTCTTTTGATTGACTAAACAATTTCTAATGTTATAGGGTAGTGGTCAGATTCATATAATTCTTTGATAACTTCTTTTTTTACATTCATACTTTTTGGAGTTAAAATTTTATCTAAACATAGTTGTATGCTTGGATAAGTTACCGTGTCTTCGAATGGATCTTGTAGATTATGTTTATTGAGAGTTTTTTTAAGAAGGTTCTTTTCGTTGATGAAAAATTCTTTCAATTTGTATCCAAATGGGATTCCGACCGCAAGGTTGTAAAGAGTTCGACCAAAAGAATTAAAGTCTCCGCAGACAATTTTGTTTTTTACTCCTCCTGCAACAAATTTAAGAGCACGTTCAAGTTGGGATTTTCTTCTGAGAGGTCCAGCATAATTTTCTAGATGTATATTGAGAACTCTGAACTGGTCTTCTTCGTGTGGCACGTCCAAATACAATCCATGAACACTTTCATTCCATCCTAAAAGTCTAGCAAGCAGTGATTTTTCCTTTCTAATCTTTAATGGGAAAGATTTCTCTTTTATTGGTTCCTCTTTTGATAGTATTGCTAAATAATTTGGCTCTCTGTTGATTGAGTCTATTGCGAATCTTGAATGGTAATCTGAGTTGGAGTTCATTAGTTTAACAGCTTCCAAAGGTACTTCTTGTAAGGAAATGATGTCTGCATCTTGGGAGTACACAAAGTCTAAAGCATCCTCCATTTCACTGTTTTGGTAAAACATATTCCAGTTTAGTAGTTTCATTAGGTTAATATTTAGAAGTGCTTTTAAAAATCTATCTGAAGAACCAGCAACAACTTTTAATATAACTGCCGTTAGAAGACAACATGGTTCAGCTCATTAATACTCTTTTGTCTAACAAATTATTTGTAGCACCAGTATTGGCGGCAATTATATCTCAGTTTGCCAAAGCCATAATCTGGAGCATAAAAGAAAGAAAACCTTTTTTCAGAGTTCTGTATAAAGGTTATGGCGGATTCCCAAGCAGCCACACTGCATTTGTGACTGCGGTAACTGGTAGTGTTTATATTTTGGAAGGTCTCAGCAATCTATTCTTCGTGGCTTTGTTTATGTCCTTACTTTGGATAATCTATGTTTTGGATATAAAGATGCTATTTGAGGTCACAGCTGATTATTTGGACGAAGTGTTCGATACTATCACTCAAATAGACATTAAGAGACTTGGGGCACTTATGGGTCATACTTACAGTCAGATCTTGGGTGGATTGGTGGTTGGAATATTAGTTCTGAAATATATTTTCTTTTAGAAAGTGGGGCCGCGCAGATTTGAACTGCGGTCGCCAGGTCCCAAACCTGGAAGGATACCAAGCTACCCCACGGCCCCATTGCTAAATCTGCTTTCTGTGCGTTTAAAAGCTTTATCTTATTTCTGTAACCACCGCTTTTAGATTAGATAAACTATATAAAGGAGTATACATTTAGTTCTACTAGAATGGTGAGACACAACCTAAAACGGCATGAACATTTAGGTCAGCTCTTTATTTTTTTGGGTGCAACCTGGATCGGCTTCGGACTTTACGGAACTTTTTTGGCAGCAAACAGACTTTTAGTTCCTAACATGCCACTGATCACAGGTAAAGAGCTTTGGCTTTTCCCTCTGTTCTATGGTCTAGGTACAGTATTGTTGTATCACGGAACCATTGAATTGAGAGAGGCTTTGCCAGGAAAGAATAGGTAGGAGGATTAAAAAATGGCCAAACTAAGCCGCGAGGAAATCGAGTATGGGATTAAGGAATTCGTTCAAGGTCTACTAGTTGGACTAATTCTTGGTTTCTTAATAGCTACACAGCTTCTATAGTTGTGTAATTCTTTTCTTCTTTTATTTTATCTCTATCATAAGAAAGCTTTTTAAGCGAATATTCTAGTGTTTTATTATCGGGCCCGTAGCTCAGTCTGGCTAGAGCGCTTGGCTCTTAACCAAGAAGTCGCGGGTTCAAATCCCGTCGGGCCCACTGAGCGGGTGTGGTGTAGTCTGGTATCACTCAACGTTGCCAACGTTGCGACCCGAGTTCAAATCTCGGCACCCGCACTTTGCTCTCGTCCTAAAAAATGTTTTTATGGGCCGAGTTGCTGGATTTATTATGCTTCCCGAAGAAAAATTTCTAAAAGAGGAACTTGCTTTATTCAGAAAATACAAACAGAGATACGAGTCAAAAATAGATTTATTTAATAGACATTATTTTGTCCCGAGTGGTGGAGAGGTATTCACACGGCGTGGGAGTCAGGTAGAGGACGCTTACAAGTTAGATCCAAAAGGCTATTATTTGGCGAACAAATATATACTTAGTGGACAAATAAAGATTTGCAGTTTTTTAAGGTAAATTTACCTACTTTTTTAGGACTAACTTAAAAAGAAGACGACCTAGAGAAATATTTGTAAGAGCATCCGGAGCTTTCAGATTTTGTCCACTCAGAGGCATAGAAAAATGGAGAAACCAATTATTTGAACAACTTTGGAAAAGAAGAGTAAACTACTCTGAACCAGAAATTCCTTCTAAAATAGCTCCACAGCTTTCTTCAGTTTCATCAAAAGATGTACGGGTCTCTTCGACCATCACAATGTTGCCAGATTCATCTTGAGACTCTTCAAGACAGAATTCCTCAGTTACTATGCAGAGTTCCATGCCTTTGGTACTTACCTCTTGAATGCAAGAATAATACTCTATGGAAGTGCCTATAAAGGCTCTAAGTACAGGGTTTGACTCTGTATCAACATCTTCCCAGTCTTCTATGGCTAATTCATACTGATCAATTGAGCGTGCGTAGTAATTTCTAGAAGATATGCATCTATTTAGGCACTCTGACCAGTCCTCTCTCTCAAGTGCCGCAAGCGCTAAACCATATTGAGAATCACCTTTCTTCCTCAAGCTATCTGCTTCTTTCCTATACTCATCGGCAGTATCGGTTTCAGGGGTGGAATCTTTAGGGAGAGCAACTGAAGCGGCAGAAATCTCAGGTTCTGGATTCTCAACGGATTCTGCAAAGTTGCTTATTTTACTTCTTATTTCTCCTCCGTCATCAGCTAATAAAATTAGTGAAAATACGACAAATCCAAGCAGAAGCATATCCTTCAGGTGAATCATGACATAGTATGGTAAATGGATTATAAAAGTATAACTAAACTTAACCAATCAAAAGCTAAACACCTTGCCAAGCAGTCGTGAAGACATCTACCAAGGCAGCGATTATTGCAGTTAGGAGTTCGATAGCAGGTTTTATTCCAGCTACTGCCAAGCCAACTATATTCAGTGTTCCGTCTGGAAAAAAATACATTCCTATTAGGACAATTACTGCAAGGAAGAAAACTATTCCAACAAGCCTATCTGAGTAGTAGTTTAATACCATCAATCTAGTGGTTTTTCATCCGAAATGACCTCAACGTCTTTACCGTCAGGCCAGCTTATTTTAATCCTCCGTACGCATTCTTTACAAATACCTAAATGGAAGCCCTTTTTCCTGACAGAGCATTTATGGTCGCAAATCATACATTCAAAGTTCGGCTTCTTAGCCATAACTAGACGAGACTTGTTTGACTTATAAAATTTTTGCCACTCTGGACCATCAAAAAACCTTATTAAGTAAAGACTTTTTAGCTAACAATGATGGTCAAACGAAAAGCGACTTTTAATAAGTTTCTTCGAAGAGTAAGGCAACGTCATAGGAGAGTCAGATTCCTCCATTTTACGACACATATGCTTGGAAAACTTTTTCTTGGGATAGGGATTGGAGCATTCTTTTTTGATACTTTACAACCATATGTTGTGGTTTTGGTAATAGTTGGTCTTCTGTTACATATGCCTTTCTGGCACCATGTGTATATAAAAGGTTTATAGAACGCCTGAATAGAACTTGTAAACTACAAAACCTACGTAAGATATTATTAGTATGTATGAAGCTGGTTTGCTGAGCCTGTGATCTTTTTGGAAGAACAGTAAAGCTATTGCGGAGATGGCAAACCAGAAGGGTAAATCCACCCAAAGAAGTTCTTTAGCCATTGTGTATCCAGAAATAGCTGCCCCAATTCCAAGCGCAAGCATAGGATTTGTTATATTCGATCCGATAAGAACTCCTAGAGAAAGATTCTTTGCTCCACGTTTAATCCCCATCAAAGCTGTAGTAAGTTCTGGGAGAGCTGTACTCACTCCAATAACCATAGTTCCAATGAGAGTTTGTGCTATTCCGAAGAAGTTTGCTAGGAACAGAGCGTTATCAACTACTAATTTCGATGTTAATAGAAGGACTGCGATGCCAGCTACGAGCACTCCAGAGGCAACCACAATATTATGTCTCGCTTGCTTGCTTAGAATTAGCTTGTTGTGACTGTTGCTCTTATCAAATTCAAATAACTCTTCCAAATTCTTTTCTTTGCGTGAAAGATAAAATAAGTAAATAATGTACAAACCAGCCAGTACAGCCCCCTCTAATCTAGATATGAAGCCGTTTAGGCCCAGGAGCCAAAGCAGAGCAATGCCCCCAAGCATAATGAGCCCGTCCCTTTTCTGAATCGTTTTGGAGGACTTTACCTTAGCTAGAAGACCCACTAATCCAAGTATTAAGGTTATTTGTATGATATTAGAGCCTATATTTGTCCCTACAGCTACTCCAGAGGCATCTAGCCCTTTCAAGATACTTAAACTAGATGCAATATGTGTAAATATTTCAGGCAAAGACGTTCCGATTGAGATAATTGTTAGCCCAATAAACAGTTTTGAAATACCTAGTTGCTTGGAGATCCTAAGGGAACCATCTATAGCCATATGGGCTCCAACCCACAGGCCCAAAAGTCCCAAAACAAAGAGAACAATACTTGCTTGAAAGCTCATGAAATGAAATACAGTTAGGAATATTTAAGGTTTAAGTTCACATAATCACAACATTTAAAAAGCTAAATTTATGCTTATTCTCACCGAAAACAGCTTTTTGCTTTATGCTAAAGGCTGTGGAGAACCAAAAATGTCAGAACAAGTGGAATTTAAAACAATAAAAGCCGAAGAAGTGAAGTTCGGAAGAAACAGCTTTGTTGAGATCGCCCGTAAAAAGGCAATTTCAGACGAAGGAGAGAATGAGTTTATCTCAATCTCTAAGGGCTTCTATACACCAGAGGGTTCAAAGAGATTTAGCAGAGGAAAGAACATTTCTTTGCCAAACGAGCCTGACGTTGTAAAGGAAGTATCAGACAAACTTAAGAAAGTTTAAAGGGAGAGGGCTCCCTTTTTCTTAACTTTTGTTTTCTATCTTATTTTATGATATTTAATATCTTAATATAATCAATTTCGGAATGTTTTTATTGTATGTGGTTTTTATGAGGGATTTATGGCCAGAAAGTACAAGACAGTTTTTGACTGCATAAAGAAAGGCGGACCTGTCATAGATATGGGGGCCACTACTCAACATTCAGTAAGAATCTTTTGTTCCGACGTGGATGAGGATCCTAGGGCCAGTGTCATAATAGATATCTCTGGACAGGCATTTATTTATAACTCACCTGTTGATTTACCTGGCAAAGATTCACGAGGATATTGTGAGAACGTGCCCGTACATTTAGATATGATATATGATGTAGTATCAACAGCACCTCTCATGGACACTTTAGATATTATTGATCTTCTGGAAAAAGATACGATTATGTGTGATGATACAAAGATCTTGCCTGAAGATGTTAGAAATTATGTGGAGACGCATCCATATGTACATATTTTGAAGTCAAGTGGGAATTATTTCGCTTTAACTCGAGAACCTGAAAGTGATGGAACGGTTATACAACATATTTGTGATGATGTGCTTTATTTTAATAAAGTTCTTAGTACATTGTGGGGCAATCCTAAAGGTGTTGTTTTAACTGTGGATGAAGGTGAAGACGGCGAACTTGTTGAGATGTATGTAACTAACACTTCTCTCGGCACAGATTCAAGTAGGTCGCCCTATATCCATGTGTCCAACGGGTCTGTAAACTACAAAATTACCGAAAAAGATGGATTAGCTGATGAGGTTTTTAGGGCAGATAGGAGAAGTGATTTTTCCGGAGGCGAGTTAGTAGGTAGGTTAGTTGATGTTTTTCCTTTTCCAGAAATTAAGCGGAAGATAGTCGAATAATATTGCCCGCACTTTCCGCAAGTTTTTCTTCGTGTGTGACTACAAATATTTGGTCCAAGAATTCTGAAACTCTTTCCTGAAGGACTTCAATTAAAGTTTGAACAGCCTTTTCGTCCAAGTTGTGTGTTGGTTCGTCTAAAATAAGTAAACTTACTCCTGGTGCCATAACTCTAGCAAAAGATATCCTCATGGCCAAAGCAGCCAGCATGCGCTCTCCACCTGAAGCAAATCCCACCACATTTACCCAATTACCTTCTGCGTCTTTAATTTGCAAAATATAATCATTTTCATCAACAGACAAGCGGACTCCGGACCAGGTCGAATAAGGATATATTTCCAGCCAGACAGAACTCATAACTTCATTAACAGTTAGTATTAACTCATCTCTTAAAGTTAGTTGGGTGGCTTGTAATGCAGTTCTGAACTTGTCTAAAAACTCCGCCTTACCGTGCAAATTTTTCAAATCAGATGTGACTTTTTTAAGGCGTCCTTTCTTTCCTTCAACTTCTTGTAATCTGGCTAGTTTCTCGTTCAGTAGATTCGTCAGTCCTTCTCCCTGCGTTCTGAGCTCTTGAACTCTGCGTACAATAGTCTGAAATACTTCTTCGGCTTCCTTTATTTTGTCTGGGTCTATTTTGTGCTTACTTTTTTCTTCATTAAGTTTCACCAATTCTTTTTCTAATATAGATTTACGCTCCTTTTGATCATAAAGATATTTGCTTTCCAACAACTTGTTCCGCTCTTCGGAGAAGTTCGAAATTGATTTTTCCGTATCTGTTAGAAGATTTTCTATTTTGAAAATTTCACTTTTTAGAGCCGAAAGTTTGCCTCCCAACTTTTCAAGCTCCGCGTCGGCCTTGTTTTTGTCAGCTCTTATCTGCTCTTTTTTTTCAAGTTCTTGTATATTACGACTGTACTTTTCAGCTATTTTTTCTAAATCACTTCTTTTCTTTTTGAGATTGTCCAATTCTTTGCTTGCTTTGTTGTTTTCAAATAGAAGTTCTGCCAAATCTTTTTTTATGTTTGATATCAGTTGCTCTCTGTTTTGTTTATTAAGTGATGTTTTACAAAGAGGACAAAGTCCTTCCATGGAACTCAATTCTTCTAAGTGTCGTCTCAGAGTTTCCATTTCGGCTAAGTTTATTTTAACTTGTTCATCTTTGCTTTCTATCTCAGACTTGATTTTGATAATTTCTGCATTCAGATCAGAAATACCATGTTTTGATTTCAAAGATTCAATTTCAATCTCAATTTTTTGGAATTCACCGAGCCTCTGTAGGGCATCCCTTGCTTTCGTTTCTAAAACAGCAACTTCTCGTTCCAGGCCAACAAGGGAGGAATTTTTTTCAGATAATGACTTGGAGATTACAGATTTCCTTTCTCCAAGCTTGTCCAGTTCTTCCTGAATTTCCTTTATTCTAATCTTTACTTGCTCTTGAGTTTGATTAAGTTCCACTCCAGCGAGTCTCATGGTTATATCACTTATTTGTGCTTCCTTGCTCCTGATTCGTTCAGAAAGTGATTCAAAAGCTCTTGCTTCTCCACGGATTTTGTCGAGCGTATCTTTGTTAATTTTCTCTTCCCTCTCTTTCAAAGACAGTTCTTTTGTAATAGCTCCTTGCTTGTTTTTTAAATCACTGACTTCCTTTTTTAGAGAAGATTCTTGGTTTTCTATGTCCTCTATTTTAAGATCTGCCAGTATTCTTTCTGCGCCGATAATCTCTGCTTTGATTCTACTTCTGAGAGTTTGTGCAGTTTTCCTAGCAGTTTCAAACCGGTTAAGACCCATAAGTTCGTCGAGCCGTTTTTTTCTTTCTCCAGGAGAGAGCCTTAGAATTCCGTCAACCTCATTTTGCATAGCATAAACTGTCCTAAGAAAAACATCTTCATCTACTTTCAAGACATCTTTTATGTAATCATTTGCAGATGTTGGATTTGGACCAGCCAGAAGCTCACTTGCTTCATTGAGAACCTTAGCTTCATGGGAATTTTTGCTCCCGTCAATCCTGCGCTGAATTGTCATGGGTCCCTTTAGAGAATTTATCTTGAGCTCAATTTCTGCAGATTTAGCGCCGGAGCCTCTAGTGATAACTTCTGATATTCTGAGATCTCTTGATTTAAGTTCAGCAAACGTTCCAAAGAGAGCAAAGGATATTGCCTGAAGCACAGAAGATTTTCCCGATCCCATGCTACCTACCAGAACATTTGTCCCGTTTTGGAATCCAAGCTGGCTTGCTCGGTGGGACTTCCAATTAGAAAGAGTAAGAGATTTAATCATGCGTTTTTTGAGAATTTCATGTTTAATTGGTTTTGTATTCTTAACTTAATAGCTCCCGGGCTTTCTCCAAATCACCGTCACTGAGGGCGCTTAAAACGCCTTCAATTTGCCTGCTGTCTTTGACACCGAGCTTCTCGCACAGTATTTTAAGTCCAAGCTGATCCATGGACACTTTTTTGCTTTTCAAATCCGACAAGAACTTTGCCCTTGCTGCAAGTTTGGATGATACAACTTTATTCTTATCGATGAAAACAAGCAGTTTGTCATCATACTTTTTTATCAAGCGGCTGAAAGCCAGGTCAGTAGGAAGGAAGCCGTCTGCCAACTTCCCAGTCAATTTGTACCGGATAATTGGTTTGAGATCCTTAATGTGGTATTTAAGCTTCTTAACAAGATCTTCCTCTATTTTGATAATTATTTCAGAAGGCTTTTTTCCACTGATGTTAACTTCCTCATAAATAAATTCTCTAGGAGTATCAAGTTCTTTTAGAGTTATTTTTGTTTTTCCGCTTGCGAAGTTGACTAAGTATATTCCTTTTTTCTGAGTGCTTTCCAGCTTTTTGAGCTGTGTTTTTACCGTTGAGCCAGCAAATAATATAGGTTTGCCCGATGTTGGATGTTTATGCTCAGCGTGCCAGTGTATATCTCCACATAAGTATGCATCGAAACCGGTTGGCAAATCAGCAAAAGTGGGAACTCCTTCTCCGAGTTGAGGTATCAACTCACGAAAGTTTTGATGTAGGAGCATAATGTTTGGCATGTTCGGGAAGGGTTTTGGATTCCATTCTTTCAGAACGTCCTTACACATATTATTTGGAACGGAAGAGAGGCCGTGAATTCCTATCCTTTCTTTGCCGCACTCAACTACAATAGATTCTTCTGCCATACAATATATTGCCTTGGATTTCTCAACTATATGCACCGGATTTACGTATTGGTCCGGACGCCGTTCATGATTTCCGAAGATGGCTAGAACTGCTGGAATTTCTCTAGTTAGCTGCTCTTCTTTTCCACCTCTTACTCTGCTAAAAATCTTAACGGATTTTAATCTGGAACTTGCTTTGGAAAATATTTCTATTCCTGGGGCCAAAACTTCTGGTTTGGGTATGCGCTCATGAAACATATCTCCTAGCTGAATAATTAAGTCTGGCTTTTCTTCAAGGGATTTGTTTACTGCGTCTCTTGCATTTCGGAAAGAATCCTTTTGCCTTGGAGTTCCCCAAGCGAATCCTAAATGTGTATCTCCAATTACAGCTAGCTTCATGTAAAATATTAGTATAAGTCTGTTTTTAATGTTTGTATATTTGAAACGCGATTATCTGTCTGTGGGGCCTACATATCTCCATACTGTTCCTTCGGCAGTTTCGCCGACAGATTTGTAGTGAGAGCTTTTCCTAAATTTTTCTCCCAAGGCACTTGAGCTTGGAGTGTATTTGTACTTTAACTCAGCCAAATTACCCACGACGTCTCTAGCAAGTGCTTCCCCCTTTGGTCGCGAAAGAAAGAAGTCCTTAATTATTTTCTCTAGTCGTTCCGTGTGCGTTTTTCTTTTCCAAGTTTTTTCTTCGTTCACATTTAGGACTTCTGACATCTATTTCATTTGAAGATAATAAATTAAAAGCGTTGCGAATTCAAAACTCTTTTATGCTACTTCTTTTTCTTAGTATCTATGGCCCTAAATAGTAAAAAAGAGTCCAACTTTTCTAATTGGTATACTGAAGTTGTACAGAAAGCTGACCTCATGGATTATGGTCGCGTTTCTGGATGTATGGTAATGAAGCCAGGGGCCTATGCGCTGTGGGAAGCCGCCCAGCAGTATTTCAATAGGAAAATTAAAAGAGATGGTGTAAAGAATGCATATTTTCCCCTGTTAATTCCCGAAAGTTTGCTAAAAAAAGAGGCCAAACATATAGCTGGATTTACACCAGAAGTTGCATGGGTAACACAAACAGGAAAAAGCAAGTTGAAGGAAAGACTTGCAATCCGGCCGACTTCAGAAACAATTATGTATGATTCTTATGCTAAATGGATAAGATCTTGGAAGGACTTGCCTTTGAGACTCAACCAATGGGCAAATATAATTCGTTGGGAATTCAAACACCCTACACCTTTTTTGAGAACAAGAGAATTCCTTTGGCAAGAAGGACATACAGTTTTTGCTACACGTGAAGAAGCGGAAAAGGAAGTAGTAAAAATGCTGAATTATTATACTGATATGTTCGAAAATCTTTATGCGGTCCCTGTTTTGCGCGGAAGGAAATCTATTAAAGAAACTTTCGCTGGAGCTGAATATACTTTAAGTCTCGAAGCTCTTTTGCCAGATGGTAAAGCAATACAGGCAGCAACTTCCCATTACTTGGGACAGAATTTTTCAAAAGCGTTCAACATAACTTACTTAGATCAGAAGGAAAAGAGGCAGTACGCTCACCAGAATTCATGGGGATTTTCAACACGCAGTTTGGGAGTATTAATTGCAGTACATAGTGATAATAAAGGTCTGGTTTTGCCTCCTGCACTTGCATCAAACAAAGTTGTAATTGTTCCAATAATATTCAAGAAAAATAAGGCTAAGGTCGTTGCAGCTGCGGGGAAACTTAAATCTCTGCTTAGAAAATACAATCCTATACTTGATGACCGTGAGGATTACTCTGCTGGATGGAAATTTAATGAGTGGGAAATGAAAGGTATTCCTGTAAGGATTGAGATTGGTCCTAAAGACATTTCTAAGAACCAAGCTGTTTTAGTTAGAAGAGATACTAATGAGAAGAAAGTTGTTAAGCTCGCTAAGTTGGATTCGGCCATCCAAGGTGTTCTGAAGCAAATACAATCTAATCTGTATGTTAAGGCAAAGAAGTATTTGGATAGATCAATTGTCAATGTTAAGTCAGTTGCAGAATTAAAGAAAGCTGTTTCTTCTGGAAAGATTGGACGAGCATATTGGTGTGGCACAGTCAAGTCAGAAGATGAGATTAAATCTAAGACTGGGGCTAAGAGTCTGAATTCCGAACTAAAGGCAAATGTTTCTGGGAAAACTTGTTTTGCAACTGGAAAAGAGGCCAAATATTTGACTTATTTCGGGAGAAGTTATTAGCATCTAATCGGCTTTGTGTATAAAGTAACTTTTCAGTCTGATTTTTTACACAAGTTCATCACTTCAAAATCAGAAATATCTGTGAGAATTATTTCAGGATTATTCGGGCGATGTAAATCCTTTATCGGCTTATCTTTAATCTGATTGAAATAAGATACAAAGTCCCCTAGAAGATTGGATTGGTTGTTAGCGTACCAATCCTTGTTCCGTAGTTTTTCCCGTTCACTATGCTCTTCAGTAAGCATTGAAGGCCTCCCAAACTGAATTGAATCTATTCGATATTCTGGACCTCTATTGAATCCAGGAAGAGTTGGTTAAGAAGGACTTGGGCGTAAAAGGACAAGATGATTAGTTGGTCAACTCAATGTTGTCGTATTCTCTTTTCCAACTTTCTCTAAAACATTTTTCAACAAACTGCTTCTTTTGAGGGTCTTCGAATCCCCAACCAATATCAGCTTCTTTTTTGCACGAGTTATGGCAACATTCACTAAGGTCTTGTTTTCTACAAATTTTAGCTTATAGCTAGGAAACACAAATTTCTTACTTCTACCAAAGCTTACTATAATAATATCTTTCTCCCGGCCTTGATATTTATGAACCGTATCCACCTCCACATTTTTTATGTTCATTTCGTCTAGTAGACTCTTTATCAATAACTTTTGCTTGATATATGGAGTCACAACTCCGATGGATTGTGGCTTTATATTATTTTTAATGAATAAAGAAACTACGTATGCAACATAGCCCGCTTCTTTGCTATTGGCACAGCTACCACCGACTTCGTCTTCATAGTATCCAGCGTCACATGTATCAATAAAAGCAGTAGGAACGTTTGCATTTAGGAAAAAATGCTTCTTTTTACCCCTAATAGATACTATCCGTTCAGCTGCCTCTTTTGAAGTTTTGAGTCTACCTTCATAAAATACTTCGCTTGCAATCTCAGCAATTTTCTTATGCATCCTGTACTGTGTGGTCAGTAACGTAGAAGCATTTGGATATATATCGAAAAGTCTATTGAAAATCGACATATTAAGTTTCTCTCCCATTTTCTCTTCGACAATAGGCTGTAGTTGCTTTCTATCTCCTACTAAAACAAATTTTTTACATTTTAGAAGCGGGAGTAGAGAATGAAAACTTGCTACTTGACTTGCCTCATCCATAATCATTACCTCAAACACAGAATCATCTAGATAATAACTGCAAGAAGATAAAGCCGTAGACGTAACTATATCTGCGTCATAGATCATATCTGACATTGCCTCTTTCCTAAGTGCACTCACGTTTTTCTTATATTGCTTTATAGTCTCTAATATGTTCTCCTTGTTAATATTCAGGTTTTTTCGCTTATTAATCTGCACATAAAGATCTGTGTTAATTGTAGTGATATTAGTATCTAGCAGATCCATTTTCTCCATTAGAGACTCTTTATACAAAGAATATGATTCTTTCTCCAACGCCATAGTTTCTTTGTTTATTCTAGTTTGAATTTCCTCTTTTTTCATTGGCAGATACCGCTCCAAAAGCAGGTTTAATAAAGCAGTATACAAATCAAGGGCATCCTTATCTGGTTGTCCGTCTTCACTATACAACTCCCCGAAGTCGGCATCAACTTCTTTTTTGAGCGTATGATACTGGCATAATAGGGTATCTATCGCAACTAACTTAGTCCTCTTTTTGTGATATATGCCTCGCAAATTCTTTAGTTCAGCAGCTGTAGACACGAAGAACAGCGCTTTTTTACTAATTAATTGCAACCTGAGTTTTTTCACTTGTGCTTTGAGTGTTTGATAACTATCTCGTGACGGCAGTCTTTTTTTCAGACGCTCTAGCTCAAGCAGTTTGATAGCTAGATTTAGATATGAGTTAGCGTGGTTCTCTAATCTATTCATGTCTTGCTTAATTGCAGATAAATTTGGTAACTTTTGATTATAAACTAGCAGATTGAGTATTCCCTCAGCGTCCTTTCTCTCGGAAGCTAGTTTATTTCTCTCTTTATTAAATACATTTCGTTTAGCGAGCAACTCTTCAACTCTAATCTGAGCATCCCTAATATCTTGTTCTGTGTTATTAAACGAAGCCCATAGGTCCTGTATGAGTTTCTCTCCAGCTTCGATTTCCTTCCAATTCTTATGCTCTTTGATCCTCTCAACAATAGAATATTTCCGCAGTTTGGGTTTGATCTTATTTAAGGGTCCAATCCTCACAACATTAGTACCTTTCGGTAAACGCTCAACGATATTATCTACCGCTAAATTTGTCCATGCAGTTACCAGAATCTTTTGCTTTTCTTTAGTAAGCTGATTAATCAGTTCTACTATTGTATGGGTCTTACCTGTACCTGGTGGTCCAGTGATAAGATGAAAATCATTCGCCTGGAGGGAATTAGTTATAGCTTTCTGCTGGCCAGAATTCAATTTTTTCGCAATCAATTTGATTTTCTTTCTGCTGTAGCTTGGCTTAACTGCACCGAGTATAAAGTTAAGAATTCGGATATTATCCTCATCAAGATTATTTTCTTTTATCTTCTCAACAACTTCGCCAAGACGCTCTAGAATTACATTTGTCCTACTACAATCAATATAGACTTCTTTGTCTAGTAACTTATTTACACTATCTTTAACTTCAAGTTTTAATATAGCTCCATATTTATCAACAACAGAAGCCCTAAGTGTTTTAGAAAACATATCTGAGATGCCGGCATCTATCAGCACCAAAGAACCTTTAGATAGATAAATTTCATGTATAGAGTCAGCTTTAACTGTGAGCAGGTTGCCATCAATTTCAGTCACTTTTCCTCTCACACGCCCAGTTTTCTCCTTTTTTGAATTGATAAAGTGCTCTATCTCATTCGCTATTGCTATATATCTACTGGAAGGTGTTGGAACCATTTTAGTTATCCGACTGTACTTTCTTGATAGCTTTATCAGTTAAAGGTAGACTGTCGTCCCAAATGTCTTTGAAGAACTCAGCTACTCTACCTATTGCTCGCGAGTTCTTCAAAATAACTCCAGCTTCGTAGTTTACAGCTAACCCTTTTTTAGTGAGGTTTGCAGAGGATATTATCGCCCGAGATCTGTCAACAACAACCATCTTAGCATGTAGGTCATTGTTATACCTAACTTCTGCTCCAAGGTCTTCTTTCAAAGCACGTAGCTTATCTAAATCAGTTATACCTTTCTCAATATCTTCCTTTATGAGTCGTGTTATTACTTTAATTTTCATGCGTTTTTTATCTGATTTGTTAAAACCTGAAAGTTCTTCGGCAAGATAGGTTATCCATGGTGAGCAGATTAAAATTTCGTTCTTGGAGTCCCTTAGTGCTAGTTTAATCGCACCATAAACAGTACTTGAAGTAGCCTTTGGCGTCGTGACTAAAAAATCATAGTCTTTTTTGCTTTTGTCCAACTCCAACAGTAATACCTTCTTCTCCTTTTCTAGGTCTTTGATTTGAGCTAAGAGTCTATTCTGATCAAGAGTATTAGATTTTAATAGCTTCAAGTTACTTTTTAACTTTTTATTCTGTTTAGAGATTGCATCGTTCTTGATTTTTAACTCATCATGGTACTTGATACTAATGTTGTATTTCTTGAGCTTCTGGGCTAATTTTACGGCTTTGGTGGAGATTTTCATGCAGTGAAAGTATAGTCTAAAGTCTTTTAAGTATTGAGATTAAGATTGTTGAAGAGAGTTTTGAGAAATGATTGATATAAAACACGAACTTTTTACGAATTTCTGGAGGATTTGGAACAGTATTAGCAATCATTCTATTTATATTTGGTGACCAAATCGGTATTCAACTAGCTTTTTTTGGAAAAAATAGCGATTGTTGATAAATATGAGAGCAGATATCAAAAATTTAAAGAGGTGGAGAAATGAACAAGAAAGGAAAAGCGGGTGATGAGATAACTAAATTAATAACTCTGATTGCGACTATAATATTCGCGTATATCATCTGGAAAGCCTTCACTTCAGGTCTAGGTTAATTATTAACTACAAAGCCCTGCCCCTCTAGTTTATACACAAGAATCAGACTTTATACACAAAGCCCATCCAATCAAAAGCTTTTTAAACATATGATATACATAAACACTTAAGCTTCTATTTGGAGTGATTAGCTCTATGGAAATGAAACATAAAAAAGGAACAACAACCGTCGGAATTGTAACAAGTAACGGCATAGTTCTAGCTGCAGATAAAAGAGCTAGCTTGGGCCACTTGGCAATGCACAAGACCAAGAAAATAAATAAGATTTCAAAGTTCATAGGCCTTACACAAGCGGGTTCTGTAGCCGATTCACAATTACTTGTAAAATATTTAAAAGCTGAAATGAAATTATATGAATTGGACACCGGATCTGAGCCAACAATTGAAGTAGGTTCAAATCTCTTATCAACAATACTTTATGGTGGAAAAGGATTCTTTCCATATATGGTTGGAATGATAATGGGTGGAAAAAGTGGAGATGGAAGCTTGAAACTTTTTTCTATATTTGGAGATGGAAGCTCGATTTCTGATACTTACACAACTGTTGGAAGCGGAATGGAGCTTGCTTTAGGTGTTCTCCAGGCAAACTACAAAGAAGGCCTTTCAGCTGAAGAAGGTATAAATCTTGCAGTATCTGCAGTAAACACAGCAATTAAGCGAGATGTGTTCAGCGGCGAAGGAATCGACGTTGCTGTAATAGATGAGAATGGATTTAGGATGCTAGAAGAAAAAGCAGTTGCAACAGCATTAAACAAGAAATAAATTCTCTCTGAATAGAGGGTTTTAGTAGAACT
Organism: Candidatus Woesearchaeota archaeon; assembly: GCA_964344605.1. Classification (GTDB taxonomy): domain Archaea; phylum Nanobdellota; class Nanobdellia; order UBA10117; family ARS21; genus CAYFNR01. The sequence continues at coordinate 11,416 of CAYFNR010000006.1, read as the reverse complement.
AAAATGAGCATAAAGGACCAAATTATAGGAAAACTTCCAAGCACAGCCAAAATAACTAGCTCTGCTTATGAGGGAGCAAATATGATTCTTTACACAAACAGTCAGGACTTTCTTCTTAACAACGGACAAGCTATAAGAAAGCTTGTTGACGAATTTAAGAAAAGAATTGAAGTTAGAGCTGATTCAAAGCTTTTGGCTCCAACAGAAACTGTTGAAACAGAAGTTATGAAAATTATGCCTAAAGAAGCCAAAGTTACTAATATTCTCCTTGAACCAGCAAGAGGTTTAGTAATAATTCAGTCTCAAAACCCTGGAAAGGCTATTGGTTCAAACGGGGAAAATTTAAAGAGAGTCAAAGAGAAATTGTTCTGGACACCTGTGGTTCAGCGGGATTCTCTCATCAGATCCAAAATTACAGATAACATAAGAAAAGTTCTTCACGAAGACAGCAAGAAGAGGAAGACATTTCTCAACAAAGTTGGAAAGAGAATTTATGAGGAAAAAAGATCCACTACTGAAAAAGAGATGTGGTCCAGGATTACATTTATGGGGGCTGCTAGGCAGGTTGGAAGATCATGCTTCCTTCTTCAGACTCCCGAAAGCAATGTTTTAATCGATGCCGGAGTCAATCCCGCCTCCGACAGATATTCATATCCTTTGATTGGCGTTCCAGAGTTTAACATAGACGCTTTGGATGCAGTAGTTATATCGCACGCGCATTTAGATCATTGTGGCTTTTTGCCGTTCTTGTTCAAGTATGGTTACAGAGGTCCAGTGTATTGCACAGCTCCAACAAGAGACATTATGGCTATGCTTTTCTTAGATTACATTAATGTTGCACAGTACCAACTTAAGAAAGGAATTTTCAACAGCAATGACGTCAAAGAGACTATGAAGCATACTATTGTTTTGGATTATGGCGAGGTCACAGACATAACCCCTGACGTTAGACTTACCTTCTACAACGCAGGACACATACTTGGTTCTGCAATGTGCCATTTCCATATAGGAGAAGGTTTTCATAATCTTCTTTACTCTGGAGATTACAAAGTTGTTAAAACAAACTTGCTTAATCCTGCCCATTCTGCTTTTCCAAGAGTTGAGACTTTCATAACTGAAAGCACGTATGGAAATCCAGAAAGATTAATGTCTCCTCGTCCTGAAGCTGAGGAAAAACTCTTTGCCACCGTTAAAAAAATTATAAACAGAAAAGGGAAAGTTCTGATACCTGTTCTTGGAGTTGGAAGAGCACAGGAAGTTATGGTCATTCTTGAATCATATTTCAGAAAGAACAAAATGAAGGTTCCAATATATATAGATGGTATGGTTTGGGACATCACTGCCATTCATACATCCTATCCTGGATTTTTGAACACTGAAATCAGAGAGAAGATATTCTACAAAGGAGAAGATCCCTTCTTGTCACCTATATTCAAGAGGGTTGGGAGCAGGCTTGAAAGAGAAAAACTTCTTACTGAAGGACCTTGCGTAATCCTGGCAACCAATGGCATGCTCATAGGTGGACCTTCTGTGACTTACCTTAAGAATCTGGCTGAAGACAAGCGCAATGGACTGATATTCTGTGTGTATCAAGCTGAAGGAACTTTAGGAAGAAAGATTCAACGCGGTGAGAGGTCTTTACAGATAGAAGGAGAGCACGTTGAGCTGAAAATGGAGACTGAAAATGTTGACTTGAGCGGACACGCGGATTTCAACGAACTTATGTCTTATGTTAAGAAGATGAAGCCGAGCCCTAGAAGAGTAATGGTCGTTCATGGAGAAAGCAGAAGTGCCCTTAGACTTGCTAGTGAGATACACAAAGAAATGAGAATAGAAACGACAGCACCAAGACCGGTTGATTCTCTTAGACTAAGATAAATTTATATATAACTCACGCTTTTTCTTTATTAATGGCTAGAAAGCGTTCTAAAAAGTCTGATTTTAACAAATATATTCCATGGCTTGCGGTTTTAGGAGTGGTTTTCATTCTTTCTCTTGCATACTTTGCTCCGACAGGATTATTCGTTGGACCTTTTACAGTCACAGCATCTGGAAATACAATAAGCTATTCTGGAACTTGCGATTCCGGCGGAGTTGACGTTGGAATTACAATTTCTGTTTCCGGTCAGCCAATACCAGATATTAATCAGCATACTGTAGACGAAAATGGCTTCTTTGCCGGGACACATATATCTGACCATTCTGGAGATCATACTGTAACAGCTCAGTGCGCAGGTGAAACCAGTTCAGTTTCACAAACTATATGTTTGGGAGCTGGATGTCCAGTCGAAGAGGAAGCAGCTCCATCTGGAGGTGGAGGTGGTGGAGGATCTAGTGGAGGAAGTAGAGCAAGTGGTGGGACCCCCGAAACAATGGGAGCGCCTTCTGTACAAGGGATTGATGTGCCATCTGTTCCTGCAGCCCCACAGGCACCAACTGCTCCACGAACACCAGAAGCTCCAACAGCCGAAGAACCGGCACTAGCACCTTCTGAAGAAAAAGCTGGATTTGCACCGCTTGTATCAGTTTTACTACTAGTCGCAGCAGCTGCTGGAGGGTATGTGTTGTACAAGAGGCGGAAGCAGCAGCAAATGCTTGAAGATGATATCTATCAATAAATCACATAAACTTTATATACATCCTACGCTTTTTTTAACCAATGGCCAGAAGACGTTCTAGAAAGTCTATTGACTGGAATAGGAGTTTGCCGTGGTTAATAGTTTTTGGTATAGTTGCAGTGGTCGTGTTTGCTGCATTCGCTCCTACTGGGAAATTCTATACTGGTACTCTTGTTGAATCTCAGGGGGTCCAGTACGTTGCAGACGCTAATGGTAATTTAAGAACAGACGTCACTGCAGAACAATGTGATCTGTGGGGTGGAACTCTAGAAGCTGGCACGTGTGATGATGAAGGCACAAGCACATCAAGAGCAAGTTGTGAGTCAAATAATGCTTGCTTTGCAACACATAGGCTTGGCCAGATTACTGGGTCAAATGATTGGGAATGGGAGTGGATTTCCGATGATTTTTCTCTTGAGAAGGTGATAGAATTACAGTCTTACAATTATGCTAATGATGGGGAGACAGCTACCTTGTTTGAAAGTAATCCCGAGCTTACTGATTTTGTTCCTTCTGATGATTATGATCTAGTTTCCACAACATCGGAAGACTGGTGTAACGATTTAAATCAGGCAGCAGGTGGAGGAGCACAGGGTGTAACTAAATTTTACATAGATTTAGACACAAATGAAATTATTGACCGAGCAAAGTGGCGGCAAATAACGCAAGGTAGCATACATAGTTCAGTAAGTGAAAACCTTTACCAAGTGGGAGAATTCAAATGGGAAACTCCACCTTTTGTCTGGTCTGGAAAGTGTAGAATTGAAGTTACTGAAGAGTTAGCACCTGCGAATCCTCAAGCTTGTACTAACACTGGTGGAATATGGACCAATAGAGAATATACTTGGGACGGCGTCTGTGTTAGGTATTGGGCCGATGGCGATACAACTGCAGACTTGAATGACCCTGTAAATCCAGATTTCACTACACAAAATGTCTGTGAAGCGTCGAGGTGTTCGGATTTACAAACAGGAGAAGTGTATAATTTGCCTGGAGGTCCATGCTCAAACGCAGGTCACAGGTGGGGTCAATATGGTATATGGGACTATAGATGTTCTGATGAGACTACAACATTAACCAGCGAGCTTTCCTGTATCTCGGAAAGTTATTGCGACTTGACAACAGATGCGGGACAGATAGAGCAGGATGTTATTGGTTGGTGGAAGCTTGATTCAAATACAAGGGATAGCTCTCCAAATGGAATTCACGGTTCTCCATCTGGAACTACAACAACGATAGGGGTTCAGTATTCTGATGAGGCAATTTCAGGTAAATCTCTTTCTGCCAATTACGTAACTGTTGCAGGAGACACGACAGTTATGAGACCTTCAGAGTTTTCGGTAGAATCTTGGGTGAAGACACCATCTGACTTATCTTCGAGTGACCAATTTTATAATATTCTAATTAAAGACAATGCTTGGAGGATATTCTTCCATAGCACCGATAGCTGGGACACTTACTCATTACATGCTCAGGTCAGAAAAGGCCTTTCTACGGAGCCATCAGCAACAGCAATAAGTAGTACTCTAAATAAAAACACATGGTACCACTTCGTTTCCACGTGGAAGGACGATACAGTTAAGTTGTATGTAGATGGAACTTTGGAGTCATCCATTTCGCAGTCCGGATTGAATCCTCAGAGAGACGTGTCTTCTATTCTGATTGGAAAAGCTGGTTTCCAGGGAAAACTTGATGAAGTTAGATACTACGACCGGGCACTTACTGCTTCTGAAGTCACCCTTAGATATGAAACCAATGCGGACTCTGACCGTGACGGAATAAAAGATTTAGTTGATAATTGTGATAATGATGTTAATGCAAACCAAGCCGATGCTGATGGAGATGGGATAGGGGACGCTTGCGACAGCAACACAGACGCAGATCGTGACGGGGTTGACGATGGAAGCGATAACTGTGTTGGACTTTATAATCCCGGACAAGCCGATCTTGATAGTGATAATCAAGGAGATGCCTGTGATAGTGATCTAGATGGAGACAATGTGGCAAATACTGATGATAATTGCCCACTAGATTCTGGAGCCCAGACAGATACTGATTCTGACGGAGCGGGGGACGTGTGCGATACAGACGATGATGGAGATGGTGTTTTGGACACATCTGATACTTTCCCTCTTGACTCAAGCGAATCGAGAGATTCTGATGAGGATAATGTAGGAGACAATGCAGACCAATGTTCTGGCACTGAGGCAGACGCTACTGTTGATGCAAGTGGATGCTCTGCTGAACAATTAGCTGCTGCTGCCGATGCTGACGGAGACGGGGTGGATGATACTTTAGACAACTGCCCATCTGACGCAAATGCTGACCAAGCAGACTTTGACAGTGATAATCAAGGAGATGTTTGTGATGTGGATGATGATGGAGATGGTGTAATTGACGTTGCTGATAATTGTGCAGAAACTGCCTCTGGTGCAGCAGTTGACTCAGCTGGCTGTTCTGTTGCCCAGATGGGGGATGCAGATGGTGACGGCGTAATCGATGCTAATGATCTATGTTCGGGTACTGTTGGAACAGCTGATGCGGATGGTTGTGGACCAACCCAAAGTTATTGGGGAGGACCTGGAACCCCTACTGAAGAAGGCCTTGCAGCTGGCACAAAGAACATAGAAGTCACAAGATACTTGTTTGATAATCAAGGAAGGTTAGATATGGACTTGAAGTCCAATGCTGAAATAACTAATGCTCTTGTATTAACAAAGATAAAGATAAGAGATGCAAACGACCAATTAGTTGAAGATATAATTATGACATCTAGAGTAGACTGGTCTGCAGATGAGACCCAGACAGTTCTGGATGTAAGTAACGCTCCAATGATCGAATCTGGACAGTCTTATGAAATTGGCGTAAATGTTTGGAGTGGATTTGTTGGATCTCCGGGATGGACTATCTACTCTAATAACATTAAGCTTTCGGGCACTGCTCAGTAAAAAGAGAAAAAATGAAGAAACTAATGTTAATCTTGGTGTACTTGGTAATGCTACCAGTAGCTCTGGCCACGTCTTTAGATATAGATTCTGTTTCAGGAAGCGATGTTAGCTATTCTGGAACTTGCGATTCCGGCGGAGTTGACGTTGGAGTTCAGATTACTGTTGCCGGACAAATAGTGCATTTTGATCAACTTACTGCTTCTTCTGGTGGTTCTTTTTCAGGAACTTTTACTTCTTCTAATGCTGGAGATCATTCTATTACTGCCGTTTGCACGGGAGAATCGTCAGCATCCGATAGTTTTTCTATAGGTGCAGTAGCAGCCACTGAAGCGTCAACTACTCCAACAACTCCAGGAGCCCAAACGCCCGCAGGTGAGCCTGAAGAGAGAGGATTTCCCTGGATTTGGGTTATAGTTGCTCTTGCTGTTTTGGCCGTTGGTGGATACTTTTTGAGAAGAAGACAGGGAGGTATGTGACTATCTAGAAAATGGCTAGAAGACGTCGTACAAGGAGGAAAAGAGGTGCTTTCTTCCGTAAACAAGACGCTACCCACTATGCTATTGCTATAGTTATAGCTGCTGTTGCAATCTTTGCAGTACTTCAGTTTGCTCCAACAGGTAAGTTTACAGGGTCTTATGATTCAAATTCTGGTGAAGTTACTTTTTCAGGAGCATGCGATTCTGCGGGAGATGTTACTTGGCAAGCAACATATGGTGGGTCACTTATTGATTTTGATACAATAGCTTCAAGTGATGGTTCCTTTTCAGGCAGCTTTGCTCCTTCGGACGACGGGGATTATGATATAAGTATTGTTTGTGAGGATGGAACTTTAATAAATGACATTACCGTTTGCGTAGGTGATGAAGTAGTATGTACGTCAGCAAACCAACCTCCAACTGCGTCCTTTACTGTGACCCCAGCTTCTGGGGAGGCTACGCTCAGTGTACAACTTGATGCCTCGGCCTCCTATGACCCAGACGGTTCAATTGTTAGCTACGAATATGTATTTGGCGGAGGTTCTTCTGGCACCCTTACTAATCCCGTATCCCAAGCCATCTTTGAGATTCCCGGGACTTATGATGTAGTGCTTACAGTAACTGATGATGATGGAGCTACAGCTACTGCAACTCAGACAGTGACTGTTACCGCACCATCTTATGTTGATACTCCACCTCCACCAGTCCCGTCAGTCCCAGGTTTAACATACACAGTTACCAAAGGCGCTGAATCGGGATTTGGAATATCTACTACTAGACCAGTTAGTTCGGATGATTATATATTAGGATTAAGTAGAGGCCAAACTCTGTTAGTTTTTAGACTAAACTCAACACAAGACCAAAATATTCAGGGACTTGACAACACTTTAATTCTATCTAGTTTCACTATAACTGACAGCTCAGGAGTTGATAAAACCACGTTGGTTCTGTCTAGATATAATCTATTAGTAGAAGATAATTATGAGATTGCGGTCTCCGCCCAACCTATAAGTGAGGTAGGTACATATGATTATAAACTAACAGTAAATGTGTGGAGCAACTTACCAGGTCAGGGAGACTATGCTGTCTTCGCAGATAATATTGAAGCAGAAGGTCAAATAGTTGTAGAATAATTAAACCAAAGAAACTTTCCAAACAAAAACATTACTTACAGGGTATATACCAGAAAGGCCTTTTCTAATCTCTCTCCCTAGTTTAATACTGTAATCCGAGGCAAAAACATCATTGACGCTTTTCTTCCCAACAACATTTCCTACAAGTCCAGGAAGAGCATTAACCAAGGCACTTCTAGTGGATTTTGGAATGTGATTATTAGTTGTTAGAAGAATCTTGAATTTTATCTTCTCACCAGACTTAAGCTCCACGTCAAAAACACTTTCCAACCTTTCCTTAATCTTTCTACTCTTTCTCTGAACAGCGCTGTCAACAAGGAACAGCCTGGAAACTTCTGTTTCAGCAACGTCTCCTCGAACTTCACTAATCCTAAGAACAGCTTTCCTAGTGTGCTCCCTTGAGCCAATCAAATCCCGCATACTCAGCTTGATTTTTCTTCCAATGAGTTCTTTTGGCTCAAAAGCAGTAACCTCACCAAGGTCTTTTTTACCATAAATTTCAGGAGACTGAACCTTGAACCACTTCTTTCTTCTGCGTCTCGCCTTCAAAGCAGAACTTTTCTTTTTAGGTTTTTGTGCCATTTTATCTTATGGATAATTCAGCCTGTTTCCGACTGTAATCTGGTCCAAGTACCCCCTTAACTTTGTAATACTTTTCAAGTCTTCGAATCTTAGAATTTATTAACTGAAGTCCACGCTTTGAAACCCTATCTTTTTTATTAGAGTCCAAATGCTTCCTAATTTCAATCGATCGTTTGATTAAATTTTGTAAATCTTCAGGATATTTGGAGTAAAGATCATTGTCCTTTAAAATGACTGAGATCTTTTTGCCTGTAATTTCTTTAACGTCTGCAATTCCATAAGAATCTCTTAATATTAATCCTATTTTACTGGAAGGGTTACCTTGTTTAGCTACTTTCAAAACTAACTGCTCGACCTCTTTTGGTTTGAATTTCACCCATTTTTGGTCAGTTGGAGCAATAGGTCTAGTGCTTCCAGATTTACCTTTTTTCCTTGCATGCATTCGTGCCATGTTTTATTAAGACTAACCAGAATCGTACTGGTCTAACCAAGCCGGGACTGAGTTAGCCTAGCTTGTAGTCAGAAGTGGAGTTTTTAAACTTGTCGATTAGCTAATCTTCTTATATCTCGCCCTTACCTCGACCAAGTCCATCCTATGTAGAACTTCTTTGTCTCTATATCCTGTCTTGAATGCCTTCCAATAAGCTTTCCAATGCTTGTGGTGCTTGCTCCTCAGGCACTCTTTGAACAAGTGTATATCAACTGCTTTGTCTTCTAGACGGTCAGAAAACTTTCCAAGGCCGAAATCTATAAGGTAGACAGTGCCCTCTTTAAGCATCATGTTGGAGGTTGTCAAATCAGCATGAATTAGGCCTCCTTTGTGCAGTTTTTCGACGTTTTGTCCTATCTGTTTCATGATTTTCTTAACGTCATCTTGATTATTATCTTCGATCCAATCTCTTACTTTTTCTCCATGAATCTCAGAAATTTTGAGAATCATTTTCTTATCATCCACGCCAATAACATCAGGCACAGGAACTCCAGATCTTCTGGCAGCAGAAATTAGTTTTGCTTCGCTTTTCGTTCTGGATTTCCTTAATTTCTTGTCGATTTCAGGAAGACGATATCCTTTCTTCACCCTTTTTTTAACAATGCCGTCCTTGCTACGATAGATTTTGGCTTCTGCGCCTTGAGCTATGATTTTCATTGATAACATAATTTCAAGAAGATATAAAATACTTGTGAGCAAAAGAGATATTAACTTCTAGAACCATTTCAAAATATGGTCCAAAATTATTTCTCTAAGAAAACCCTCCCAAGAAAGATTCCGGAAGAACTGCAGTTAGACATATCGAAACTAAAAAAATCAAAAAGCAAGATGGATTGCCTGGACAAGGCGTATGGAATAGTAACATCAAGATATGAAGGACATAAAATGGATACTTATCTGAGATTTGGAGAATTTTTAAACTCAGATATTGCTAACATTTCCAAAAAAAGAGGGTTTCTACACTGTACACACCAGAACTACTTGCTTAGGTTTTTACTGGTAAAATCAGGATTTTTTAAGGACAAAGATGTAAAGCAAAAGAACCTGTTACTCTATGGAGTATCTCCGCACCAATATTTGGAAGTTGATGTGGGAAGTAAAAAAAAGCAGAAGTGGGTCAAAGTTGATCCTTGGGGTTCAGCATATGGGGTCCCCCTTGGCAAGCGTGCTTCAATTAAAACTTTGTTTAAAGTGCGAAAACGTTCCCGATAGCAAAACCTGTAGCTCCTGCTAGTGCACCAACCAATAGCATTTCCAAACCGCTTTTGAACCAGTTTCTTCCGGTCAGTTTAGTTTTTGATGTCCCAACAAAGAACAATACGGCCAAAGTTAGTAAAATAGCAGGCAAGATTCCAGAAGTAGATTCATAGAAGAAAAAGGGAGTTAAAGGTATGGCTGTCCCAAAGATAACTGCTAAGGCCATAACTGCTGCTGAAAATGTTGGATTTTTGTGTTCTGTATATTCTCTGCCGAATGCTCTTCCTCTGCGCCTGACCGCAAAGTATTCTTTCTCGGACTTCACTGAAAGGTATGTGCCTGCTGACATGGAAATTGCCTGAGCAAACATAGTTGCAAACCCCCCAAGAAGAATTATTTTGGTAGCAGCTGCAGCCTGAGCCAGGCCAACAACTACACCGAGATTTCCAACAGCTCCGTCTTCAATCCCAAAAATGATTTCTCTTATGGACTCTCCAAGAGGATGTTTCTGATCCATATTCATAGTTATTTATTGTATAATATATGTCTTTTGGCAAGTGTTAAAAGTTATTATCTGCTTAATTCAGTATGGATTACAAGTCTTTTGTAATCGGTGTTTTGTTGGCCGTTGTGCTAGTCTTGCTCGTGCGCCATATTAGAGACTCTATAAGGAGAAGCAGAAGTCATCAATATTTTTAAGCCAGCTATCGCTAAACCAAACCTTATGATTCATTAAAATCTGAAAAGGTAATCTTATTCTACTAATATCTTCTTCTTTTTTGGAAGCAATCTCTGCAATAAACCGGTCTGTCTCCAGATGGTTTGAAAGGAACTTCACATTCCTGTTTGCATTCTGCGCAAGTTGCCTTGTGCATTTTTCTTGGCTCTCTAAAATCTGCCATGACTTTCCCAGAAAACTTCAATATATAAGCCTTGCTATTTCTTTTTTAGGCGTTTGAAAAATTCTATTTGCCTTAGTCTTCTCTTTGCCTTTTCTTTGGTCCTGTACTTACCAAAAACACGGCCGGTTTTTTCTGATAGGACAACATAAAGACCTCTAATCTTTTTGATCATACTAATAATAAAAATTTGGTTTCTAAAAACTTTGTTACAAATCTAGTTCAAGAAGGGCTTTCTGGTGCTCAGCGACATCTATTTTAAGGATATCTCTTGCCATTCTCATCAAATCTTCTTCGTCACAATTTATTATTTTGTCTTTGTAGGCGGCTTTAAGGACAGCTAAATAAATGCTGTATGCAGAATTCCTGTCCAACGAGCTGACAGAGTCAATTATATATTGCTCGTCGCCACTTACTTTATTGTCATTCCTAAGAGCTTGAGCTTCCAACATATCTACAAACGCGTCCACGTCTACTTTAGTCATATTAGTATAGAACAGCAAAAACCTAAAAGCCTTATGATTTGGCAGGCTTTGAAGATTAAACATTAATATCTAAAGAAAACTTGTCTCCTGAAGATTTATTAAAGTCAATCTCAACTCCCATTTCGTAGAGAAATTTTATCAAAATTGAGATGTTGAAAGCTATACATTTCAGATAAATCTCATTCGTCTGAGCAATTATATTTCTAGCATAAACCTTCGAGCCAAACTTGCGTTTAATAGCAGAGAAAGAACTTTCCACGTTCGATCTTAAATGATATTTCTTGTAGAACTCTTCGGTATTGTTCTGAAAGAATAAGTAAGACTTTCTCCACATAGATGAACCTCTGGCTTTCGTACTAGTACCTTTTTTGAAGGGAAGGTATGGTGTAGATCCATAATAATCAATTACGGATAGATTGGCTCTAGAGCTGTACGCCTTATCTGCTGAAACCTCTTTCATATCGAAGTGTTTGCCTGTTTGAGCAACAAGCTTAGGCAGCTCTCTTGTATCATGGCTCCAACCCATAGTCACTTCAAGCGAAGTTATGACATTAGTCCTCGCTCCGCACATAATTGCCACTAGAACAC
>CAYFNR010000005.1:0-46696 GCA_964344605.1 Candidatus Woesearchaeota archaeon | reverse complement strand
CTATCTGACCAATCAAAACTATTATAAACTCTTCATCTCTAAGGACGTTTACCCCTTACAGTAGAAAAATTCTGCCGTCTCAAAGACGAGACTCTCATTTGAAAAACAGATAGCAAGACTTAAAAAGGACTTGCTCGACTAAGAAAAACGTGGATGATTATAAATGGGAAGTTCAGCAGGAACTAGAAGAAGACCGAGAAGGGGAAGCCTACAATTTTGGCCTAGAGTTAAGGCTAAACGTATGTATCCTAAAATCCGAAGCTGGGTTTCCAAAGGTAGCGAACCATCCTTGCTTGGCTTTGCTGGATATAAAGCAGGGATGACACAAATTATTGCCATCGACAACCGACCAAACTCTCACACAAAAGGCGAAAAAATAAGGTTGCCGGTGACTGTGTTTGAAACACCGGATTTGCGTGTTCTTTCTCTTCGTGTTTATGTTTATTCTCCTTCTTCTTATGGTTCTCGTGTTCTTTCTGAACTTTGGGCTGACAATCTCTCATCTAATCTTTCAAAACGTTTGAAACTTCCTAAAAAGAGATCTTCTCCTGAAAAATTGAAAGCAATGGAAGCTCAGCTTGAATCTGCTGTAGACATTCGCGTTCTTGTTCATACTCAACCAGGACTTGTATCTTTTGGAAAGAAAAAACCAGATGTTTTTGAATTAGCTGTAGGTGGCTCCGATGTCAAAGCAAAATTTGAATATGCAAAATCTATTTTAGGAAAAGAAATTAATTTAGGAAATGTCTTCAAAGAAGGAGATATGATTGATGTTCATTCGGTTACAACTGGAAAAGGTTTCCAGGGTTCTGTTAAAAGATTCGGAGTTAAAATTCTTCACAGAAAATCTCACGGAGACGGGAGAAGAAAGGTTGGAAGTCTCGGAAACTGGGACGCAAAAACCTGGAGAGTACCACATCCTGGACAAATGGGATTCCATAACAGAACAGAATATAGTAAACAGATTCTAAAATCGGGGGCAACTGAAGAGCAAGACATAAACCCAGCTGGAGGATTTGTAAAGTATGGTTTAATCAAAGGAAAATATGCTCTTGTTGCAGGTTCGGTTCCTGGACCAAAAAAGAGACTAATCAGATTCACACATGCAAGTAGAATTAGAAAACCAAAAGTTCTGCCTGAAATAGTATCAATATCAACGGAGAGTCAGCAAAATTAAATGAAACAAGCAGATGTTTACTCAATTCAAGGTAAGAAAGTCGGGAAAGTAGCACTACCTCCACATTTCGAAGAAAAAGTGAGACTTGATTTAATCAAAAGAGCAGTAATAGCTATACAATCCCATAATTATCAACCTTATGGATCTGACCCACTGGCTGGAAAAAGACAAGGATACCACACAAGTAAGAGAAGAAAAAGGTTCAGAGGAACATATGGACACAGTAGATCAAGAATCAGAAGAAAGCACTTGTGGAATCGTGGCGGCCAATTTGGATGGGTTGGAGCTTTTGTATCCAACGCTGTAGGTGGAAGAAAGGCTTTTCCCCCACAAACTGAAAAAGTTTTGGCCAAGAAAATCAATAAGAAAGAAAGAAGGAAGGCGATAAGATCTGCAATCGCAGCCAGCAAATCACTTATAGTTGAAGACAAGTTCGAAGGTTTGGTAAAAGCCAAGGACGTACAAAAAACTCTGGAAAACCTAAAACTTAGGGACAATCTTGAAAAGGCAAAAATTAAAAAAATAAGGTCTGGACGAGGAACTTTAAGAGGAAGAAAGTACAAAAGAAAGAAAGGCCCACTTTTGATAGTAAGCGGGGACTGCAAGCTACTTAAATCCGCTCAAAACTTACCAGGAATAGATATAGTCTATGTCAAAAACTTGAATGCCAAGCTGCTTGCTCCCGGAACAAATACTGGAAGAATAGCGGTTTGGAGCAAGAAATCAATCGAAACACTAACAAAGGAGAGATTATTCGCACAATGATAGATCCCTATAATATATTGAGACACCCACTAAGCACGGAAAAAGCAGTCAGAGAAATGGAAGCAAATAATACTTTACTATTTGCAGTTGTAAAGAGTGCTAACAAGCGAAAGATAAAGTGGGCAATTGAAAAAGAATTTGGGGTTAAAGTTGTTGGTGTTAGAACAGTAATCTCACCAAAAGGAATAAAAAAGGCCTACATTAAGCTACATACTGACACTCCAGCTGTGGATGTCACAACTAAACTAGGATTAGTATAAAATGGGAAAACGACTGATACAACAGAGGAGAGGAAGGGGAACTCCTACTTACACTGCTCCTAGCCACCGGTACTCTGGAGAACTTCGCTTGCCTGCAACTAAAGATAAGGCAATTGGCGGAGAAATTTTGAACATAATAAATTCTGTTGGACATTCTGCACCACTCATGCTTGTTCAATATGAAGATGAACAAGTAACTTTACTTCCGGCTCCGATGGGATCAAAAGTTGGTCAGAAAGTTGCTGCGGGAAAAGGAGTTCCAGCAGAAAAGGGAAATGTTGTCCCACTTGGAGAATTACCTGGGGGCGCTGAAATATTCAACATAGAAAATACTCCTTTCGATGGAGGTAAATTTGTAAGATCTAGTGGTGGATCAGCATTTGTTCGAGGACAGGAAGATGGCAAAGTTGCTGTAGTTATGCCTTCCAAAAAGAAGAAGCTATTTCATCCAAACTGCAGGGCAGTTGTTGGAGTCGTTGCTGGACTTGGAAGAACGAAAAAGCCACGAATGAAGGCAGGGCAAGCATATCATGCCCATAAAGCGAGAGGAAAATTATATCCAAGAGTAAGAGGTGTGGCAATGAACGCTATAGACCACCCGCACGGCGGAACACACAGTAGAAATGCACCAGGTGGAGGAAGATTCAGCTCCGCTAGACGCAGAGATCTGCCACCAGGAAAGAAAGTTGGATTACTTTCTCCTAAGAAAACTGGAAGAGGTAAGTCTAGGAAATGAGACCAAAAGAAGAAGTATACCAAGGTAAAACAGAAGAAGATATGAAAGGCATTGGCCTGGACGAGTTTGCTAAGATGGCCAACTCTCGAGTAAAGAGGTCTCTAAAACGTGGACTTACTGACGTTCAGAAAAAACTCCTTAAGAAAATTGAGGCCCACTTAACAGGAGAACGCAAGAAACCAGTTAAAACACACTCTAGAGACATGCCCATAATTCCACAAATGCTTGGAGCCCAAATTCATATTTACAATGGAAAGTCGTTCAGTCTTGTTGATATAACTGTTGAAAAGCTTGGACATTATTTGGGGGAATTCGCTCAGACTAGAGGAAAAGTTTCCCACAAAGCACCAGGAGTTGGAGCTACACGTTCCAGTAAGCACGTTTCAGTAAAATAAAATGAAAAGATACAGTTATCAAGGAAAAGAAAGTGAGAAGATGATCAAAGTACTGGGAAGGTTCATGCCTATCTCATTTAAGGCTTCATATGAGGTTGCAGCTGCAATAAGAGGAATGGAAGTAAACAAAGCACTTGCATATCTGGAAAACGTGGCCGCAGGAAAAGAAGCTGTTCCGTTTAAGAGGTATCTTAAAGAGGTCCCTCACAGGCGAGGAAAAATGGCAACAGGAAGATATCCCAAAAATGTTAGTCTTGCAGTAGTAAAATTACTCAATTCGGTAAAGAAAAATGCTGATGATAAAAACCTAAACTCTGAAAAACTGAAGATAATTCATTCAGCAGCCCATAAAGGCCCAAACATAATGCGCCAAGGAAGGACAAGAGGCAAAAGAAAGATTACACACTTTGAAATTGTGGCAGAGGAACTTGAAGAAAAGAAAGCCAAGGAGGCAAAGGCAAAATGATAGAAAGAGAGTTCATCAGAGACAAAATCAAACAGATGAATATCAGAGATACAATAAACAAAGCAGTCAGGAAAGGAGCAGGAATTGGAAGTATTGGTATAGAGAAAACCCCAATGGGAGAAAAGATTACAGTTAATGTAGTTCACCCTGGCATGGTAATTGGACGTGGCGGTGCAACAATCAAGACTTTAACAGGAGATTTAAAGAAGACATTCAAACTTGAAAATCCACAGATTGAAACTGCTGAAATCATTGATCCAAGCTTAAACGCAAGTGCCATAGCAAAAAGAATAGCCTCTGAACTCGAGCGCTTTGGTCCATCAAGATTCAAAGGCATCGGATACAGGGAACTTCAGAAGATACTGAAGTCCGGAGCTTTAGGAACAGAAATCATAATCAAAGGTAAGATCCCAGGAAAACGTTCCAAGACTTGGAGATTTTATGGTGGGTATATGAAAAAACGTGGGAACATTTCCGACGAGTACTTGGACAGAGGAGAAGAAATTGCAATTCTCAGGCCAGGATCGGTTGGAATAAATGTTGTGATAATGCATGTTGGTACTCCACTACCTGATAAATTTGAAATCTCAAAGCCGGCAGTTGAAGAAGTAAAACCTGAAGAGGTTCCTGTAGAAGCTCCTAAAGAAGAAAAACTAGTTGAAGAAAAGAAGCAGGTTAAAAAAGTTGTGGCCAAAAAGCCTGCTAAAAAAGTAGTGAAGAAAGCAACCAAAAAATCAGAATCAAAAGTGAAGCCCAAGAAAACTGTGAAGAAAGCATCTCCGAAGAAAGTTGTGGCTAAAAAGCCTGCTAAAAAAGTAGTTAAAAAGGAGACTAAGAAATAATGGCAATACTACGCTACAAAGACATTCAAAAACTATCCAAAAAGGAACTCTCAGGAAAGAAACTGGAACTAAAAAAAGAGTTAATGAGGTTACGATCACAATCTGCTAGTGGTACATCTCCTGAGAATCCAGGAAGGATAAGCGAAATCAGAAGAACGCTAGCAAGAATATCAACAATAAAAAATGGAGGTAGTCAAAAAAGACATGAGTGATATATGTCCAGTATGTGGATTATCTAAAGATCTATGCCTTTGTGCTGACGTTGCCAAGGAAAAACAGGTCGTCACTGTCAGAATTGATAAGAGACGATATGGAAAAGCAATGACTTTGATTGAAGGTCTTGACAAAAAGTCAGTCGACATAAAAGGTTTGGCAAAGACAATGAAAGCCAAACTTGCATGTGGGGGAACAGTCAAGGACAGCACAATAGAACTTCAGGGAGACCACCGGCAAGGCGCAAAACGTGTGCTGCTTGAAGCCGGATTTTCCGAGTCAAGCATAACAATCAGTTAGACCTACATGATGGAAATGAAGAGAAAATGATAACTGAGAGAAACATAATACAGCATGAGCTTATTGGGCTAAAAGCGAAAGTAATTGGCTCCAGCAACCAGCTTAATGTTGGAATATCTGGTAAGATTGTTGATGAAACAACTCACACCTTATTAGTAGAACAAGACTCCAAAGATAAAAGGATATTCAAGAAATCAACAAAGCTTGTCTTTGACTTACCAAACAAAAATAAAGTGGAAGTCGACGGTACCCTTTTGGAAGGAAAGCCGTGGGACAGGGTGAAAAAGAAGTAAAATGGCAGAGAAAAAGAAAAAAACGGTAAAGAAGGAAACAAAAAAGGTAGCTAAAGCAAAAGTAGTGAAGGCTGCTCCGAAGAAAGTTGTGGCTAAAAAGCCTGCTAAAAAAGTAGTTAAAAAGGAGACTAAGAAAGCAGCTGCTACAAAAAGTGTATCTTTGATTCCATCAAACCTAAAGGAAGAGCTAGCTGAAAGCAAGATAGTTACACGTGGCCGTATATTCGTTGGTAAAGTTATTAGTGCAAAGATTAGCAAAACCGTAAGAGTCGAATGGCCCCGAAGACATTATATTCCAAAATATGAAAGATTTGAAAAAAGGAGAACAAGAGTTAGGGCTCACAATCCTGAAAGCATCTCTGCTGTAGTTGGCGACACTGTAAGGATTTCAGAATGTAGACCTATAAGCAAAGACAAAAAATTCGTAGTGATTGGAAAAGTGGAGGCTAAACAATGAAATACATGAAGGCTAGAGTCACGAAATCACTGCCGATTGGAGCAATGGTAGACATAGTTGACAATTCAGGAGCAAGAATTGTCCAAGTTATTAGTGTAAAGGGCTACAAAACAAGAACAAGGATGTTGGCTTCCGCAGGTGTCGGAGACCTGATTACTGGTGCAGTTATTGCCGGGAGACCAGATGTAAGACATACGCTCGTACAAGCCGTTATAGTCCGACAGAAGAAAGAGTACAAAAGGGCAGACGGAACAAGAGTAAAATTTGAAGACAATGCTGGTATCCTACTCAAAGACGTTCGCTTGGGAACACCAAAGGGAACGATGATCAAAGGTCCAATAGCAAAGGAGGCAGCCGTCAGATGGTCCCAAGTGGCTAAGATGGCAAGTATAATATTATGAAAAAGAACTGGAGCCTATCTTGGCTTGCAAGCAAACAGCCAAGAAAACAGCGCAAGTATAGATACAATGCTCCCTTACATAAAAGACAGAAAATGCTAAGTGCTCACCTATCTAAGGATCTCCAGGAAAAGCATAAAAAGAGAAGTATACCTGTGAGGAAGGGCGACAAAGTGAGGATACTACGTGGACAATTCAAAGACAAAATTGGAAAAGTCGAAAGGGTTGCCCTAACCAGATACAAACTGTACATCGAAGGAGCAGAGATAAAAAGAGGCGAAGGGAAAGCACAAAAATACCCAATAGATCCATCAAATGTTATAATAATTGACCTTGAAAGGTCTGATAAAAAGAGAGTGGAGGCAATATCTAGGAAATAAAAATGGCAAAGAAACAGCACCTATCAAGTTTGGCAGCTCCAAGAAGTTGGAAAATACCAAGAAAAGGCAGAAAATGGATAGCTAAACCTATTCCTGGGACCCACAATATGGAAACAGCAATGCCTTTGGTAGTGATGGTTAGAGATGTATTGGGATTAGTAGAAAAGTCCAAAGATATTAAGAAAATGATTCATACTAAAGACATTCTTGTTAACCAAAAAGTTCCTAAGGATGTAAGATTCCCAATTGGAGTTTTCGATGTGCTTTCATTCCCAAAAGCAAAGTTGCATTACAGGATTATCTTCAGTAAGAATGGCAAGCTAAGCCTAACAGAAATAAAACAATCTGAGGCGAACTTGCTACCAGTAAAGTTAGTAAACAAAACAACGGTTCGTGGCGGAAAGTCCCAGTTGAATCTATCCAATGGATGGAATCTTTTGGTGGCAAAAGATATGTACAAAATCAACGACGTGATTGTCCTTGATTTAAATTCAAGAAAAGTCAACGAGCACATAAAGTTTGAACCTGGCAAGGAAGTTTATGTAGTTGCCGGTAAGAGATTAGGAAGCACAGGTAAACTAAAAGAGGTAAAACAAGTAGGATTGCTAAAGAGAGAAAACATTGCTGTCCTTGAATTTGAGGGAACATCCTTCGAAACAAAAGCAGAATACTTGTTTGTAAAGAAATAAAAATGGCAACCAAAACAAAGGCAAAGGCAGATATGAAAGGAATTAGAATAGAAAAGGTAGTGTTGAACATCTGCGCTGGAGCCGAGCAAGATCATGTGGATAAGGCTGAAACTCTAATTTCAGCAATATCTGGAATGAAAGCTGTAAAGACAAAAGCTAAGAAAAGAATAGCAACTTGGAAGATTCGACCTGGACTCCCAATTGGATCAAAAGCAACTGTACGTGGAGAAAACGCCGTGGAGCTTCTAAAAAGATTGCTCGTATCTATTGATAACACTCTGTCCAAAAAAGCGTTCTCTGAGAACGGCTTTTCATTTGGAATAAAAGAATACATAGACATTCCGGAAGTCAAGTACGATCCAAAAGTTGGAATCATCGGGTTGGATGTTAGTGTAGCACTTTCAAGACCAGGATATAGGGTTAAGACAAGAAAAATCAAACCAAAATCTTTGCCTAAAAGGCACTCAATCAGTGCTGAAGAATCTATGGAATTTGCAAAGGAAAGATTAGGAGTAAAAGTAGAATGAGAAAAAGAGGAATCAACAAGATTATAGTCGGAAAGACAAAGCGCGAAAGGTTCTTACGCCACAATACAACAAAGAAAAGAGCTTTTGGCAAATACACTAATCCTTGCTCTCGCTGTGGCGGTAGACGGGGCCATATCAGTAAATATGGACTAGATGTATGTAGGAGGTGCTTCAGAGAAATAGCCACCAAAATTGGCTTCAAGAAGTTCAGATAAAATGAATCAAGATAGTTTAGCTCAAGTGCTTTCGGCAATAAACAATGCTGAAAAGGCAGCAAAAAAGGAACTAGTCGTAAGACCTGCTTCTAAATTTGTACTTGCCGTTCTAGATTTCATGAAGAAAGAGGGATATATTGGAGAATATGAAGTATCTAAGAACTCCCGTGGAGGAAAAGTCAAAGTCAAGCTGGATGGTAACATAAACAAAGTTGGAGTAATAAAACCAAGGTTTGCAGTAAAATTAAAAGATATAGAAAAGTTCGAGAAGCGATATCTACCTGCTAAAGACTTTGGAAGGATAATAATCTCTACACCAAAAGGTCTGGTAGACCATATACAAGCCAGGGAGAATAAAGAGGGGGGACGGCTCGTAGCCTACATATATTAATGAAAGAGATAGTTGAAATTCCAGAAGGAACAGAGTTCACCGTTTCAGGGCAGCAGATACTAGCCAAAGGCCCAAGTGGAGAAGTTTCAAGATTATTTCCCTCAAGCAGGCTAAGTATATCCAAAAAAGATAGTATAATAGAAATAGAGAACAAGATCAAAACAGCAGCAAGTAGAATTTTAGTTGGGACATTTAAGGCACATATTAAAAACATGCTCAAAGGCGTACAAGAACCATTTGTATACAAACTAAAAGCTGCTTCTGTCCACTTTCCAATGAATCTATCTCAGTCTGAAAATACACTCAAGATTGTAAACTTCCTTGGTAGCAAGAAACCAATAGAAGTAAAAATACCATCTGGCGCTGAGGTTTCGGTTGAAGGTAGTGATATAACTATATCTTCTCCAAACATAGAAATTGCCGGTATGACTGCAACAAGAATGGAACAAGCGACCAGACTAACAAACAAAGACCGCAGAGTTTTCCAAGATGGCATATTCATAACTGAAAAGGCAGGTAAACCTATCAAATGACATTAGAAAGTTTGGCAAAACACAAGACGGCACTGAAGAAAAGCACACCTAAATTCATTAAACAAGATGCTCGCAATATTAAGAGGCTAGCAAAAAATTGGAGAAAACCAAGGGGATTTCAGTCTAAGATGAGACGCAACAAAAAAGGTAAACCAAAAATGGTGTCAATCGGATACAAAACTCCACGTGCACTTCAAGGAGTACTTACTTCGGGCCTTAGAGAAAGGGCAGTTTCAAATTTAACTGATTTGAAAACAATTAATCCAAAAACAGAGCTTGCCGTACTTAGCTCCGGTGTTGGAAAAAGAAAGACTTTAGAACTTGTCCAAGAGGCCAAAAAGATTGGAGTTTCATTTAGCAATATATCAACTGATAATAAAGTCAAAGAGATACAAGATTTCCTAGAAGCTAGGAAAAAAGTGAAGAAAGAAAAAGCAGCAGCTGCGAAGAAGAAGAAAGAAAAGGAGAAGAAAAAGGAAAAGAAGAAAGCGGAGAAAAAGGCAAAAGAGGTAAAGAAAGAAGAAAAACCTGAAGAGGTTCCTGTAGAAGCTCCTAAAGAAGAAAAACTAGTTGAAGAAAAGAAGCAGGTTAAAAAAGTTGTGGCCAAAAAGCCTGCTAAAAAAGTAGTGAAGAAAGCAACCAAAAAATCAGAATCAAAACCAAAAAAGAAGGGGGAAACTAAGAAATGAATTTAAGGCTTCAAAAAGAACTGGCATCTAAAGCGTATGGTGTTGGCAAAGGTAGAGTCAAAATAGACTTTAGTGAAAGAGAAGATGTAAAGAATGCTATAACTAAAGCTGACATCCGCACACTCGTGGAAAGCGGAGCAATTAAAATCTTAGGTAAAGTAGGAAACTCCCGGCACCGTGCACGAGAAAGGAAGGAAAAACGGAAGAAAGGAAGAATGCGTGGACATGGTAGAAGGAAAGGCAAAGCGACTGCTAGGACCCCACCAAAACAAACCTGGATAAATAGGATAAGACTCCAAAGGAAAGTACTTTCAGAGTTAAAGAAAGCAGGGAAACTAAGCACTGCTGATCACAGAATGCTGTATTTGAGAGTAAAAGGTGGTTTCTTCAGAAGCAGGAAACACTTGGCACAGCATCTAGATCAAAACAAATTAATAAAAAAGGTAAAGGGGGCAAGGAAGTAGTATGGCAAGCGGACCAAGATATGCAATAAAGAACAGAAGAAGACGTGAAGGTAGTACTAACTATAAGAGACGTCTGGCCCTACTCAAATCAGGGAAACCTCGTTTAGTCATAAGGCGGTCTAACAAAAACATCATTTGCCAAATTGTTGAGTATGGACGCTCTGGAGACAAGAGCCTCGTATATGTCAACTCCAACTCATTAAAGAAATTGGGGTGGAAACACAGTTGCAAGAATTTACCTGCAGCATACTTAACTGGATATGCTGCTGGACTGGCAGCTAAAAAGGCAGAAGTAAAGGAAGCTGTATTAGATCACGGACTATATGATACTACAAAAGGCTCTAAAATGTACTCTGCTCTAAAAGGATTTGTAGACGCTGGCCTAGATATAGCTCATGGGAAAAATATATTTCCAACAGATGAAAGACTGTCTGGAAAACATATTAATAAAAATGTGGAGAAGGACTTTTCTGCTGTAAAGTCAAAAATGAAATGACACAGGAAGATGAGAAGAGAAGGAAGGAACGGCTAGAAAAAAGAGAAAAAGTCATGGAAGAAGTTAAAGGAGAGAAAAGAGAAGAGGAGACTTTTGATCCTATGGATCTCTTTAAACCAAAAACCCAGCTTGGAAAAGCTGTGAAAGCTGGAGAAATAACAGATATAGGTGAAGTTATCTCAACTGGTCAAAGAGTATTAGAAGCAGAAATCATCGATGCACTAATACCTGATTTAGAGTCAGAATTCATGCTTGCTGGTCAAGCCAAAGGTAAGTTTGGCGGAGGGAAAAGGAGAATATTCAGACAAACTCAGAAGAAAACAGCGGAAGGAAACAAACCAATATTTGCTGTAATTGCTGCTGTTGGAAATAGAAATGGATATGTTGGTGTTGGAAAAGGAAGATCCAAAGAGACGAGACCTGCTAGAGAAAAAGCCATTAGGAACGCCAAAACAAATCTCATCCAGATAGCACGTGGCTGCGGTTCTTGGGAATGTGCTTGCGGAGACCCTCATTCAATCCCATTCAAAATCAGAGGACGTTGTGGTTCTGTAAGAATCGAACTCATACCAGCTCCGAGGGGTACTGGACTTGTTGTAGAGAACGACTTGAAAAAAGTCCTAGCTTTAGCTGGAATAAAAGACGTTTGGAGCAAGACATTTGGTCAAACAGGAAGTAGGGAAAATTTAGTAGAAGCCTGTATAAAAGCTCTGAAGAGTAAAATCAAAATCAAGGAAGGAGTATCAATTGCAGAGTATGGGGAGGTTAGTCAATGACGACAGCAACAAAGCAAGTTGAGAAAGTAGAGTCTCCTAAAAAGGATAGTATTGTAGCCAAAGTTCCCTCCAAAACTCAAAAGTCAGAATTGATTGCAGTCATAAGAATTAGAGGAAAGGTGGGAGTCAGAGAGACCACTGAAAGAACTATGAAAATGCTCAATTTACATAGAAAAAATTGGTGTATCGTAGTAAGAAATAATCCTGGTACTATGGGAATGATTAGAAAGGTGAAGGATTACTGTACTTTTGGTGAAATTGATAATAAAACTGTTGCAAAGTTGCTTGAAAAGAGAGGACGAATAATTGGCAACAAACCTCTGACTGAGAATTATGTTCGCAAACACACGAAAGTTGGTTTTGATGGCTTTGCTACAATGATCAACAATGAAAAGGTAAAGATAAAAGACATACCTGGCGCAAAACCATACTTCAGACTTATGCCACCAAAAGGAGGTTTCGAACGCAAAGGAATAAGAACTTCATACGCTACTGGTGGAGCTCTTGGATATCGTGGAGAAAACATATCCAAACTAATCGAAAAGATGTTGTAAAATGGTAATCAAGAAAGCAAGGAGGATGAGAGGTTCAAGAACCCACGGTTGGGGGGCAGGGAAGAAACACCGTGGTGCTGGACACCGTGGAGGCCGTGGCAAAGCAGGCAGTGGAAAAAGAGGTCAGCAGAAGAAAACCTACTATTTAGCAAAAGGAATACAGATACTTGGTGGAAGAGACAGACTAAAGCCTAAGTTTGAATCAAAAAATGTAATTAATTTATGGCAGCTCTCTAAGCAAATTAAGAATTGGGAATCAAAAAAGCTCCTGAAAAAGGAGAAAGGTCTCTTGGTTGTAAACTTGAAAAAATTTGGATATGATAAACTTCTTGGTTCGGGTGAAGTAAAGGATCTAAAAGGAAAAGTAAAAGTTATTGTTGATGAAATCTCTGCCGGGGCTCAAAAGAAACTTGGATTAAAATCCACTCCTTCAGGGGAAGGTGGTAAAGGGTGAACCTGCGCAGTATTAATGCCTGGCTTCCAGAAATTTCTCGTCCAAAAGTAGAAAGATTATCTTTTAACGAAAAGTTGAAATGGACAGGTATTGTTCTGTTTCTTTATTTTGTTCTCTTACATATTCCGTTATACGCTTTAGGAGAAAACGCACTTGAGCAATTTACAGCACTATCCACCATTCTTGGAGCAAGCTTTGGTTCTGTTATATCTCTTGGAATCGGACCAATAGTTACAGCAAGCATAGTCTTGCAACTTCTTGTCGGTTCTAATATGCTAAAATTCGACACGTCTACGCCGGAAGGCAGGGCAAACTTCCAAGCTTTACAGAAAATTTTAACCATAGGTTTCATAATCTTCGAAGCCTTCATATTCGTATTGATGGGTGGTCTGAAGCCTTCGGCAATACATGTTGGGGCGGCGTACAAAATGTTTGAGCTACTTTTGGTTGCCCAACTTGCAATTGGAGCTTACCTTCTTGTTCTGCTAGATGAAGTGGTTTCTAAATGGGGTTTCGGCTCTGGAGTAGGCCTTTTCATCGCAGCAGGTGTATCTAGAGAAATCTTCATAACTGGATTCAGTCCCTTACCTTCACCAACGAACCCTGACGTTCCTGTTGGACGGATTCCATTCTTATTCAAAGCCCTTACTATGGGGGACGCTACGGGGGCATTAATCGCTGTTGCTGCAGTAATAGCCACAATAGCAGTTTTCCTTCTTTGTGTGTATGGGCAATCAATGAAAGTTGAAATTCCTCTTTCGTTTGGTAGGGTCAGAGGATATGGAATGAGATGGCCTCTGAGATTCATGTACACATCCAACATACCTGTTATTCTTATAGCGGCTCTTATGGCTAACATTCAATTATGGGCAAGGCTGTTGCAAAACAGAGGAATAACTTTCCTCGGAACTTTCGGACCGGGAGGCGCGCCCATATCAGGTTTAGTAAAATGGGTCAACTCCCCAAATTTGCTACAATCTCTAGTCATTGGGACAAGCACATCAGAAATAATATTGCAGGGAATTGTATATACAGCAATTCTAGTAGTTGGGTCTATCTTTTTCTCCATACTCTGGGTAAAAACAGCAAATATGGATGCCGAAGCACAGGCAAAACAGATACTTAACTCAGGATTACAAATACCTGGATTTAGAAGAGATCCAAGAGTCCTGGAAAGTATATTGAACAGATACATTCCTGGATTAACAGTAATGGGTGGAGCTTTAGTAGGTTTACTGGCAGCATTCGCAGATTTAAGTGGGGCTCTTAGTAGAGGTACTGGAATCCTTTTGGCTGTTATGATAATTTATAGGCTTTATGAAGAAATCGCAAGGCAGCACGCCGTAGACATGCACCCCGCACTGAGAAAAATGATTGAGTAAAGCTTAAAAAGCACCCAAACGAACTAAAAGTGATATGGCAACTGAATTGATATTTGGATTAAGTCCAATAAGTTTCATAGCTTTAGTAGCCATTGCTGTATCTTTGGGTTTTGTATTGTCTTACAAACTGTTCAGCGATCAAGCAACAATGCGCGAACTCAAGAAAGATTTGAAGAAATATCAAAGACAAATGAGGGAAGTCAGAAGAGACCCGGAAAAAATGAAAGAATTAAGCCAAAAATCTCTTGAAGCTAACTTAAAATACATGAAGGCTAGTATGAAGCCCATGTTCATCACAATTATTCCTTTGCTGTTCCTATTTGGATGGCTCAAGAAGGCATTAGTAGGTCTCGTAGTTATACCACTTGCTTTTTGGCCAGGACATCTTGGCTGGCTCGGAAGTTACATACTCTTTTCAATAATATTTACAACACTCTTTAGAAAAGTTCTTAAAGTTGCGTAATAGGATAAATTTATGGTTATAGAGATTGGACGTTTGGCAATGAAAACTGCTGGCAGAGACGCTGGCAAGGAATGTCTGATAATCGAAGTTCTGAAAGAAGGATATGTTACAATTGATGGTAATACTCGAAGACGCAAATGCAACATTACTCATCTCAATCTGAAATCACAAGTCGTAAAGATAAAAAAAGGCGCCACACATTCTGAAGTTATTTCCGCGCTTAAGAAATTAGGAGTAGAGATCATAGAAAAACCAGAGCCAAAATTCGGGAAAAAGGAAAAATCTCCTAAGAAAGAAAAGAAAGGTATTTTTGGAAAGAAAAAAGCTATAGCAAAGAAAGAGAATAAAGAAACAAAGTCTAAAACCAAAGCAAAGGTTAAAAAAGAGAAATCGTCTAAAAAGAAGTAATGACCTTCATTAGGAAACACCTTAAATTTATTGTTCTTATTGCAATTCTAGCATTCGTTTTCGGCGCAATTACTGGTTCCAACACAAACTTGCCAAAGATAAGTGATCTTTTTGAAAAACAGATATCTGGTGAAGAAAAAAGAACTCTAATTGCACCCGCGGTTGATCGAGATGGAAATGGAGTTGCTTCTACACTAACAGTAATTGTGAAACCAGGGACTGGCCAGGTTCTAGTGAACATAAATGATGTTCTAGCAGGAGTAGACACTCAAGAATCAGCAAAAACGGCGGCAGAAGCTGCTGCATCTTATACAAATATAAATCTTGAAAGATTAGATATAGTTTATAGTATTGAAGCTGAGGCACCCATAGTTTCAGGAGCATCGGCTGGGGCTGCCATGGCACTATCAACCGTAGCAGCCATTCAAAACAAAGACTTTGCCTCAAAAACAACTATCACTGGGGCCATAGATTCTAGGGGAAATATACTACAAGTTGGAGGAGTATCAGCGAAAGCAAACGCTGTTAAAGGCGAAGGTTTGGATATTTTCCTCGTACCAAAAGGGCAGGGATACAAAAAAGAATATCAAAGAGAAGTAAATTGTGAGAATGTTGGCTCTGTGGAAATATGTAAAACTTCTTATGTTTCAACAGGAGTAAGCTTGGGGAAAGAGATTGGATTAAAAATTCTGGAAGTATCAAACATAGAAGAAGCTGTAGATCATTTGTTTATTTGAAATGCGAATTTTAGTAAAAGATCCAAAGGTAAGAATTTCTAAAAAGCTAAAACCTTATTTATTAAATGAATACCTTTCACATGGACTCATAATATTAGATAAACCAGCCGGACCAAAAAGCAAGCATGTTACCAACAAAATAAAGAATCTACTGAAAGTGGTTCGCACAGGACATGCAGGCACATTAGATCCAAAAGTTACTGGAATATTACCTGTTGGATTAGGAAAGGCCACAAAGATTTTAGGTTTACTTTCAAATTATCCCAAAACTTATGAGGGTGAAATGAAACTACACGGCGACGTTTCAAAAGTCCAGTTAGAAAAAGCTTTCAAAAAATTTACTGGTAAAATAAGGCAGTTGCCACCAAAAATATCTGCCGTTAAAAGAGCCTACAGAATTAGAGAAATTTACTCCTTTGATATACTCAGGATTGAAGGGCGGCTCGTATCTTATAAAGTACACTGTCAAGCAGGCACGTATATAAGGAAACTTTGTCATGATGTTGGAGAATATTTGGGGACTGGAGCCCACATGACAAAACTTCGTAGAACAAAAAGTGGTCCTTTTACTCTCAAAGACACAACTACTATCAATAGTATCATAAAAAACAAAGAAGTTGCTAGCAAATTTGCCAAACCTGTGGAGATTATTACAAAGCACATGTCTAGAGTTTGGGTGGATAACGATGCCGTACCAAGAATAATCCAAGGATCACCTGTTTTTGCTCCAGGAGTTGCACAATTAACTGATGACATAGAAAAAGGCACAGTTACAGCAATATTAGATCAAGAAAACAGATTAGTTGCGATTGGGCCTGCAAGCATGAGTTCAAAGAAGATTCTCAAAAGCAAAAAAGGAATGGCAATTAAAACTGATGCGGTTCTACTTTCTGTAAAGTAAATTCTTTACTTGTTTTTTCCCTATTGGGAAATATTTTCGTAAGTAGTGATCTGTATCATAAATTTCAGATGTTACAAACCTTGGAAAATTTGAGTAAACAGGGAAGTTTATACCTAATATCTTTCTCTCTCTAACTTTTGGATAGAACTCTACAATTTCAGTTCCTCTTTCTGTTTTTCCAACACTTACAAACTTACCTAAAAGATCTTCCAGATCCTTTGCCATCCACAAACGTGGTGATAGGGAGTTTAAAATTCTTGCGGTAACCTTTAAATTCTCATACTTTCTAACCAAAATATGTCAAAAGTGAAAAAATCCAAAAGGCTTTCTAAAGAACTTCTGGAAGTCATATGCTGTCCTAAAGACAAAGGTGATCTCGAATTCGATGAAAAAAAAGGTGTCTTAAAGTGTAAAAAGTGCAAGGCTAACTATGAAGTCGAAGAAGGTATACCTATATTACTACCTCCAGAGAATTAGCTACGCTTATTTTTTTCTATCTTATTTTCATACTTAGCTATGCCTTTCTCAATTTCTTTTTTAACTATAATTGGATTTTTGATATAATGAAAATTAAGGTCTGCGTGTCCCCCTGTATGTGTGTGTAAATGTAGGTGGCCATAATTGAAAAGTTTGCCACGGACTGGTTGGTGAACTTTGACAGTAGTTAGATTGGCAAAGCTAACTGATTTTGAATGCTCTCCCACAACACCGTGCCGAGTAAGGACTCTTTTATCTGTGACTATGAAATGTGTTGAGTATTTTTTTAGACCAGCTATAACTAATGGAAAGACAAGCGGACTAAACATGATGTGGTGCCAATATCTAATCCAAGAAGGTCTTTCCACACAAAGTATTTTTTCACCCTCATGTAAATGCCTATCTATCTTTTTCTTCATATTCTATCAGAAACCTTTAGATTATTTAAGGATTCAGATTGGCGAAGAGATAATCTTATAAACACAATTGATATCTTTAAATCATGCCGGGATCGCATAATCTGGTATTGCGCTGGCTTGGAGTGCCAGTTTCCTTTTGGATGTGGGGGTTCAAATCCCTCTCCCGGCGTTGCTTTTTACAGTATAAAATATTAGAAAGCTTTAAAAAAGCACCCAAACACTAAAAATAATCCAATGGCGCTAGATAAATGCTAGCTGGTCCAACCAGATTGGGCCACCAAGGACACTTAAGATGGCTGAAGGAGCTAAAACAAAAGAATTCAAGGCAATTCTCCGTATTGGAGACAAAGACATAAGGGGAGAGATACCTATCTCTCATGCATTGACTTTGGTTAAAGGTTCTGGCTTCATGTTTGCAAACGCTATTTGTTCTGTTCTCAAACTAGACAAAAAAAGAAAGTCTGGTGATTTTTCTGACTCTGAATTAGAAAAAATTGAAGATTGTTTAAGAAATCCAACAAGATATGGTATTCCTGAATGGCTTCTGAATCGGAGGAAAGACAGAGCTACAGGAGAAAATAAACATATCATATCTTCAGACTTAGATTTGACAAAGAAATTTGATATTAGAAGAATACAGAAAATTAAGAGCTACAAAGGTATAAGACATTCTATGGGTTCAAAGAAAGTGAGAGGTCAAAGGACTAAAAGTACTGGAAGAAAAGGTACAACTCTTGGTGTACAGAGAAAGAAAAAGTCCGGTAAGAAAGGTTAAAGATGGGAGATCCAAAAAAGCAAAAGAAAAAATATCAAGGTCCTGGACATCCTTGGCAGGGAGATAGAATAAGCAAGGAACAGGAGCTTCTTAGAGAGTATGGACTAAAAAACAAAAAGGAGCTTTGGAGAGTTAACTCTCTTTTGAGAAACTGGAGAACTCAAGCAAGAAAAATAATTAGTCTCTCAGAAACTGAAAGAGTAGAAGCTCAAAAGATATTAGTTGAGAAACTCAATAAGCTTGGACTTGTGGGAAAAGACGCTCAGCTCGATGATGTTTTATCTTTAGACACAAAGGACTTACTTGAAAGGCGTCTTCAGACAATTGCTTACAAAGAAGGACTGGCCAATTCTGTAAAACAAGCAAGACAATTTATAACTCACAACAAAGTATTAGTTAATGGGAAAAGCAACTCTTCACCCGCTCAGATGTTGAAAACTAAAGACAAAATTAATTTAATATCTGGATTTAATCCAAACATTAAAGAAACTATATCTGAAAAGGTAGGGGTTTGGAAAGAAAAACCTAAAACTGCTACTAACGAAGCACAGACACCTGTAAAGGAAACTGTGGCTGAAGTGGCAAAGGAAGTTATTGTGGAGGAAAAAGTATGAAATGGCAAAAGTAGAAGGGCGGACAGGAATAGCGAACATTTACGCATCACACAACAATACTATTATTCATATTACTGACTTAACTGGTGCTGAAACTTTAGCTATGGCTTCAGGCGGTCAAGTTGTCAAAGCTCAGAGGCTAGAATCCAGTCCCAATGCAGCAATAATGGCTGCAAAGAAAGCTGCTGCGGAAGCTAGAGAGAAAAACATTAAAAAACTTATAATTCGTGTAAGAGCACCTGGAGGCCATAACGGACCAAAATATCCTGGACCGGGAGCCCAACCAGCTATAAGATCTCTGACAAGAGCTGGAATGAAGATAGTTACAATCGAGGACGTAACTCCAGTCCCACATGGTGGATGTAGGAAGAAAGGTGGAAGGAGAGGGAGAAGAGTATGAAAATATCTGTTATATCATCTAAAGATAATGATGCAAGCTTTCTTTTAGAGGGAGTAAGTCCAGAATTTGCAAATGTTTTAAGGAGAGCTATCAGTTTTGAAACTCCAGTAATGGCAATTGAGGATGTATACTTCACTGCAAACTCATCTGCTCTTTACGATGAAATAATTGCTCACAGGCTTGGTCTTATATCACTAAAAGTTCCTAAGGTTGGAAGTTATAAATTTCCAGATTCCTGTATTTGTAAAGGTAAAGGTTGTAAGAACTGCCATATCATGTTTGAACTTAAAGTCAAAGGACCAAAGACAGTATATGCTAAAGATCTCGTAGCAAAAGGGAAAGGAATTGAAGTAGCTTATCCTGAAACTTTACTTGTTAAACTCACAGAAGGTCAAAAGTTGGAACTTAAAGCAGTCGCAAACTTAGGTATAGGAAGGACACATGTTAAATGGTCTCCAGCTCTTGTTTATTATACAAACTATACAACAGCGAAATCGGGTGGTAAAGAAATTAAATCAAAAAATCCAGTAGAATTTTCTAGGCGCTTACTAGATATGGGTGAAAAAGCTACTAGTCTAGAAGGTATTAAAGGAAAAGTGGAGATTACCAAATCAAAAGACAAATTTATATTCAACATAGAAAGTTGGGGACAGCTAACTCCAAAAGAACTGCTTCAGGCATCAGTTAAGGTTATAAAAGACAAAACAAAGAGCTTAAAAGTTAAATAAGCAGGGATGCCGGAGTGGTCAAACGGGCTGGGTTAAGGACCCAGTGGCTTAGTGCCTACGCAGGTTCGAGTCCTGCTCCCTGCACTCAAAATAAAAATGGCGAAGAAAGAGATGAAGAAGGAAGTGAGAAAAGTGAGAGTAATAGACGCAAGTGACCTTCTTTTAGGTAGACTCGCATCACAAGTTGCTAAAATGGCTTTGCTCGGAGAAAGAGTTGTAGTCATAAACTCAGAAAAAGTCAGAGTTTCAGGCACTAAAAAAACTCTGTTGGAAGAGTTCAAGCCAAAAGGAGGTATTGGAAGACCTTTTCACGGGCCTTTCGCCAACAAAATGCCCGACAGGTTAGTACGAAGAGTAATAAGAGGCATGTTACCTTTTCACAAAGATCGTGGCAGAGAAGCCTACCGTAGGATAAGATGCTATATTGGACTTCCTGATGAATTCAAAGATGTCGAGGCCGAAACTTTGGAATCTGCACTGACAGAAGGCAGAGTTAAAGGAAACACTATGACTGTTGGAAAAATAGCCTCACTTATAGGAAAATATAGAGGTAAAGAATAAATGGCAAAATTAGAAACCAAAGCTATTGTTGTGGCCGGAAAGAGAAAGAGAGCAATAGCTAGAGCCACAATTAAAGCTGGAAAAGGTATAATCAAATTCAACAGGAAACCTGTAAATTTGATAGAACCTGAAGTTTCAAGACTAAGAATACAAGAAGCTCTGGAGCTAGCTGGTCCACTAGCAAAGTCAGTTAATATCAGCATTAAAGTAAATGGTGGAGGTGTTGCTTCGCAAATAGAAGCCGCGCGCCTTGTTATAGCTAAAGGATTGGTTGAGTTTAGTAAGTCAGAAGATTTGAGGAAGACATATTTGAATTATGACAGGCATTTGCTTGTAGCTGACACAAGGAGGAATGAACCGCACAAGCCAAATGACTCCAAACCTAGGGCAAAGAGGCAGAAATCTTACAGATAAAATGGTAGAAACTAAATCAGAGGAAGAAAATGAAAGAATTGCTAAGATGGCCTTAGAATTAAGGCGGCCAATCATACTCGGATACTTACCAACAGAATCACAATTAGAAGAAATTACATCTGAAGATATGAATGGATTTAAGCAGCTCCCTGAAGGAGCAGATCTGGTGTATGCAATAGCTGCAAGATATATAGAGATAAAACCCAGGAAAGACGGAGAATATCAGTTTAGAACAAAAGAAGGAGATAACTTCCTTGAAAGAAAGGGAATAAAAATAAAATACAAATGATAATTCCAGTAAGATGTATAAGCTGCGGTAAACCTGTAGGTCATCTATGGGAGAAATACAAGCAGATGGTAGATAAGGACTTGGTCGATAAAAAGGAAGCTCTCGACAAGCTTGGATTAAAAAGATACTGCTGCAGAGCGTTGTTCCTTGGACATATTGATCTTATGGACACAATCTCTCAGTACAAAAGAGGATAAGACTTATTAAGCTGCCACTACAAATTTCTTAATGGTTAGCTTGAATGCTATTTCAATTGCTACTTTTTATATTATTATTGCCTTCTTAATATACAAAAACAAACACAAGATAGAGCTACACAAAATATTCCTTCTTTACAGAACTCAAAGAGGGATAAAAACAATTAATTGGCTGGCTCGCTTTGAGAGGTTTTGGAGATTATTTGGATATTTAGCAATACCAATTGGTTATTTTGGTATGATTTTCATACTTTTTTGGCTAATCAAGTCCCCATTTGATTATATCACTGGTGCTGTTGCGGCTCCAGGAGTAAGTTTAGTAATTCCTGGTGTTAAGATTCCAGGGTCAGAAATATTTATTCCGTTCTGGTATGGAATAATATCACTTATACTTCTTATAATAGTACATGAAGGAGCCCACGGAGTAATAGCTAGAGCACATGGAATTAAAGTTAAAAACACCGGTTTAGGAATGTTTCTCTTCATACCTCTGGCTTTTGTTGAATTAGAAGAAGAGGACTTGAAGAAAAGGCCATTTAAAACTCAAGCTTCGGTATTTGCAGCTGGATCCATCGCCAATTTCTTCCTAGCTACCTTTGCAATCTTACTTGGAGTATTATTAATATTTCCGGCAACCCTATCGGCTATACAACTCAATGGTGTTGAAATTCAAGAAGCAATTCCAAGTCTACCTGCCGAACGGGCCGGATTACAAGTTGGAGATGTAATTACTTCAATAAATGGTGTCTTAATCAACAGTACAGAAGTTCTAGTTGAAGAAATGAACGAAATCAGACCCGGCGATACTGTGCTTTTGGGACTTACAGACAGAGAAGTTTCAGTAAAGACTACATCAAATCCAGAAAATGACTCTCTTGCATATTTGGGTGTGTCTTTCAAACCAGTAGCGGAGCTTAAACCCGAACTGGAGGCGAAGTACTGGAAACTTCCTTGGATCTTATTGATTTTTTCCACGTTTTTAAGCTGGTTATTCTTCCTAAATGTTGGAATAGGACTCTTCAATCTCTTACCTCTTGGATTTGTAGATGGAGGTAGGATGGCCCAAGTGGCCCTTTTGCGTTTTGTCAGACAGAAAGATCTTGCTCAAAAAATATTTGTATATATATCTTTGGTTGCTTTATTCTTACTTCTTCTTAATTTATTTGCACCTGCAATATTTTAGAAAGACTTTAAAATAAGCGTATCCGTCCCCGTAGGCCAAAACTAAACCTTTATTTATTTGTATTGCGTAGAAGGTATTGGAAATGATGAACGGAATGCCTGTATCAAAAGTATTGGAGTACCTAGGTATGGAGGTAGATGAGCAAATCGAAAAGATAATCAGCTTCCTGGAAAAAGAAGGTACAATCTCAGAAAATGTTCTAGCTGAAAGGCTTGGATTAAAGATTAATCAAACAAGAAAATTACTTTACAAACTCCACGACCTAGGATTCGCAGAATACTCAAAAAAGAAAGATGAAGAGAAAAAGTGGTGGTACATATACTTCTGGTCATTAAACAAAGTTAAGCTCAATGATACATACAAGCGAAGAAAGAATGAAGAGCTTGCTGAAATGCAGGACCAGCTCAGGACCGAGCAAAAATACAGTTTTGAATGCACTAAATGTGGTGTTAAATTCAAATATGAAGATGCTCTTTCTCATGATTTTTCCTGTGACTCTTGTTCTTCTCCCCTTTCAGAAGTTAAAAATTCTGCTTTGATTTCCCAAATTGAAAACTCTATTTCTAAATTAAAAAAAGAATTTGGTGACTCTTAATCTTAAAGAAATTCTAAATTTTAGTAGCCCCGCCCGGATTCGAACCGGGGTCTCGAGCTCCAAAGGCTCAAATGATTGGCCACTACACCACGGGGCTATAAATGCCCCGTGACTTCCTAAGTTTAAAAATGTTGCTGGTGTAGTTGTGCGGTTGTCGATGTTGTCCAAGCAGTGGCTTTGTGGAAGGTTCCAGGGATGGCGCCCTGGATAGGGTTAAGGCTCCTATAAGGAGTGTTATATGAAAGGTGAAGCAACACTTTCATATTGAAATTTGGAAATCTTTTTTAATATCGATTGTGAAGTGGCTGTTAAGAAAGACTCTAAAGAAAGGGTTTTCATAAGCTTTATAAGTTTTTTAACCTAAGAGTTGTACCATGGTTCAGTTCATTTTTAGCCCAACTTGGTTTTATGGGATTGATGCGACTTTTGAAGCGGTAACAATGGCTGTTGCTGCAATTATTAGCCTGTACAGCTACAATATTTACCGATTCAGCCAAGAAAGAAGATATATGTGGTTCAGCGTATCGTTTGCCATGTTATCTCTATCTTTCTTAGCAAAGATTCTAACAAACGTAACGGTTTATTGGAATGTAATCGAAGAGCGCACATTTGGTTTAGCAGACATAGCTGTGAAAGCCGCGCAAGGATCAGATATTTTCTTTATACTTGGCTTCCTCAGTTATAGGTTCCTAACTTTAATTGCATTCTTAGGTATGTACCTTGTTCTAACAAGTAAAGTTAAAACTTCCAGATCTGCAATAATACTTTTAACTTGGCTTGCCTTTAGCACGGTGTTCTTCAGTACAGAAGCATTCGTAATGTTTCACACAACAGCAGCCCTAATTATGTTCTTCATATTTATGTTCACTCTCAAAAATTATTATACTAACAAGAATGTAAAAACAGGATTTGTAGCGGTAGCATTTTTATTGATAATGGCTAGCCAAGTTATATTCTTATTTTCAAGAGCCAATGGCATGGCCTATGTAGCCGCAGAAGCGACACAATTAATTGGCTATTCTAGCATGTTAATCGCGTACATAAAAATAAGGGGTGCGACCAAGGAGGTCAAATCTTAATATGAGAAGGACCAGAATAGAAATAATTAATGACATGTTAATGGCAATTATAAGATTAGGTGGAACAATAAAACCAACTCACTTAATGTATAAATCAAACTTGTCTCATGCTCTCATGAAAGAGTATATTAAAGAACTTACTGAGAAAGATCTTATGAAAGAAAGTACATTAAAAAGCAGAAAAGTTTTTGAGATAACTGAAAAAGGCAGAGACTTTACAATTCAATACAGAAAGATGAAAGAATTTCAGGACGCTTTTGGATTATAATTTCTTCCACATGTAGTGACCTTTTTTCTTGTAGTTGTGTACCTTTTTGTAATACTCACGAACTCCAACCCCTGATATAACAAGTATTTCTTTGCGCCCTTGGTCTCTAGATATTTCTTCAGCTTTCTTCATCAATTTGCTCCCTACTCCTTTGTGCTGGGTTTCTCCCTCTTTTCCAATAGGAGCAACAAACCCATAAACATGCAGTTCTCTTATCATCGCTTCAGGACGTCCTCCAAGACGTAGACGGCAGAATCCCAAAAGTATATTTTGCTCAACATCCTCGGCGGAAATAAAGTATTCATCCCCACCACTAGCTCCATATTTTTCAACACAGATTTCAACGTTTTTTGGAGATCTACCAACCCTTTGGTTAACATGGCCAGCTTCCTTAAATCTAATTTCCTGACAAGGATAATTTTCCCTATCGAGCTCTTTAACCACAACTTCTCTAATATTACTTTGGATAGGTCCAGCCTCAATCTGTGAAGCAGGTATATCTCTTTGGACACGCATGATTCGAACCCATTTAGGACACATCTTTAATATTTCTTTCAGAACTTTCTTAACATGCTCTTCATCTACAGGTTCGTACTCTCCAGCTTGCCACTGCTTGTAGAGCTTTGTATTTTTAATTACAAGTGTAGGGTAAATCTTAAGCATATCTGGCTGGAATTCCGGATTTTCAAACAGCTCCCTAAACATTTTAATGTCTCTTTTAAGGTTTGATTTTGGGAGTCCGAGCATCATATGAAGTAAGACTTTAAACCCGGCTTCCTTCAATTCTTTCATGGCTTTGACAATAGCCTCAGGTCCATGACCACGATTAACTGATTTTAAAACATCTAAATAAGTTGATTGTAATCCCATCTCAACCCTGGTTGCCCCAAGCTCTAAGAATCTCTCTGGGAAAATATAATCTGGCCTGGTTTCTAAAGTAAGACCCACAACTCTGTTCTCAGAAATTTCATTGATTTTCTGCGCCTCTTCTAAATCAGAAGAAATACTACCATTAAATCCATCAAAAGCTCCTTTCACAAACTCTTTCTGATAATTCCAATCTAGTGCTGGAAAAGTTCCCCCCATAACAATTAGTTCATTCTTGTCTGTATTGTGCCCAATTCTTTGAAGTTGAGCAAGGCGGTTTGTAACAGTTTTATAAGGATCATACTCATTTCTAATGGCTCTCATAGTAGAAGGCTCAAATCCAGTATAACTTTTTGGCGCGTTTTTAGCTGTTGGACAATATGTACAATTTGCTGGACAGCCCATTGGCTTTGGCATTATTGCAATAGTAGAAATTCCAGAAAGTGTCCTCGTAGGTTTAGTCAAAAGAACACGTTTTAGCTTTTCAGCTTCTCTTTTGTTGCATCTATCTAAAATCTCAGAATTCAAAGGTAGCTTAGCTATGTTCTTACTACGGACCCATTTTCTTTTGATATCTTCTACTTTTTTCTTGGTTAGGTTCTCTTCGTTAATTAAGGTTTGAACTAGTGATTTCATAAGAAAGAGGTTGATTTTAGATTTAAAAAAGTTTTGAATTGTGTACTCAAAAACACTTTTATACATCTAAAGACACATTCTAAAGATGGTTAAAGTCCACCACGAGGGCTCGTCCCTAAAAAGCTTCTTCAAAATTTTCCTTATAATTTTTGTATTGCTATTTGTCCTCAATTTCATTTTTACTAGTTTGGTAAGCGACAACATACTTGAGCCAGAGATTATTATAATTCCAATAACTGGAGAAATTTCTCTTTATGGTAACTCTGGGCTCTTCGGGGGTGGAGGACTAAGTGCTGACAATATAATAAGACAAATAGAAGATGCTGATGGAGACAAAAATGTAGCAGCAATAATATTGGAGATAAATACCCCAGGAGGGACCGTTGTGGCATCTGAAGATATTGCTAGGGCCGTTCAGAAATCAAAAAAGCCAACTGTTGCTTGGATGAGAGAGGTTGCGGCATCCGGAGGTTATTGGATAGCTGCATCTGCTGACGAAATAATTGCCGACCCAGCAACACTTACTGGAAGTATAGGAGTCACTGGTTCTTATCTAAATTTCGCTGGCCTGTTCGATGAGTATGGAATAAGATATGAAAGAGTCGTATCTGGACCCTATAAAGACACTGGAACTCCTTTCAGAAACTTAACAAACATGGAGAAGATTATCTTGCAGAACAAAGTAGACGGTGTTAATGAAATGTTTATTGACCACATAGTCAAAAATAGAAATATGAGTAAATGGGAAGCTCGCCAAGTAGCAACAGGCGAAGTGTTTTTGGGGTCAGAAGCACTTTCTTTGGGGTTAGTTGATTACTTAGGGAGCAAAGAAGAGGCTATAGACCTAGCAGAAGAATTAGCAGGAATAACTACTTCTAGAATAATAGAATACGAAGAAAGTCCCGGATTTTTTGAAAGATTATCTGAACTTAAATTAAATATAGAAATCAAAAACTCAAAAGATATACTTGCACTTCAATCCTGACTTTGCTCACCATTAGTGTCTTCTGAAGGAGATGATTCTCCAGAACTTTGTTTCCATATACCATCAAACATACTCTGTAATGTGTTTGCGAAGAAAGGAGTGCTGACCCACATTGCCAAATCATAAGAAGGGTGTACTTCCTTGTCGTTTACGAGCATGAAAAGCACTTGTTTATTGTCAACTACACAAAAACGAGATGGAAAATCTGTATTCTTAATCTGAATAACCTTCCCTAACTTATCCGCAATTTTTGCTGCTTCGCCATTTAGCGGAGCCGCTATTTTAATATCTACACCTCTAGCTTTAGCTTTCTCAAGCAAAGGTCTCAGAGAACGCATTTTTCTCACAAATCCTTCGTCCGTTGTGACAAGTGAAATTGATTTATCTGCTTCTTTGACCAATAAAGATAAATGGTCATATAGATTATGCCTACCTTTCAGAGCTCCAGAAAAATCTGTAGGATGCATTGGCTCTACACCTTGAGTATAAAGCGTTGACAGTTCGTTCAAAACTTCAGATGTTTGAAGATTTTCTAATCTCTTAGACCTTTCTCTAGTAGTCTCCTCTAACCTCTTTTTCACACGATCTAATACTTCTGTTGGCGACACCGCCAAATATCTTATTGGCTTTTCGGGCTTAACTACTATGAATCCCTTTCTCTCTAAGCTCTCAAGAACATCATATGTCCTAGAACGTGGTACATCAGCTATATCACTAAGTTCTCCTGCAGTAGATATTCCCCTAGATAACAAGGCTGTCCAGAGTTTTACTTCATAAAGATTAAGGTTGAAAGATCGTCTTAACTTACTTAAAAATTCTTCACTCACAATCATTTATTATCACCTGGTAAAAGCGAAAGCCCCTCCAAGATGATGACTTCACTTTCCACTACGTAGTAACTCATAGATAGGTGTAAGTCCTTATTTAACCTTTTCTTTACTTTTGACTATATAGTCTAAAATTAAGCATGCTGCAACCTATTTTACTAAGCCCATTTCTCTCATCTGTTTGAACTGTGTAGGCGTAACTAATAATATGTCGAGCTTTGCCCCAGTAAGTTTTTGTATATTTTCACTAATTGAACTAAGAAAATCGGGCTTGACCTCATTGCTTATAACAAAAATCTGCTTACCATCTTTTCGCGTATAAATATTTGCATTGTCCCCATACTGTTCCTTCAACTCTTTTTTTAGCAGGGAAATTGGATTCGAGCTGGCACCTATTATCATGGAATAAAGTTCTCTAAAGATTGGAGACGATCTTGTAATTTGATAATAAACCATCTTATCTTTAGATTCCTTGGTCACGAGGCCCATTTTGAGTAAGCGCTGTACAATTCTATGAGTTGTAGCTAGACTAACACCACTTTCTCTAGATAGGTTCCTCAAGTAGAATATTTCTTCCTTTCTAAGAAGGCACTGCAATAATTTGACTGTTTTCTCGTCAAAAACTTGGGCTAGAAGCTTTGCATGTGTGTTCATAGATTCTTAAACAATATTATTATTTTTAAGTCTTTCCAAAAATTGAACAGGTTTCCATAATTGAAACTCTTCTTTGGAACACTGTTCCATAAATAGAACTAGGGACTGTCTTTTTGCAAAATGTATCTACTTTAACTCTGGCACCGACCATTACATCTGAGTGACATGGTGTTCATCTTCATCCTCAAAAAATCCCAAATATCTAATATTGTTGACTAATTGTTCTACAGAGTACTTTGTTCTTCTCGTAAGATAAAAAATATGGACAGAATTTATTTAATACTTGCGACCGCGCTGCGTTTTGTATAAATTTTTAACACGAGATAAAGTATCTGCGCCGCCAGGGGAACGGTCTTCTCTTAAACGGACTAATCTTGGAAAACGCAAGGCATAGCCGGATGCGTAGTTTGAAGACTTCTGAATCTCTTCATAAGCAACCTCTATAACATATCTGGGCTTTACTTTGACTGTCTTGCCTTTTTCAGAGATTATTGATGGTTTCAGGAGCTCTGTAAGTTGCTGAAAGCTTACACCTTGACCTACCTTCTCTTTAAGCCCAGTACCCATTTTACCAATAGCCAAGAACTCGCCGCTTACACCCCGACAGCCTAAAATATAACTACTAAGCCAAGTAGCGCGTTTTCCCGTCCCCCACTCAGCTCCTAGAATCACAAGATCAAGAGTCTCCATTACTGGCTTAACTTTGACCCCATATCCTACTCGAGAACCTGGTTTATACTCACCACTCAGATTCTTAACCATAACTCCTTCTGCCCCCAAAGATAGTGCTCTATTGTAGAAGCGTTCAGCTTCTTTTTCAGAGGAAGTTACCAACTCTGTGGCAAGAGTAAGATGCAACGGATCATTTCGTATTATTTTCTTCAAAAGCTTCCTTCGCTCAGAAAAAGGTCTGCCTATCAAAGATTTTTCATTATGGTAAACAACATCAAAAACTACAACCATTACTGGTAATTTTTTAATCATGCTTTCTATCTCATATTTCCGCCTTATCCGCTGAGAGATTTCCTGGAATGGCTTCCACTTTTTTGTCTTTGGATCATATCCAATTACCTCACAGTCAACTATGAACTCCTTTGACTTAATATCTCTTTTAACTCCTTCAACAATGTCTGGAAATTGCTTAGTCACATTTTCCAACCTTCGAGTAAACAAATTAATATCTTTACCTTTGCGATGAATCTGCATACGAAAGCCATCATATTTGTATTCAACAGCTGCTGGTTTTCCAACCTTCTTAAATGCGTCTTCCATATTTTGAGACTTTTGGAAAAGCATGACTCTTATTGGGTTTCCAACAGTAATTCCAAATTTCTTAAGACCCACACTACCTTTCATGCGGGCAATCTTTGCAACTTC
This sequence comes from Candidatus Woesearchaeota archaeon, assembly GCA_964344605.1. Lineage (GTDB taxonomy): Archaea > Nanobdellota > Nanobdellia > UBA10117 > ARS21 > CAYFNR01. The sequence goes on along the minus strand of CAYFNR010000005.1, from coordinate 16,990 downwards.
AGCCAGGTTGCTTGACTGATCATATGCTGACTGAACTATGTCCTTTTCCACGCCGAATGCTTTAGAAATAGAATCACGTAAGATTCCAAATTTAGCACCAGTTCTAAGGTCCTCCAAACAAGTCCTAACAATGTACTTTGACGAGAGCGGGTCTGCGGAAGTCAGTAGTTCACTAACCAAAGTTATTTTTTTAGAGACTGTGCCAGTACCCTCCAAAGCGGCCAGTTTCCTTATATTTTCTACGACCTTCCGGACTGTCAGCTTTTTTCTTGAGAGTGTCGCTTGGCTCTTTTTAGCCAGAAGTTTTTGTGCAACCTCTCCAAGGTCACCTATATTTTTCCACTCTGTTGCTACTTCGGACTCTTTTTTACCAGCCGCCAACGCTATTGCTTTTATTGTCAATTTCGACGCTATGCCTATCTTCGTTGAATCTTGCTCAGGAAAGACCCTACCTTCCAAAAGAAGGATAACATACTCTAAGTCTAACGGTCCGACTGATTTTAAAAAATTGGATATAATCTGGGTTTTCTCCAACATCTTTGTCGTAGAGGTGAGATTCTCATAAACTCTCGCAAGTTTGGAGTAGTCCATATACTTTGAATGCAGAAAGAAAATAAAAAGATTAGCTTTATTAATTTGTGCTATTTATTTTAGGTATGAAAGTTTTTGATGCCATACGTTCAAGACGTTCCGTCCGCAACTTTAAAAGTGATACCCTTCCTCCAACGGTTCTTGCGAGAATAATGGAAGCTTTCAGGTGGGCCCCAACTGCTGGAAATATTTCATATCTTTATGCTGTTATTGTAGAAAATCAAAAAGTCAGGAAAGGAATTGCCGATGCGTGCATAGATCAAGAATGGATTTATGACGCTCCAGCAATAATTGTTGTGTGCTCCAAAACGAGTGATATTGAGAAAACCTTTGGAAGTAAAGGTAAAACCTACGCCCTACAGGGAAGCGCAGCTGCAAGCCAAAATGTTTTGCTCGCTGCTGAAGAGTTAGGTGTAAGTGGGACTTGGGTTGGTGCTTACTCGGAAAGTAAGATTAAAAAGGTACTTAAGATGCCCCAAGGAATAGATATTCACAATCTAATAGCTTTAGGTTATGCAAGAAGGATTCCCAAAAGTCCTTCCAAAGTACCAGCACACAGAACACTAAAATTTGACTCTTGGGGTTCGACAGTAAAAGGACATAAAGATATCTATGCTTTCTGGGAACCGGACGCCAAACGTCTAGGCAAAAAAGTTTCTGAAAAAGTTGGTAGAATAAAGAAGCGTTTAACTAAAAAGAAATAAAGAAAAAAAATAAGTATGCCCTAAGGCATACTTCCGCAACGCGGATAAACAACTTCGGAGGTGCCAAATATCAGCTTAGTACTTCTACACCGAGCTCTTCATTGAATTGCTGGACTGCTTGAGCAGATGGCTTAGTTAGATTAACCTTCCCAAGCACGTATGGGGAATTTACTCCAGTAATTATAGTCATAACACGAAGTTTGCCCTTCATATCATCATCTATTCTTGCTCCCCAGATTACCGTTGCGTCCTCGTTCAAGCTCGCTGTAATTAGAGATCCAATTTGCTCTGCTTCGTCTAAAGTCATGTCTGGTCCACCAGTAATGTGTATAAGAGCTCCTGTTGCCCCGTTGTAATTTACGTCAAGCAATGGATTTGCAAGTGCCTTCTTAACGGCCTCTTCTACTCTTTTATCAGAGTCAGCTTCTCCTATCCCAAGTATCGAAACATCGCCTTCTGTCATTATATTCTTTACATCAGCGAAGTCCAAATTAATCAAACTTGGGACTGCAATTGTCTCTACAATTCCTTTAATCATAGTTGAAATTAATTCATTTGCGACTGCAAACGCTTGTTGAATTGGTAGATTTCCTGCAATGTTTACTAGCCGATTATTGTCAATTACAATAACTGTATTTGTGACTTGTCTCAATTGTTTCAATCCAAATTCTGCCTTGTCAATTCTTGCTTTTTCAATGGTGAAAGGCATTGTCACAACACCTATTACAATTGCACCCATTTCCTTAGCTACTTGTGCAACCATTGGCGCTGCTCCTGTTCCAGTTCCACCACCCATTCCTGCAGTAATAAATACCATATCTGCACCACGCAACATTTCTTTGATTTCATGTACTTGTTCCCTAGCTGCGTCAGCGCCCTTTTCAGGATATCCGCCAGCACCCAAACCTCGAGTCGAGTCTCTTCCAATAAGAAGTTTCTTATCTGCCTCCCTATAATCTAAGTGCTGCTTATCCGTATTGAATGCAATAATTTCAGCGCCTTCAACGCCCTTTTTATAAAGCCAGTCAACTGCGTTGTTTCCTGCGCCACCGACACCAATTACCTTTATATTAGCCATACCTACTTCTGCTCTCTCGTTATCCATTCCAGCCGTTTTCATTGCTTCTTGTACAATAAATTCCATCATATACACACCCCCAATGCCGACGAAAATTGTTGTCGAAAGAGAAACGCTGTAACCAATGTCCGGCAATCCAATGTGGTGTTCTAAATTTGGAACACTTTTTTAAAAAGTATTTCTATACTAGAGTATACAGGTTAGAAAAAACTTCCTTTGTATATAGTGATTTTGGATTCCTGAAAGTTTTAACTATTTTCTAGATACTCCTTTTAAAATAATTATGGTCTGTTTAGGCATAAAAGATTTATATACAATCAAATTCTCTTTCGGTTATGGTTAAATTATCTACTCTCTTACCTGGAGAAAGAGTCACCGTTCACAAAAAAAACGTAATCTATGAAGGCATGGTTCTCCAACATCCAGATCCAAAAGTCCTTTTACTTAAACTTGTCAATGGTTATAATGTAGGACTTCGCATCAATAAAGAATTAAAAATTGTGAGAGTTGGAAAAAAAGTCGGTGCTACTCCTGCGCCAAAACTTAAACCTAAAAAAGGTCTGCCCCAGCTTTCGCTTGTATCGACAGGGGGAACTATAACTTCACGTATTGACTACAAAACTGGTGCAGTCTATCCTTTGACAAAACCATCAGAACTGCTTGCAAGTGTGGGTGAGCTTGCAGACATAGCAAATATAAAAGTAAAGAGTCCTTTCAGTATTTTCAGCGAAGACATGACTCCAAAAGAGTGGTCTGAGATTGCAAAAGCTGTTCTAAAAGAACTGAAAAGTAATTCAAAAGGAGTAATTGTAACACACGGAACTGATACTCTTGGGTTTACTGCTGCTGCTCTTTCTTTCGCTCTTGGAAAGTTATCAAAACCGGTTGCATTGGTTGGAGGGCAGCGCTCTTCAGATCGTGGAAGTTTCGATGGTGCCATGAACCTAATCACAGCTGCCCACTACTGCCTATCAGATATAAATGAAGTAGCAATTGTTATGCACGGAAGTGAATCTGACAACTACAGTTTGGCGATTCCAGGTACAAAAGTCAGGAAAATGCATGCCTCAAGGAGAGACACTTTCCGACCAATAAACACCTCACCTCTTGCCAAGATCTGGCCCGATGGCAAAATAGAAAAGATCTCTAGTAAGCCCAAACACGAAGAAGTCAAGATAGGTGTGAGAACAAAGTTTGAGCCAAAGGTTGCACTAATAAAATTTGCTCCAGGACTAAGTCCGCACATCTTGGATTATTTTGTTGATGAAGGTTATCGTGGAGTTATAATAGAAGCTACGGGATTAGGACATGTGACAACACTGGAGCACAATGAACACAGCTGGTTGCCAGCAATAAGAAAAGCAGTCAAATCAGATGTCTTTGTTGGAATGGTCCCGCAAACTTTGTATGGAAGACTAGATCCTTATGTCTACTCAACAGGCCGTAAACTTATGGAGGCCGGAGCAGTCTACCTAAAAGATATTTTACCAGAAACTGCTTATGTTAAATTAAGTTGGGTCTTGGGACAAACCAAAGACTCCGATGAGATACGCGGTCTTATGTTAGCAAATATTGCTGGAGAATTCTCAGATAGAGAAGCCCCAGGAGAATTTTTGTATTAACTTACCCAGAAATTGCCGTTGCAATTTCCAGAATTGGATCATACTCCCATTCAAGACGCTTTGATATTTTTGTGTGTTCCTCAGTAAGTTCTCCTAACCTTTCTTTCAAATTTTCCAAATAAATATAAAGACCCTTAGGGCGTTTTGTAGCATTATACCTTTGAACCACATCATCTAAGTTATCTTCTTCACACATAAAAGATAAACCAGCTATGTCTCCCATCTTCAGTACGTTCCCAGACGCAGGTACATAAAACAATGCACTCATAATCTTACCCCAAGATGTGCTTGGCCTGGGAATTACTTGGACTTTAAAGGCCCTATCTCCTTCGCGTATCATAGTCTTCGCTGTCTCTTCTAAATTGTCTTCATCCAAACCCAGCTCCTCCAAAGCTTTGTTCTTTACCATCTTGTCGAAAGGAGTGATTATTTGTTTTTTAAGATAATCATCAAATATTGCTGCAGTAAAACGATCTACTATGGCTTGACGGTTTAAATTCGCATACTCAGAAACATCGGCAAAAAATATTGCTTTTTTAGGAGTATCGGGGACATCTACTACTTCTGGAAGCACAAATTCTATCTTTTGTTCCAAAGTGCAATTAGTGAAACTCTCCTTCCAACTATTATAACTATCTACTAAATCTTGTACACTTACAGATTTAGTCCCTTGTTCAAGTTTATTGTCTATGTAATTTACCAATGCATCATGAATCGGCCTGTAAGACGTACTACTTGTTGGTTTGACATTCACCGACCCCGAAATATCTCCGAACTCAAAAGGATGTTTAACAAAGTCCTCAGGCAAATTTTCTCTAGAGTACCCTGTCAGACTCTTCAAAGCATTGTCAACATTATTAATTACTCCCCTAACAAAAGACCTTTGTTGTTCCGCAATCTTATATGTCCGTAGTCCCTGCTCATCCACAGATAAAGGAGGTTCTGGTAATTCAATTGATATCCTATTTAGTAAGTCCATATTCTAAATAACCAAACAAAACTTAAAAATCTGTCGCAGTCAGCAGAATTCGCATATCTCTGGCTTCTTTTTCTTTGCTTTCGGCTTCTTTCCCTTAATTTTTTTCTTCAGTTTTTCCCTCGCTTTTTTAAGCATCTTGTCTTAAATTGTGATTAATTAATTTTAAATCTTTCTGCACAAAGAATTTTTATATCTCTAAGCTGTTTGTTCATCTATGACACGGAAAAGAAGGAAACTACGTCTAAAGTCTCCACTTATCCCACTTACTGTTTTGGTCCTGGCGGTCTCAGCCGTTGGTTTTGTACAAACTCTCACAGTGGGAGATTTCACTGAAATTGATAGGATAGAGGTTTATGGTGAAGATCTACTACTTGGAGCCGAGTGTAGAGGAATAGTTGGTAAGATATCAGTAGAACGTGGACATTATATTCAAATAGGAAAAGAAGGTAAGCTAGACAACAGACCAAATATTTATGATGTTTTCAGAGACACACTAGAGCAATTTGAAATAGAGGTTGAATCTGTTAAAATAACACACATAGAAGACAATGCATTCCAATCCATATTAACTCTCAGCACAAGAGATAAAATTTTAGAAGCTGATGCTCGGCCAAGCGACGCAATTGCTTTGGCTTTGAGAACAGACACAAAAGTGTATATGAGTAAAGCTTTATTGGAAGAAAAAGGTGCAAATATATGCTAGCTTGAAAAACTTATAAACTTTCAACAACTACTTTTTTTATGGACTACGCCGAGCTTGGCTTAAAATGTGGGTTGGAGATTCATCAACAACTTAATACTCACAAATTATTTTGCAACTGCCCCTCCAAACTGCGCACAGACAGAGCTAATCAGACAGTTAGACGAGAACTACGACCTCTTGCGGGCGAAACTGGGAAAATTGACGTAGCTGCGCTGTATGAAGCGAGCAAGCGCATGAAGTACACTTACGAAGTTTATGATAAAACAACTTGTTTAGTTGAGCTTGATGAGGCTCCACCACTTGAAGTAAATGAAGAGGCCTTGGAAACTTGTCTTACAATAGCTAAGATATTGAATTGCAAAGTCCCAGATGTCCTTGAAGTTATGCGTAAAACAGTATTAGACGGTTCAAACACAACTGGATTCCAGAGAACCATATTAGTTGGGACTCATGGCTACATTGAAACTCCAAATGGTAAAGTTTCCATTGATACTGTCTGCTTAGAAGAAGATTCGGCTCGCAGAGTTTCTGAGGCAAAGAATTCAGTAACATACCGGCTCGATAGACTTGGAATTCCACTTATTGAGATTGCAACCAGTCCAGACATTAGAACACCGGAGCAGGCTAGAGATGTTGCAAAAGCCCTTGGAGATATTCTTCGTTCAACAAGTAAAGTAATGCGGGGAATCGGAACCATACGGCAAGACCTTAACGTATCAATTAAAGGTGGAGCAAGAATCGAACTAAAAGGAGTCCAAGACCTAGCACAAATTCCGGATTTTGTGAGAGAAGAAGTCCGCCGCCAAAAGTGGATGGTAAATAGTGGAAAGAAAGTCTTACCTGAAGTTAGGAACGTTCTGCCAGACAGCAAGTCAAAGTTTCTTAGACCAATGCCGGGAGCTGCCAGAATGTATCCCGAAACAGATCATCCTTTCATAGATATCCCAAGAGCAAGATTGTCTAAAATAAAACTGCCAGAGTCTTTAGACGCTAAGAAAGATAGATACTTGAGATTGGGTTTGAGCAAAGACTTGACGGAACAGCTTGTTTCTTCTGAGTTCTCGACAGTATTTGATGATCTTGTTAAAAAGTATAAAAAAGTACAGCCAACTCTTGTAGCCGCAACATTGTTATCAACCACAAAAGATGTTAGAAGAAAACTTGGACAAGAAGAAGGAGTATTTTCAGAAGAACATTTCTACACAATTTTTGAGAAACTATCTAAAGATGAGCTTTCAAAAGATGCTGTGCCGGACGTTCTAATGGACGTGGCGAAGGGAGGAGTTCTATCTAAGAACCTAGCACGCTATAAAAAACTGTCAAAGATCGAGCTCAAAAAATATGTTGATGACATACGAAAAAAGAATCCTAAGTTAAAAGGTGGAGCTTTGATGGGTAGAGTTATGTCGGAACTAAAAGGTCGTGCCGACGGCAGAGAGATTATGGATTTACTAAAATAATCACAATTACTCCTCTTGAGGTTGAGGCGGTTCTGGAGGCAATCCCTTTCTTTCACGTATCTTCCTCGCAACGCTTCCTTGCAATTCAAACGGCAATCTCTCAAAATCTTGATCTACCAAGAACCATGCTCCTTTGCCATTTGTGTTTGCCCTAAGACTAGAAGTGAATCCAAAAGACTCTGCTACAGGGACCTTGGCCATTACTGTCAAACTTCCTTCTTCTTGCTTGGTATCAATTAATTGTCCTCTGCGGCCCTGTACAAGCTTAGAAACTGCCCCCAAATAATCTACTGGGGCATCGACTCTTATGGTTTGTATAGGTTCATAAAGAAGATCTCCAGCCTTAAGTATAGAATTGAAACAGGCCTGCCTAAAAGAAGGTATGATCTGGGCTGGTCCTCGATGGATAGAGTCTTCGTGCAACTTTGCGTCCATAATTCTTACAATTATTTTGTCTCCAGGCTCTCTAGTGAGAGGGCAGGAATCCATTACTTCTTTGAAAGATTGCATAATCATTTCTATTATTTCATTAATATATACAATTCCCCGTGTTGAATCTATCAAAATATTGCCTTTGTAAATTGACTTAACCTTTCTAGCGTCATCCCGGCTCATGCCTTTTTCTGTTAAAACTTCTACAATGTTTTCCTTACGTTTCTTCATATCTATTTCAGGAAGTTCTCCACTATGGAGGGCTTCATAAATAGGATCTGGCATTGGCTCAACGCTTACAAACAAGTGATTATGTTTGTTTGGGGATTTGCCAATAGATGGCCCTGCGGCTTTTTCTATGGTTTCACGATAAACAACAATAGGTGGTGATACAACAACATTCAAACCTTTATCTCTGGTGATTACGTTCTCTTTGATCTCTAAATGTAATTCACCCAAACCAGATAATATGTTTTCTCCGGTCTCCTCATTGAGTTCAACTCTTATTGTTGGATCTTCTTTTTCCAGTTGCTTAAGAACTTCAATAAGCTTAGGCAAATCTTTAGGGTTCTTCGCTTCAATAGCTTTGGAAACTACTGGATCAAATAAGTGAGCTATCTCTTCAAATGGATCAACAGGTTCCGTTGAAACTGTTTCTCCAGATCTGGCTCCTTTCAGACCAACAATACCTGCAATGTTTCCGGCAGGGATATTATCAACAGTCAGCCTCTGAGCTCCTTTGGAGAGAACTACTTGCTGTGTCCTTTGTTTACTCTTAGCTAAATTTAAGTATATCTCTTCTCCTTTCTTTAAAGTTCCCGAAAAAACACGCCCATAAGAAACTTCTCCTGCTTGCGGGTCGACCATAATTTTTGTGACTCCAAAAACAAGGGGTGCCTTTGGATCTGCGGAAGCAAGTTGCTTCCCTGTTGGTGAGTCTGTATCTCCTGTCCAAATCCTTGGAATCCTGTACGGAGCTGACTCTACGGGGCTAGGTAAATGCTTAACGACCATACTCAAAACAGCCTCATGAAGAGGTATTTTCTTTATTAGACTTTGCCAATCATCTGCCTCATAAGCGGTAAGAACATCTTTAAAACTGAAATTTTTCCCACTCATAACATCAACATTAAGCGCCCAGTTGTGGTAGGCCGAGCCAAAAGAAACAGAACCATCTTGAACAGATACTGTCCATTTGTCTTTGAACTCTTTTGGCGCTATGCTTCTAATAAGATCATTAACATTGTTGATAACTGCAACGAATCTCTCCTGCATTTTTTCAGGAGACAACTTAAGTTCCCTAATCAATCTATCTACTTTATTAATGAAAAGAATTGGCTTTACTCTTTCTTTAAGAGCTTGCCTTAGAACGTTCTCAGTTTGGGGCATGACACCTTCAACTGCACAGGCAACTACTACTGCACCATCGACCGCACGCATGGCTCTAGTTACGTCTCCTCCGAAATCCACGTGACCTGGTGTGTCAAGCAAGTTAATTAGGAACTCGTCTCCTTCGACCTTGTGGACCATGGAAACGTTAGCAGTTTGGATTGTAATACCTCTCTGCTGCTCTTCTTCAAGAAAATCTGTGTATAATTGCTTGCCTGCCAACTCTTCAGAAAGCATACCTGCACCAAAAAGCAAGTTGTCAGAAAGAGTCGTCTTTCCGTGGTCGATATGAGCAACTATTCCTATATTTCTAATTTGGTCTGGCTTCTTCATTAAGTCCAGAATCCTTTTGGTCATATCTTTGGCCATAACTTTGTCTAAGTGTTGATAGTTTTATAAGTCTTGTGGGGGAAAAATTATTAAACAATAAATTCTCTTACAACTTATGAATAAAATCAAGGTAGGTAATATTATTTTGATATTAATTGTGTTTATCCTTGCAGTAAATATAATCCGACTCACTGGCATAGAAGGACTTACTCCAGGAGGTCGATTCCACGGGATTGAGACCTCAGAAGGTAGTAAATGTGTGTTCCACAACGCGGGAGAACTAAATGAAATTCCTATCGATTTGTGCTGCTTTGAGTTACAAAAGCAGGTTACATGTGAATATTTAGATGGAGAATTCGAAGCAAGATGTTACATATCAGAGACCTCGGAAAGATATTACTTAGTAAATAATAAGGCTCTTAGTTACTGTAAGAGTGAGGGATATGATTTACAAGTTGGATGAGAGTGACCTAACATTATTGCTATTATTTATTGCTGCAGTTTTACTAGCCTCAACCTTTAATCTAATTGGTCCGTTTGGTCTTGCAGACCCTGCCAATATAGAATTCGATGAAAGTACGAACACCTTATACTTAGATTCTCTAACAATAGAGCAGAAAGTAGCGCAGATGGTCATCACTTACGGGGCTGATGAAAATAAAGAAGTGTTGCAAAATATGTTCATAGGGGGCTTTCACAAATGGGGAGACTTAACAAAAGAAGAATATATGGACAGCATTGCATACTTACAAGATGGAGCAGTGGTGCCTTTCTTTGTTACGGTAGATTTAGAAGGGGGTTGCGTAAATCCTTTTGAGGCGTTCCTCACACTTCCAGCATTCAGAGATATAGAAACTAAAGAAGACGCATACAAAATAGGAAATGCAAAGGGTCGGCTACTTCGAGAGATGGGAGTTAACATGAACTTTGCGCCAGTCGTTGATTTGAATGACACTATCTGGAACTGTCGTAGCTTTAGAGGAACTCCAGAAGAAATTGGTAGCAAGGCCGTATACTATATAAGGGGCCTTCAAGAGCAAGGAGTACATGCAACAGCCAAACATTATCCTGGCAAAGCACTTTCAATTAAAGATCCACACAAGTTCGTCACACACGCATACATAGAAAAAGATGATTTACTGCCTTTCGAACAGAGCATACAAAATGGCGTCTCTGCAGTAATGGCTTCTCATATAATAGTTGTGGGCGAGGTAAGCTCAGATTCAAAGCCGTCAGTGTCTTCAGAAATTCTAATTGATGGGCTCAGAGAACAATATACTGGTTTAATAGTAACTGATGAAATTGGCATGCTTGGAATAGATGATTACTACTTGCGTGCCAGTGACATGTATATAGATCTTTTCAAAGCAGACAACGATCTAATATTAAATTTCGACCAAGATCCAAGAAGATTGTATTACATGGTACGTGTAGTTGCGAATGCAGTGAGAACTGGAAAGATAAGCGAAGACAGGATAGATGATTCAGTTGTAAGGATTCTCGATGCCAAAGGTATTAATGTAGTAAGATAGGCTACTTTCAAAAAATATATATTAGTTTTCCGACAAGCGTAAGCTTTATAAATACTAGAAATAACCCAATATTTACAAAAACAAACCAAGAAGGTTAAAAAAATGGCAGAAAAACCACATATTAATTTAGTATTTATCGGTCACGTTGACCATGGTAAATCTACAACTGTCGGAAGGGTTTTGTTTGACACAAAATCTATAGACGCACAAACGATGAAAAAGCTTGAGCAAAGAGCTCAAGAACTCGGTAAGGCCGGGTTTGAATTTGCTTTCGTTCTTGACACAGTCAAGGAAGAACGTGAGCGTGGAGTTACAATTGATCTTACTTACAAGAAATTCCAGACTCAGAAGTACTACTTTACAATCATAGACGCTCCAGGACACAGAGATTTCATTAAGAACATGATTACTGGGACTTCCCAGGCTGACGCAGCGGTTCTTGTTGTAGCAGCTAATGACTCTGTAAAAGAGCAAACAAGAGAGCACGCTTTCTTGGCAAAGACTCTTGGAGTAAACCAGCTTATTGTAGCAATTAATAAGATGGATATGGTTGAATACAACGAAGCTAAGTACGAAGCGGTTAAGAAAGATATTACAGAACTTCTTTCCGGATATGGATGGAAGACTGATGATCTTTACTTCGTGCCAATTGCTTCTTTGAAAGGAGATAATGTTGTTGAAAAATCTGGAGATATGGGTTGGTACAAAGGTCCAACTCTTCTGGAAGCAATGGACAAACTACATCCTGCAGAAAAACCAACCAACTTAGCTCTAAGAATGCCTGTTCAAGACGTATACGAAATTAAAGGTATAGGTATTGTTCCAGTAGGCAGAGTTGAAACTGGAATAATGAAAGTTGGACAAAAAATAGTTGGTACACCCTCAGGAAAGCAAGGGGAAGTAAAATCCATAGAAATGCATCATGAACAGATGCCACAGGCTGTTCCTGGCGACAATGTCGGATTGAACATTCGAGGTATTGGAAAGGGCGATTTGAAACGCGGAGACGTAATCGGTCCTGCGGACAATGCTCCAACCTTAGCCAAGGAATTCACTGCAAGGATTATGATACTAAACCACCCTTCTGTTCTTACAGTTGGATACACACCTGTATTCCACGTAAACACAGCGCAAGTTTCTTGCAGATTTACCAAGCTTGTAAAGAAACTCAATCCTAAGACTGGAGAAACACTTCAGGAAAATCCAGACTTTTTGAAGACCGGAGACTTCGCTGAAGTTGTAATTGAACCTACTAGACCTCTTTGCATAGAAAAAGGTTCAGACTTCCCACAAATGGCTCGATTCGCTATTCGAGATATGGGAAGAACAGTCGCTGCAGGAATGTGCACCGATATAGTTAAGAAGTAAGCTTTGGCTTACTTTCTTCTCTTATCTTTTATTATTTGGGACCAAACTTTTGCCTAAGTTCTTCAGAAGGTTGCCAACGAGGATTAAATACTACATCTATCTTAACATTTTCAAACCCTACCGCCGTCACTTTTTCCTTGATGTCTGTTTGCATGATATCTGCACAGGGGCACATAGGAGAAGTAAAAGTCATAACTATATTCAACCCCTTCTTTTTATGAACTATATCATAAATCAATCCAAAAGTCCACAAGTCTATGTCAAATTCTGGGTCGTTACACTGTTTTATGGCCTCAATAACTTTCTTATTATTGGGATTAGACTCTAACTCAGTAGCGCTTTTCTTAGGATATTCTGGTTGATCCCATATTGGTTTTCTACCTATTAGATTAACCATAATATTTCTGCTTATAAAACTCAATAAGTTCCTTTACACGGGAAATACATGTCTTGTCTTGAACTCCAACTTTTGTTTTCTTCTGAACAGCCTCAAAGTCATGAGCTCCCTCTAAAACAGCCTCCTCAATATCTTTATCTGTTACTTTGAGTATCTTATCTACTACCTCAATTCCTTTCTCAACAATAATCCTATCATTTTGTTTAGATTTCTTGAAGTAATCGTTTATGGCTGCCCTGAGTGCCTTATCTCCTAAAACAGAACAGTGGAATTTCCTCGCTGGTAATCCGCCCAATCTTTCTGTTATATCCTGCGGTTTCAACTCAAGAGCCTCCCCTATCTTCATTCCATCTTTCTCTGTAATCATTACTGACATCATCGATGTACTTGCAATTGCCGACGCACACCCAAAAGTCTGCCACTTACATTCTTTGACTCTGTCGCTTTTTGGGTCAACTTTAATCCAAATCTTCATCATATCCCCACAAGCCGGGCTGCCTACTTCACCAACACCATGGGCTTCTCTTGCATAAGCCACTGCCTCAGCGTCTGTCTGGAACAAATTCTTTGGGTTAAAAAAATGCTCTCTGACTACATCAGAATAAAACCAACCTCTCGCGTCAACTGTTGCTTTTGCATAGGGATGCAACTTTCCTACTTCTTCTGACATTGTCTAACTTCCTCAACTTTCAGTTTTACAGGAGAAATCTCCTTTAATCTCTTAATAATACTTGGCAGGACTTCCATCAACTTGTCGATATCTTCCTTTGTATTTCTTTTACCAAGAGTGAATCTAATGCTTCCATGGGCGGCCTCATAAGGCATATCCATAGCAAGAATAACATGAGATGGATCTAAAGTTTTAGATGTACAAGCGGAACCGCTAGAAACATATATTTCATGCTCGTTTAGAAGCAAGATTATTGCCTCTCCTTCTACGTTTAAGAAAGTGATATTTGCATTGTTTGGCAACCTCTTAGCTGGGTGTCCATTCAACCATGTGTCAGGAATTTCTTCAAGTACTCTATTGATTAAATAATCTCTTAGTTTGGTTAGCCTCTCACTTTCAGCTTCTTTTTCCATTTGAGCAAGTTCCAAGGCCTTAGCAAAGGCAGCTATACCTGCAACATTTTCTGTCCCACTACGGATATTCATTTCCTGTCCACCACCATGAATCAAAGGTGTAAGACGGACACCACTTCTAATATAAAGCATGCCTACTCCTTTCGGACCGTAGATCTTGCCTCCATTCAAAGTCATCAAATCAACACCAAGATTGTCGACATTTATATCCAAAGCTCCACCAACTTGACAGGCATCTGTATGGAATAAAATATCTTTTTCCTTCGCTAGCTTCGCAATTTTTTTAATTGGTTGTATAGTTCCAATTTCATTGTTTGCATACATTACAGATATCAGAATTGTATCGGGACGGATTGCCTTCTTTAAATCCGACAGTTTTACTATTCCTTCTTCATCGACCGGTACATAAGTAACTTCATAATCTTCGTTCTTTTCTAAATAATCGCAGCTATCTAAAACAGCATGGTGCTCAATTGTAGAAGTTATGATATGCTTGCCTTTGTAGGCAAGGCGTTTGGCTACACCTTTAATTGCTAAATTACAACTTTCAGTTCCGCTTCCAGTAAAAATAATTTCTCCTGGTTTTGCTCCAATTATATTTGCTATTTTTTGACGGGATACTCTAAGACTTTCTTTTGCAACTAATCCTTTGTAGTGAAAACTTCCAGGGTTGCCATATTGCTCAGAAAAATATTTCTGCATTATCTCAACTACTTCTGGCCGCATGTATGTAGTCGCAGCATGATCAAAATAGATTTCTTTTATGTCTTTCATAAATATTCTCCGCAAGCTCCGCAATCATTAGGAAGAGTATCATCCATTAGTTTATGAATCTCACAAATTGTAAGTGTGTCTCTCATATACTTCAGAAGCCTCTGGGTCTCGGAAAAGACTGTGGAACTTGAATTCACTATGTTTCCTGTAGATCTTTTAATCTCTTCGCGAGCGTTTTCAGGAAGAGTCAGCTTTCCTCTTTTTTCTTTTTTGTATTGGGACACCGCTGCACCAGTAACACCTAAAATTTTTGCAATCTCTTTTTGCGAGTATTCAGAATCTTTCGACAGATTGTAAAATAATTCTCTACGTATGGCAGGTATTATATACCAAAGTTCAATTTCTTGTGGTGAAAGCATGAGGATTAACAATAGTTAATACTTAAAAACCTTATGAAACTTCGACGCATCAAAAGCTTTTTAAAACACCCTGCAAACCATATGACATGCCAAAAGCAAGGATAAAATTGTATAGTACGGATATAGATAAAGTGAATAGCACATGCTCCCAAATTACAGATATTGCTAAGAAAACAAACGTTTCTTTCACTGGACCAATAAATCTACCTACTAAAACTCTTCTTGTCCCTGTAAGAAAATCTCCGCAAGGGGAAGGTAAAGCCAGCTGGGAACGTTATGAAATGCGGATTCACAAGCGTCTGATAGACTTGGCAGCTGATGAAAGAGCACTACACTTAGTTATGCGTGTTCCTATTCCGTTGGATGTAAATATAGAAATCCAGTTGATAGAGTAAACAATGGAAAACGAAAATTATTCTCTGAATATGTTGTTAAAAGAAGCCAGCATAGATATTGAAGTTGGGGAGCTTACGCTCAATCAACTTGAAGAAAAGGTTGACCTCTATTTCAACCTAGTAGAAGCCGCATATGAAAACTTCAAAGAGTGGGACACTCAGTGCTCAGCAGAAGAAAGTGAAGATACACTTGGAGATAAGATTGACGAAGTTCTTGGAACAGCAATGACATTCTTATATATGGTATCTCAAGCCAATCTTGCTATGCGTTGCGCAAAGGATAATAAGGTAACTTCTTTAGAGTATACGCCAAATAGTGCACCATCTTGGAGTGAAAGATTGGCGGAGCTCGAGGAGAAATGGAGAGAAACATTTTATGAAGAAATCACATGGACTATAAGTCCAGATGGGTATGGGAATGACAAAGTTTTCAACGATCTTCCAGACAGAATACCAATTCCCCCCATAGCAATGATGGTTCATGCTGCTACAGACTACTCTGAGGAAAATAAACTCGAGCAGATGAGTAAAAATTTAGATAATCCATCTAAAACCTCAATGTTCATCTAATCAAAAGCTTTTTTAAGGCCTTTTAGGACTTTAATTCATTGGGCCGGTGGTCTAGTTGGTTATGACGTCGCGTTTACACCGCGAAGATCGCAGGTTCGAATCCTGCCCGGCCCACTTTCTATCAATAAGCTTTTATATTTTTGGCGTCTACTGTTTATATGAGAAAATTTATTTCGGTTCTTTTGATACTAATTATGTTACCGATGGCTGTGGCAGTCAATGATACAACCGTCGCAGCAACTCAAACAGTCGAAGCAGGTGTAACACCAAATAGTCCATTTTGGGCTCTTGACGTGTTCTTTGACAAGTTTTTCTTATCCTTTATCCAAGATCCAACAACAAGAGCAGAATATGAATTAAAAGTTTCAAGTGAACGTCTCTCTGAGATGAAAGAAATGGAGAAAATTAATGATAAAAGCAGTATGTTAAAAGCATTGGACTCACATAGTAATTTCTTTAATGAACTTGAATTGGAAATTAAAAAAATTGATGAGGATGATGTTCGTGGTGAATTGGACTCAAGATTGAGAATTGATAGTGAATTTGATGAACATTCCAGGCACATTGAAGCGTTTGAACGGGAGTTGGGAGAGGACGATGACTCAAGGTTTGTACGCGAATCACTAAATAAAGATATATCTGGCTTGAGATCATTTATAGAAACAGAATTGAATGGAACAATAATCCGGGCAGAAAGAGAGTTCGGTGAAGAAGAAGTGAAAGCAATAATCAACGGAACTTTATTTGAAATAGAAATTGAACGTGGAAGAATAGAAATTGAGGCGGAAGGTCGTTTGGGAGATAGAGACGATGACCGATTTGAGCACGAACGAAGAGAAGGTATTCTTGAGGAAATTGAAGAACATCGTGGTGGAATTTCTGAAGCTGAAGAAGAAGCAAGAGAACATAGTTCAAACCGCCGTTGGGATGATGATGATGATGACCGAAGAAGCTCAAACCGCGATTCAGATGACGACGATGACAGAGGGGAACGTGATAGAGACGATGACCATCGTGGTGATGATGACGACGATGACCGTGGTGATGATGATTAACTTCTTTCAAAACATTTTAATACGTTAAAAATAACATTTTCGCGTGGGCAAGTAGCTCAGCTTGGTAGAGCGCTCGGTTGGCAATCGGGAGGCCCCGTGTTCAAATCACGGCTTGTCCATTAAAATTACTTTTCAGCGTTATTAATAGATTAGTTCTTAATTTACTAAC
>CAYFNR010000004.1:0-61972 GCA_964344605.1 Candidatus Woesearchaeota archaeon | reverse complement strand
TCAAGCGAAGTTATGACATTAGTCCTCGCTCCGCACATAATTGCCACTAGAACACATCGAAACATTTATATAGTCATTTCTGAAGGGTAGTATCATGGAAACTTTAAATGGGATAGTGCATCAGGTACGGCGTCACGGTAAAAAGACTTTTATTACTGTTAATGATCATGACAAATACGCGCAAGTTGTATCTAATAGAGATTTGCTAAGTGATGATGATTCCGAAATAATCTCCGCGCTCAACCATGGCGATGTTGTTTCACTCCGTGGTAATTTCAAAGAAGACGACAGAGCACCAGGTGGGTTAGAGCTGCATTTGGCCGAAATTGGTCTTTATTCCCCATCCAAGGTTACGAGCTTCAATGTTGAGAAAGATACAGAAGCTGAGCTGGGATTAGACACTCGATTAAACTGGCGTTTCTTGACCATGAGGGACAAACTAGACAAAAGTACCTTTATCATGCTAAGTGATTTAACTCATTATTTATCTGAGTACTTCCATAATAACGACTTTATGAGAATCCATACTGCTAAGCTGACTAATTCTCCTACTGAAGGCGGAACAGATTACTTCCCAGTGGAGTTCTTTGATGACGAAATGTATTTATCTCAGAGCCCCCAGCTTTACAAAGAATTGGTCTTAGCTTCAGGCGTACAGAGGGTTTATGAAATTGGTCCTGTTTGGAGGGCCGAACAACATAATACTCCACGACATCTATGCGAATTTACGTCTGTTGATGCCGAAATTGCATTTTCGGACCTAGAAAGCGTGATGAACGCTATCAGAGACGCACTAATTCACTCAATAAATGCGTCTATTGAACGTAGAGGCTTGGGACTTGAGAAAGTCAGCGGAAACTCGTTCTATACTATGTCTTATGCAGGAGCTAAGGAACTTCTAAGTAGCGAGTATCCTGTGGAGATTTTGAAGGAGCACAGGCTAACCGCAAGCGATGAAGTCGTAATTGGCGGACGAATAAAAGAGAGCGAAGGCGCAGACTTCGTTTTTATTACACATTATCCTGAGATGGAGAAGCCATTTTATGCTTTAAGGGTTGGGGATGGCTTAACAGAGACCTTTGATTTGCTTTACAAGGGCGTTGAGATATGTTCTGGTGGCATGAGAGAACATGATAGAAGAAGGAGGGAAGAAAACATATTAGATTTAGGGCTTTCACCAGAACATTATGGGGATCATCTACGATTCTTTGACAAAGGTATGCCACCGCATGGTGGGTTTGGAATGGGCTTAAATCGCTTAACACAGCTTTTGATGGGGTTAGATAATGTCCGAAGAGCAACACTTGTCCCAAGAACACCAAGGCAAAATTATACCTTATAATGGCAGAAAGTGTAGATAAGAGGGTGCTGGCTCTCTTAAAATCATTTTCAGAATCTCTTAATGATATTCCTGAAATTGAGAGTAGGTATTCAATTTCGCCCAAAAGTATTACTAGGTCAGATGGACCCGAAGAAGAATTCAAGTACAGACAAATGATTTTGGAGTTAGCACCAACTCGTATAGCAGATAATTTGTATGTTTACACGCCAGATAACAGAGAGGAAGACGAAGATGGGTGATATACCAGAAAAAGTAGAAAGAGCACTGGAGAGGATAGATGCTGATAAATTCAATGCTTTCATTTCTTCTCGCGGAGAGAAAGCAATTTCTGATGCGCAGAAGGTTCAGGACAGTGCAGATAATGGAGATATTTTGCTCTTGGAAGGATGTACTATTGGAGTTAAATCGAATATTAATGTAATTGGGTCTAAGATAACTTGTGCTTCCAGAACTCTAGAAGATTATATCTCTCCATTTGATGCAGATGTAGTGCATCTCTTGCGTGAAAATGGAGCAGTAATTGTTGGAATGACCAATATGGATGAATTTGCATGCGGCAGCTCAGGTGAGACAAGCTATTTTGGTCCTACTCTAAATCCCGTGGCTGAAGGAAGAATACCAGGGGGTTCAAGTTCCGGCAGTGCAGTGGCAGTAGCATCTGGATTGTGCGACATGGCGCTTGGTTCAGACACGGGGGGCTCAATCAGAAATCCAGCATCTCACTGCGGAGTAGTCGGAATTAAGCCAACATATGGTAGAGTATCACGATTTGGATTGATAGATTTATCGATGAGTTTAGAACAAATAGGTCCATTTGCTGAGACGGTTGACGAAGCTGCAGCTTTGCTACAGTGTATATCGGGACATTCAGAGCGTGATTCAACTACATCAGCAAGATCTGTGGGAAATTATGTTGAAGCTGCCCAAAACTTCCAAGATAGAGAGCTAAGAATTGGCATGTCTGATGATTTTAAGAAGATTATGCTTGATGAACGAATATATGATGCAGTTAGGGAAACGACTGAAGCCGCTGTAAGCGAATTTGATAATCTAAAACTAGTTGAGGTGAGTTTACCTCACGTAGAGAAAGCTCTTGACGCGTACTACCTCATAAACTATGTTGAGTTCTTCTCAGCTACCCGCAAACTTAATGGCGTGCGCTACTGTAAACCTATCGAAGAGGTCGCTGGACCTGAAGTCCTAGCGAGAATCAAAGGTGGCTCGTTAATAAGCCAAAAGGAATATACTGACGCATTTTATGGTCGGGCTCTTAAAGCAAGAGCATTTATCTCTGAAGCGTTTAGCAAGGCGTTTGGTGAATGTGACATATTAGTTAGCCCTGTCACTCCTAAACTGCCACACAAATTAGGCGATCAAGTAGAACAGGAGGATATGTACAGATACGATTTTCTCACTGTTCCAGCGAATCTCTCAGGAATTTGTGCGGGCGTTGTGCCTGGGCCAGTAATAGAAGATACTCCAGTTGGAATTCAAATTCAGGCTAATCACTTTAGGGAGGAGGATCTGATCCGTGCTATGAAAGCATTTGAATCCGTGAATGGCTATGTCAAGCAAGAGATATAATTCAGTTAAAATAGGTTTAGAAATTCACCATCAGCTGGATACAGATCAAAAATTATTCTGCAAGTGTCCTACAAATTTTTATGAGGCAGATACAAACACGAATATATGTCCAATCTGCATGAGTTTGCCAGGTAGCAAACCTATGCCAATTAATCAGAGAGCTCTTGATACAGTAATTGAAGTTGCTCTGCTGTTAAACTGTAATGTTGTGGTTGATAAAGGCTTGCCTGTGCAAAGAAAGCACTATTTTTATCCAGACTTACCTTCTGGTTATCAACGAACAAGTGTTCCAATTGGAGTGGATGGTCTGCTGGATGGCATTAGAATAACTGAAGTACACATTGAAGAGGACCCTGGACGGTACGATTTGCTTTCTAAAACCATAGACTTCAATCGTACAGGTGTACCTCTAGTTGAGATTGTTACAGAGCCGGACTTGACTTCACCTGCTAAAGCAAGAGAATTTGCAAAGACGATAAGAGAGACATTGAGTTATACAGGCAAACTTATGAAAGGACAAGGTTCTATGAGGGCTGATACAAACATATCAATAGAAGGAAATAATCGTGTTGAGGTTAAGAACATTAATTCTGCAAGTAATATACAAGCAGCAGCTGAGTATGAATTAATGCGCCAATCCAGATTGCTTAAACGAGGCATGCCAATCAAACTAGAAACCAGGGGCTTTGTCGAAAATCCTCTTTCTACAATTCCTCTAAGAAGCAAGGAAGTGGCAGCTGACTACCGGTATATACCCGACCCAGATTTAACTTCAATAATTATATCTGAAGATAAATTAGCAGAAGTGCAGGAGATAACTAGAGTTGGCCCCATAGATAAAAGGGAACTATATCTCGAGGCAGGGCTTAGTCATGAGCACGCTCGGAAACTTACTACTGATTATCGAATGGCCGAGTTATTTGATCAGACATTAGAAGTCAGCGGAATCCATCCTGCTGAGCTTGCCTCATTCTTTACAGGAGCTATTGCTAGTGCGTTATCTGAAAGTGGAATAGAACTATCCGATTCTTATCTAACACCCGAAAGAATCTCTAGCATACTTGAGATGTCTAGAGGTAGAAGGATAACCACCCAAGTAGCAAGGCAAGTAGTTGGGGAGGTTGTGGTCAATGATATTGTACCTGCCGATTATGTCGAAATCCACAATCTAGAGAGCATGATACATGACGAAATAGTGGAAGCAGTTGACGAGGCTTTGAATCGAAATCCAGATGTATATTCCTCAGGCAAACCTCGTGAGAAAATTGATAAATTTATGATGGGTCAAGTTATGAAACTGACAGAAGGCAGGGCAGACCCTCTTGAAGTTAAAGAAATCTTACAAGAAAGGGTGAATAACAATACTTAATAAATCTAATTTAAATTCTTTTATGTATTTCTTCAAATGGAAGAGTCAAAATAGTATGTCCCTTATATCTGCCACCTATCTTTTTCTTTATATCACTGGTGACCAATCCATGTCCCAAAAGATACATTAGACGCAATTCAGCATTTTCTGGTCTAAGGTCACCACCCGGTATTAAGTTTGGGCAGTTGCTATACATAACTTTAGCAATACCATATAAACTAGGAGAAACTGTTCCATCTGCCTCTGAAGTCATTATTATAGGGCCATTGAAATCTCTGACTGGGTCCAATAATGAGTCAATATTTCCCAAAGAATTTTCATCTGCTCGGAAGTGACCTGCTCCTAGTCCTTCCAAGACTACTCCGTCAAGATCTTGTAATCTTTTCTTAAGCTTTGCAGAAGTCATTGTTGGATCTACTCTAATAGTATCAACATTCCAATTCCACTTATCATCGAACCACGTATCTGATTTAGAGTTAACTCCAACATTTGGTAAATTTTCATCGTATAGTTCAAAGTGACCATCAGCAGTAACTTCTCCATAATCCGGTCTTCGGGTCTTAAAAGGAGTAACGGCTTCATGGTTTTCCTTGCTGGAGTTTTCCGGGTTCATTACTCGGAAATTTACACAAGGTTCTCTTTGATCATCCAAACTAATGTATAAGCCACCAAATCGGCCACCCCCCAAATCATTAAATACTAATCCCACAAGGCCACTTTCTATCTTTTTGGCAGCTAGCATAGCAGCTAATTTATTTCCTTCACCGTCGCTCAGTGGTTCATCTTGACCGCGTTGAGCACCAGTAATTATTACAGGCTTTGTAAGGTCCCTCAATGCGAGCTGAAGGAATTGAGCAGTTCGAGTCATCGTATCTGTTCCGTAGGTTATTACTATTCCACCCACATTGTTATCGTTGAGGTATTCTATAGCACGCTTAGCTAATTTTGGCCAGTGGTATGGGCCATACAAGTCAGAGCTATCTATTCGTATAGGATTTCCAGTTTTGTCATATCCGTAAGGGAAATCTTCCCCACCTTGTGGAGCTAAGTTGGCAAGCTCCCTTGTGCCTGATGGGGTCTTGCGAGTATCGATAGTACCACCTGTGACCAATGTAACAACTTCTTTTGTCATGGGGTGGTGCTTAATCTAACCTTTATAAGTTTTTTGGTTTATAGGGCTTAGTCTAGCATACTTGATTTGAAACTGCGAAGCAGCTGAGTTGCACAGTCAATAAACTTTGATGAAAACTTTTTATGTGGAGTTTCAAATCATATTTTCAATTAGTTTACCAACAATTTTCGCATCGGCCCTGCCGCCTGTCCTTCGCATAGTTTGGCCAATGAGGAATTGCAAGGCTTTAGATTCTCCAGATTTGTAGTCTTCGGCGGCTTTTTTATTCTCATTTAAAATCCTCAAAACAATCTTTCTTAGTTCTGCTTCGGATATCTTTAGAATCTTTAATTTGCTGGCAAGCTGTCGTGGATTTTGAGGCTCTAGCACCAATTTTCTTAGAAGCATCTCACCGCCACGGTCTGTAACTGCGTGTTCTTTAACTAAGCCCATAAAATTTAGCATGTGCTTGGCATTGAGCCCTGTTTCTTTAAAACTAAGTGAGTTGTAGCTTAATGTTTTTCTCAGATATCCTGTAAACCAACTTGCTACTAGCTTGCTACTTATATGTTTTGCAACTAATTCAAAGCAATCTGCGAGGTCTTTATCAACAACAATTTGCTCAGCGATAGTTTCAGTAAGATTATACTGTATCTTGAGCCTCTGCAGTCTTTGATAAGGTAGTTCAGGCAAGGATTTTCTGATACTCTCAACCAATTTTTTATCTATCTTAAACACAGGCAAATCAGCATCAAATATATATCCATACTCTTCTTCAGTCTCCTTTGTTCGCATCAACTCAGTTGAACCAGTATCTGTACTATAGTGACGAGTTTGCTTCTCGATTTTTATACCACTCTTAAGCAAGCTTTCTTGCCGAACGATTTCAAAGGCGATAGCTTTTTCTATCTCTTTGGAGCCCGTTATTTCCTTAATCTCAACTGGTTGTCCTCCTTTCAAAGATACATTTACATCCGCTCTTAGACTAAAATTATGTGGGTCATAAACATGTAAATACCCTAAAACATTAAGCAGGCTGGTTATAAATGCTCGCGCTTCATAGGGGGTTTCTATATCTGGTTCTGTAACAATCTCAACTAGAGGTATGCCAGAGCGATTGTAATCTGCAAGAACAAAATTTGACTCACCTATACCACCAGGATGTTTTAAACTTGCAGGATCTTCTTCTATGTGTATTCTACGTATGTGGATTTTCTTTTTACCTACTTTAAGAAAACCACCCAGAGCCAATGGCTTTTCGTATTGAGTAATTTGGTAATTTTTTGACATATCTGGATAAAAATATGTCTTTCTTGAGAATGCCATTTCATTTTGCACCGAGCTGCCAAAAGCTGAGGCTAGCTTCGTGGCTAACTTAATGACTTTCTTGTTCAAAACCGGCTTGGCTCCAGGCATACCTAGGCATATTGGACATGTTGCTGTGTTTGGCTTATCCGCATTTGTTGAGCACCCGCAAAAGAGCTTTGTCTTAGTAGCAAGCTGCACATGGATTTCCAGACCAATTTTTCCTCTTATATCACTCATTTTGCTCTCCTAGCTTCAAAAGCTGATCCCACACGAATTAATTTCTCTTCCTCAAAGTGATTTGCTAGCAAATGTAAGCCGATGGGCATAGATTTTACTGTTCCACAAGGTATGGATACCTGTGGTAAACCCGCCAAATTCGAAGGGCAAGTGAGTTTGTCTATATTATACTGTTGTATAGGCGACATTTTCTCTATATCAGAGAATTTTGGAGCTATTATTGGCATTGTTGGTGCAGCAATTACATCAACTGACCTGAATGCTTTTTTGAAGTCCTCAATGACCTTCGTACGTACTTTTAGAGCCTTAAAGTAATAGGCGTCTTTATACCCAGCCATGCGAGCGAAGGTGCCTAATATTATTCTGCGCTTTGCTTCTTCACCGAAACCTGTAGCACGTACTTTTGAAAAATACTCATTGAATGGAGAGTCGAGGGGTAATTCCAAGCCATAACGCATTCCAGAGTATTTTGCTAAGTTAGTCGAGGCCTCAGCAGTGGCAATGATGTAATATGCAGCAAGAGCATACTTAGTCGTTGGTAAGGATACCTTGCGCACAGTAGCACCCAGTAGTTTCAACTCTGCTATGGCTTTTTCAGTTGCTGATTTAATATTATTATCTATATCAACAAAATATTCCTTAGGTACACCGATCTTTACCCCCTTCAACGTTTTACCGCATGCTTTTCTGTAATCTATCTTTCTTCGTTTTATTGAAGTAGAATCTGCTGGGTCATAACCTGCAATTACTGACAACAAAAGTGCAGCATCCACAACAGTTTTTGTTATACATCCTATCTTATCCATAGAGTTTGAGTAGTCAATCAGTCCATATCTGGAAACTAAACCATATGTGGGAGTCAATCCGACTACTCCACAAAAAGCAGCAGGACAGGATATAGAGCCACCCGTAGATTGCCCCAAACCAAGTACTTTAAATTTGGATGCAGCAACATAAGCAGCTACGCCACCAGAGCTTCCTCCAGCACTCCTGCTTATATCATATGGGTTTTTAGGTACGGAAAAATCAGTATTCATTGAGAAGGTCCCAAATCCAAAATTGTCCATAGAACATTTTCCAATGATCCTACCTCCTGCTTCTTTGATTTTAGTAATGGCAGTTGCATCAAAAACAGGCACATAGCCTTCAAGTATCTTACTACCTGCGGTAGTTCGTATGCCTTTTGTACTAATGTTATCTTTTACAGCGATAATATACTTTGATAATGGGCCTTTTTTATACTGCCATTTGCTGGCAATAGTAATAAAACAACCGTATCTTTCGTTGAGTTCTTTAGCTTCATCACTAACCTTTTTCATTTCAATCTTGGGCCTTTAAAATATCCTTTCTCTTTATGTTTCGTGTTTGCCAAAGCATCTTTTTGAGTAAGACATTTTGTTAGTATATCCTCATTGTACTTAGCAAGCAAGGTAATTGGTTGCAAACTCATAGACATATTACTTGTATCTACCTTATTTATAATAGAAAACGCTTTAAGAACGTCCATTAGGTCTCCAGCAAATTTCTGCTTCTCTTTTTCACTAAGATTAATTCGAGCAATCCTAGCTACCCTATCAACCAAATTCTTGTCTACTTTCATGTTTATAAGCGCCTGGGGGAGGACTCGAACCTCCGACCTCACGGTTACTTACACAGCAAGTTCCGTGGAGCTCGTTGTGATAACAGCCGTACGCTCTACCTACTAAGCTACCCAGGCATTGCCTAATTAACTTTGTCTTAATTAGACAGTAAAAATAATGTAGGACAGTGCTGTTTAAAAAGGTTTCACTGTGGATTGGGGCACTCACCTAATTCCGTTAAACCTTTGGTTGCTTCAACTGATTCTACGCTTTGAGTGTCCTCAATCTTCATAAAAATATTTGCCCTTAGGGATTTATAAAGATTTCCAAGAGTCTAAAACAACTCTCTAAATCATCAATCGAACTTAACTATTTGGCAATAGCTTTTATTCCATTAACAGCTTGTTTGAACTGGAACTCCTCGTTGGTGTATGATAGCCATCAGACATTAAGCTCTGCGCTAGAAGAATCATTGTAACGTGTGGGAACACCCTTTGAAGCGGAAGTATAGACTCAATTGAACCGCCTACAACCCACATACAAAGTTTCCTTACTAAACCCATACAAACAAGCCTCAGCAGCTTTGCTCACAAAAGGTCTATCTACCTCTGAAGTTATACTTGCCTCGGAGCTTTGAGCAGCTATTACTTCAATACTCAAGCCGATTTTTTCAATATACTGTTCTAAGCCTTTTAAGATTGTATAGCTTTTCCTAGGACTCCAAGGAGAATAAGTCCTTAATCTTTACTTCGTCTTTTGTAGATTTCTAAAATTCTTTTCTTACTCTCAGAATCAAAAATATAATAATGCGGTCCTCCGCGAATCATATTTTCAATTTGGTCCAAACTATACTCTGAGTCTTTATCACCTTTAAATCTTAATTTAAGTTTACTAAATTCATTTTCTAAAAGAAAAACAAGGCTTTCCAAAGAAATTCCCAAAGAATCCTTAGCCCGTTTGACTTCTTCTGTGTCGACATTAACAAAAGGTATGATAAAATAATATGTGTCCATTTTAGTACATATTTAGTAGTAATATTTAAAACATCATCTTTTTAAATCCATAAAAGCCCTTGTAATTTATGGGCCTATAGCATAACTTGGATAGTGCGACCGGTTTCGGCCCGGTCGGTGGGGGTTCAAAAGCTCACCTTCTGGGAAGCATGAAAATCCTCCTAGGCCCGTGCTGAGGGCGTACCGAACGTCCTCTTACACTTATTTTTTTAGGGCCGATAGGTTAGTTTTTTAAGTATTGACCACTCTTTTGAGCAATCATGTATGATGCAGTTGTTGTGGGTGGCAGAGTTGCTGGAGCAAGAACCGCAGAACTTTTAGCAGATAAAGGAGCAAAAGTTCTTTTGATTGACAGTCGCATAGAAATAAATAATCCTATTCAGTGTACTGGATTTGTAAGTCACAGATTTTTAGAATTATTACCTGATTTTCCAAAACGGTACAGATACAACAAAATTTCCAAAGCCAAGTTCTATTCTCCAAACAAAAAGAATTTTTACCTAAATGCTTCAGAATTTTTAGTAATGGATCGTGGAAAATTAGATGGTTATTTGATTAAACGTGCTAAGAAAGCCGGGGTTGAAATTAAACCAGGAGTAACATTCAAAAGTAAAAAGTTGAGAAGAGATCATATTGAGGTCAGTACTTCCAAAGGAAAGTTAAAGGCAAAGCTTCTCATTGGCGCAGACGGTCCTCAATCTGAAGTGGCAAGGTCTTGTGGCCTAGATTCTAAAGCGCAATTCTTTGGAATACAGTCTACGGTTGGGGGCAAATTCGACGACAGTTTTGCAGAACTTCATTTCGGATCTAAGGTGGCTCCCAAATATTTTGCCTGGTTTGTTCCAATAAACAAAAAGAGAGCTAGAATTGGGTTAGCAACCAAACACAGTGCTTACAAATACTACAAAGATTTTACCAAATCCAAACTAGGATATGTTCCAAAACCAGATGTAAGTGGAGCAATAAAGTGCAAGTATCAGAATAAAATAGTTTCAGATAGAGTTTTGCTGATTGGAGATGCAGCATCACAAGTAAAACCTTTCAGTGGGGGAGGAATAACTTACTCTCTAATAGCTTCGCAATTATGCGCTCATGCTGCCGCGGTTGCCTTGGAGTCTGAGACATACAATGAAAAGTTCCTCAAGAAGATATACCAGAAAAAGGCCCATTCAAAGTTTAGATTACCTATCATAAGAGGCATTATAATACATAAATTGTGGCAATCGTGCCCGGACTTCATCATGGATAATATATTCTCATTACTTAATGTCACTAAAGCATACAAATTTGCTGAAAAATTAGATGTCGATTTTTATTGAGAAGTGGCAACTGCTTTCCGAAACCTTTAAAATACAGCACATACTTTAATGTGTTATTATGGCTGGATTAAATCTAAAAGACTGGAGAGTATGGGTAGGACTCGTCGTTGTTCTACTTCTCCTATGGTGGTTCTTCCTAAAGTAGGAAGAGATAGGATACCCGGGAAATAGCCCATACAACAGTTTTTTATGTTAGACTTTTTTTGTCTTTGTATTTAGTTTTAGAAAGTTTCTCTACCGCAACCCTTAAAAGGCAGCTTTTCAGTTTATTTTCTACTGCCCCTTTGGTGTAGTCCGGTCAATCATACGTGGTTCTCAGCCACGTGACGTGGGTTCAAATCCCGCAGGGGGCATACCTTTAAATTTAAATACTTCTATTGTTTTAATTAATCATGGTTGACCCGATTAATGTTTCCGCAGAAGTTGCGACTTTACTTTTTACTGAGTTAGGGAAGATTGGGCTTTGGTTGCAAGCACTTGGACTTGTTATTGTTGTTTGGTTAATTTTTGCAGTTGTAAATTTAGTTATAAACCGAAAGAAGCTAGAGATTGTTTCAAAAATGCAGTCTGATTTAACAAGAATTGAAAGAAAAATAAATAAGCTATCTAAAAAATAACTACTTTCTTCTTGGGAGCCTTCGTTTAATCTTGCTGAAATACTCTCTTCTTTTTACCCCTGCGGTTTGGATAATTTGTTTAATAATAGGATAATCAAGTAGTTTATCTAATACTTCTAGTCTTTCCATCAGACCAAAAAAGGCTATAGTGAGCAAGCCATAATTGATTGGAGTCAAATGAGAGAACCCAACAGCATATGCATAGCTGCCCCTGCCAATTATAATTATCTCTGTAATGTAGTCAAGAAGTGAAACAAAAAGTGCAACAATTAGAACGCTTGCTTTGTCAATATCTTCTTTAATGGTATGGAATCCCCATAACGCCGCAGGAACTGTGAATAAAATTATATTCTCATTTACTCCCAACAGAACAGTGGATCTCAAATAGATAATTGTTCCTAAGAAAGTTAAGGCAAAGAATATTATATTCAACTGTAGATTGTATTGTATCTTTTTGGTTATGTTATGTATCCATTTTCCTATAGATCCCGCAACAAAAAACATCAAGGGCAGTTCAATAGGAACTGTGCCGAATAAAAAATAGAAAGACTCATTGTATGTCCAAAATCCATTAAATGTACCTATTGTTTCTATGATTATATCCAAAACACTTACTATTCCACCCACAATAAAATATTTTGGTATGTTTCTGAAGTTCTTGTTTCTTATATCATTGATTAATATTATTGTAAGAAAAATAGCACCAATCAAAAATAAAGCACCTAACTCATTCATGTATATCGATTATTTCGAAAATATATAAGTGTTACTTAGGCAAGCAAACATCATATACTTTTTTGCTTATTCTTTTTCTGTTGTAGGTTTTCTAAATCCTTTGCAAACAGGACAGTAACAGTTTCCTTCGTGCTCTTCATCCAAAGAGCAGTTATGGATTCCACCACATACTCCTTTACCACATTCTGCCATGTAATTACTACTTAAGTGGAAGCTAAAAAGATTTTTATTCTCCCAAAGTAAGGTCTTTGTATGCCTTGGACTCCTAAACAATATTTTGAAAGAGTGCGTGAAATAAATAGATTAGCCACCGAAACAGGTTTGCATCAAGCAGCAGCTATCACTCCTGAACAGGGGCCGTCTCACGCTGTTAGTACTGCAATTAAGAGATGGGCGGAATCAAACAAAAATTATACGCAAATAATTAAGGAGATGGAAGAGCTAAAGCTGAGAATACTAAGAGAATCTGGATATTAATTTCCTATTCCTCATCAATATTTTCCCGTTGACTATCGTATCTGATACGCATTCCCCGGAACAAGAATACACTAAATTCGAAATCACATTTTTCTTCGTTGTTGGCTGAAGTTTGACTTCATTAAGATCCACTAAAATTATGTCTGCCAATTTCCCTTCTTCAATAGAACCAGCTTTTATCTTCAAAGCCTCTGCTCCGTTTACTGTGGCCATATCTAAAACTTCTTGAGCTGAGGCAATTGTTGCATTTGAATTTGCACTTTTATGTTTTAAAGCACAAATTTTCATCTCTTGAAACATGTCTAAAGAATTATTTGATGCACATCCATCTGTGCCTAATCCTACATTAACTCCTGCTTTCTGCAGCTTTTCTAGAGGTAGAACTCCAGACACAAGTTTCATATTTGAGGAAGGACAATGTGCAATTGATACATCATTTTTGGAGATAATATCTATATCTTTGTCAGTTAGGTGACAGCAGTGAGCTCCAATAACTTTGTTGCTTAAGAACCCAATACTATCTAAAAACTCTATTTCTGTTAGTCCTTTATCTTTTTGGAAGTCGTCAACTTCTTGCTTGTTTTCACATAAGTGGATATGTAGCAAGGCCCTCCATTCTTCAGCCAAGCCCCTACTCTTATCCAGCAAATCTCCTGAGTTTGTATAGGGAGCATGTGGACCCAAAGCAAAGTTTATGGTATCTGATTTTAGTGTTCTAACGAGATGAGATATTTTCTTCAATTCTGTAGAACTTTCTTTAAATTTTTCAGCGTTGAATTCACCAAAAGTGTCAAAGGTTGCATGACTCAAAAATGCTCTCAAACCCGATTTATGAAAAATTTCAGCGGCAAGATCAAGGCGAAAATACATATCATTGAAACAAGTTGTTCCAGTCATAATCATTTCCTTTGCCGCCAGAGTGTTCCCGTGAATGTAATCCTTTTCTTTCATCTTTGCTTCAGCAGGCCAGATTATTTTGGGCCAGGCTTTATGAAAAGGCATATCGTCAGCAGCCCCCCGAAACAGAGTCATAGCAGCATGAGTATGTAAATTAATTAAACCAGGCATAACAATCTTTTTTGATGCATCTATTTCTTCAGCTAAGTCCACAGACAAATCAGATTTTATCTTGGATATCTTTGATTTTTTAATCAAGATGTCAACATTTTCGAGAATGTCCTTTTGAGAATTTTGAGTAACAACAAATCGGCAATTCTTAAGTAAAATCATAAACTTTTAAGAAGTGAAAAGGTTAAAAAACATTTGACTATCCAAGCAAGCCAACATCAAAAAGATATATCAATGGAACAGGATCCACATTTCCGTCGTTGTCCAGTATATCTACAACGATTCTTGAAGAGCGCCAACCATGTTCGATATCTAGTTCCTCAGCATAAACTTTGTCAAAAAGTAAACCCTTAAAATATCCCTGCCTTACAAAATCGTTTACAACAGTTTCGAGGTTTTCTTTCTCTACGAAATTACTATCTGTTTTATCGGCCAGAGAATACTGAAAATGTACTACAGCTGGGTTTTCTTTGTCAACTGAACCAAGTACTAAACCTTCATCAGACAGTTGATAGACATGACCTGGTTTTAATATATCTAGATCTATTGGTTCTAGTGTATTGTGCACAGCAAGGAATTTCATAATTGTTGAACCATCCACGTCGTTAACCGGCAAGTATCTTACAATTACAACACTGTTTTCGTTTTCTTGGTAGGCAGAGTCAACATAAGCTAAGCACTCTGTGTTGAATTCTTTCAGTTCTTTATGTACTTCTGATACACGGCCAAGAGTTGTTTTTGGCATGTTAATTGCACCAAATCTCTGCGGCTCAAAAAATTCCTGATATTCACAGCCGCTCCCCATTTTTATATAATCTGTATCTACCCATAGAGAAGATTTGTTCTCCGCAAACATGGAGTCATAACTGCCCCTAAACAGGCTCTTTGGGGATCTTTCTCCGTTCTGATATTTTGCTTCTAAAGTATCTACGTCTTCTAACTTTGGTAAAATTTTAACAGCCATTTTAATTATCTCCTTCATCAACACAATATATTGTTATTATTTCTGACAAAGTATCATACTCCTGAATTGGTAATTGGGCTTCAGTTTCGCCGTTCATATTTAATATATGAGTAATGTCTAATCTTAAGAACCTGCCTTGCATTTCCATGTCTCCAGATTCCAAGTCCTTTGCATAGCCTTCGTCTATAAGGATAGTATCATACCCTTTCTCTAAGCATTCTCTTAGTAGTTTGCTGAGTAAATAATCTTTTTTCTGTTCACTAGTTCTTGGTAAAATCCATCCACGTCTAATTTGCTCTACCTCGTGTCTTGAGTATTCATATTCATTCCCTATCTCTCCATTTATGAGAGAAGGATCTTCTAGAAATGTTGTACTTTTTTTATCAAAATAATCCTCAAAACTTACAGCTACTAAAGAAACAGTGTTTGTTCTTTCTCCGTCTGTGTATCGACCACAAATTTCTTCCGTATCAACTGGAATATATCTTGTCATAAAAATCTCTTATATAGTTGATTTAAAAGCTTTTTGGTATGAATTTAAGCAAGCTCGGCGTCAATTACTTGTTGGAATACGGCGTACGGCTGAGCTCCAACTACTTTCACATATCCATCATCATCATTGCCAATGAAGAATGTTGGTGTTCCGCTGGCCCCGTATTTGCCTGCATCTGATAAGTCACTATTCACTTCACCTTCGTATTTTCCAGAATCCAAACATGAGTTGAATTCAGCTGTGTCTAGACTCATACTTACAGCATGGCTTTTCATAGCAGATATACTTAAATCATCATTGTTTCCGAAGATAGCATCGTGCATGTCCCAATATCTATCTTGGTCTCCAGCGCATTCTGCGGCTTCGGCAGCCTTTTGGGCATTTGCGTGGAAAGGAAGTGGCAAATCTCTATAAACAAGATTCACTTTTCCTGTGTCGATATAATTAGATTTCAAACTAGGCAATGTCTGACTCCAGAATCTTGCACAGAATGGGCACTCATAGTCTGAAAACTCTATAATTGTTACTGGAGCATCTTCGTCTCCAAGGACAGCGTCATCGTCTGTATCGACTTGGACTCTCGAGGGGGCTTCTGGTTCCGCAGTTGCGGCTCCATTAGAGTCATCTTCAAATAGTCCAAATCCTCCGGTAGATATAGAAACTACAAGCGCTATTGCTAAAAGGGCACTAATTAGTTGCCAAATAGAAAAAGAGATCGTGATTTTCTTGAGCTTTCTTTTTTTCACAGGTTCTTCATGCTCTTTATGTTCAGACATCGTGCCAGTCTTAAATACACGATTTATATAAAACTATCGATGATTTATCGCACAAAATTTATATACAGAACATGCTTTTTTAAACTATGGCTCACATTTGTGAGAGTTGTGGAAATTGGTTCTACGGTTTAATTGGAGTTCTTTTCCTAGCTGTAGGTTACTTGCTTTGGGTAGGCACCTGGTCTCTTGAACAAGGTGTTGGAGCAGTAGTTGCAATCTGGGGAATAAAGAAACTCGCACATTGCTGTGCTCCAATGATGAAAAAATAAAGGAACTTAACTTAGTTGTTGAAGTAAGTTTATTCTAGTATTGTAGCCTAGGCTTGATAAGACTTAAGAATCAGAGTGGACAAAGTTGTCTATAACTCTGTTTGAAAGTTCGTTTATGGCTTCTGCATGTTTAGTATCAACATTATGAATTCTCTGTCTAGATTCTAGTGCAGGGGGCAGGATTCGAACCTGCGAAGGCACTAAGCCATAGGGTCTTAAGCCCTACCCATTTGACCGCTCTGGAACCCCTGCGTAAGAAATCTTAGCTCGAAGCCGCTTTTAAAGTTTGCTGATTGGATTAAAAAGATATTTAAACCCTATATTCAAGAGTATATTATGGCTATAGAAAGACCAAATTCAATGGATGAGCTTGTTTATTACACTCGTAGAGCCGACGATCAGGGCAGAGTCGAAGTGTGGGTTTTTCGTGGACCTTGTCCAGAATGTGAAAAAGGCATAATGGGTAAGCCAAAAAATCCAAAGACTGGCAAGGCCAAAATACGTGCGAAAGAATATGTTTGCCCAGAATGTATGCATGTTGTAGATAAGGAAGATTATGAAGATACTCTCAAAGCAAATGTTCAATACACTTGTTCATGTGGTAATTCTGATACAATAAGAATACCTTTCGAACGCAAAAAACTTAGAGTTGAAATTAGAGGCAAGAAAAAAACAAAACTAGGAGTATCTTTTAATTGCGCAAAGTGCAACGAAGAAATCAAAGTTGTTAAATTGAAATAGTTCTGACAAACTTTAAAAAGCGAACAAACGATAAAATATTTATGCTCCGGTAGCTCAGTCTGGTAGAGCGTTACCTTGGTAAGGTAAAGGCCACGAGTTCAAATCTCGTCCGGGGCTCTTGAAAATGGAAGACTTCAAAGATATAGTTTTGAACCCTGTAACTCCTAGAATTGGTGGAGAACTATGGGAGAAGTGGTATGAAGAAGAATCTAACGGTACCAATTTTGATCAGGCACAGATAGTTCAACCCAGAATTTATGAATCTTTACGCGAAGCACTTGAGGATTTCTATTTAGATGATGATGCAGACCAGGTTACGTTCATTAAAGATGGAAGGATAAAGAAGTACTACGCTAGAAAGTTTGGTCCTAGTGAAATAAATGAAGTAATAGAGAGCCTTGAAACTGCGAATGATCCACTAAGAGCTCTGGAATTCTATTACAAGTTTCATGAGTCCTCTGATAGCCACTTTCGAACGCAGCTATTTTTTGATGTAAGAGAAGACGCAGTAGTAGCTTACGAAATGAAATTCTCTAGAGATACAGCCGATAAATTTTCTTGGCAAAATGAACCTATAATCAGAACAAGAGGAATGGTTGCAATTTTAGATAAGGACCAAATAATATAATTTCTATAACGTTTAAATTTTAAAAAAGATTAAAATCGGACGTGCAAGGAACTCAGCAAGCCAAGTCCCCGCCCTTCCGAAGGTTGAACGATCCGAAGATCATTCATGAACTTTCCGAAGAAAGTTCGGGTGAATTATCCGAAGACAATTCGGTAGAAACAACCGAACGCAAGCGCCCAATTATTTCCGGTTTCCAGAGAGATTATCCCTATATAAATCTTTCTATTGCAAAAAATCTAGATTTCAGTAAATATTTCACAAAACATAAGGTTTTTATATCCTTTTTTAAAAAGCAAATAATGGAAATTAATAACATAGGAGCAGGGAAGCATTTTTGTAGGGCTGTAAGAGAGATCCGCAATAGACCAGAACCTGAATGGTATAATCAAACTGATATCTACGCTACAGCGAATCTTTACAATGTAAGTGCTGTTTTTGCAGGTGACGGAAAACACTGGACGCTTGTTACAGACATATTGGATGGTGATCAGTTAAGGATATATGATCCGTTGGGATTTTATAACTCTAGCCAAACTATATTAGAAAAACCACTCTCAGATTTTATATTTTTAGTAGCTACTGGAGAAGTCCATAAAAGTATTGAGCCAGAAGATTATATTTGGGATAAGGCTATACCTGTAAAAGCAATGGATGCACTACTTGAACCAACAAAAGAAAACCTTGAAAATTTAATTGCCACAGGTTATCATTTGAATATGATAAACATTCGCAGAATACAAGAGGATGGACATAACTGTGGACCTCTTTCTGTGTACGCGGCTTTAGTGGGCAACA
Source organism: Candidatus Woesearchaeota archaeon (assembly GCA_964344605.1). Lineage (GTDB taxonomy): Archaea > Nanobdellota > Nanobdellia > UBA10117 > ARS21 > CAYFNR01. Next base: position 43,546 of record CAYFNR010000004.1, on the reverse strand, counting down.
GGCACACACCTGAGTTTGAACCACATGTAAGGTGGATAGATATACTAAGAGATACTGGTATTGTAGTACACTAATAGCAAGGTTTTTATACTCAATTTAAGAAGCGAAAATATGGAATACGAAAATCAAGAAGGGAATATCACTGCACTTAAACAGAATACTCCTGAGCATCTTACTGAGATTTTCTCCGGAGAAAATAACACATATTACAAACCTGGATTTGATAAGACTTCTGGTACACCCTACAAACTTAAACGAAGAAATAATGTGGAAGCAATTACAGTAGCGAGAACTTAACGAAAAATTCCCATCTAGGAATCGTTCACTTTAAAAAAATTAATTATTAGTGGGTTTTATGGCTTCACATAACATTATAGCACTTATTTATGATTGCGACAAGACTCTTATTCCTGATTTTATGCAGGTCCCAATATTCGATGAGTATGGTGTAGATGAAGGTGAGTTTTGGACAGAATGTTTAAGTATAGTGGAAGAGGACAAAAATGTTAATGTGGACCAGGAAATGGCCTACATGAATGCCATACTAAGGCATGTTCGTGGAGAATCGGATCCGAAGTTTGGAGGTCTTTCGAATCGAAAGCTTAGGGAACTTGGATCTGAAATCAAACTTTTCCATGGACTTCCCTCATATTTTTCAAGGGTTAAGTCTTTAATTGAAAAAAACCCAAGATTTGAAAAACACGATATAAAGGTCGAGCATTATATAATTAGCACAGGACTCAAGGAAATGATTTTAGGTAGTAGCCTCAATGATTCTCTGACAGATGTGTTTGCTTCTGAGTATTTGGAGAGAGAAGGGTTAATATCTGAAATAGCTAGGGCTGTAGGATACACAAATAAGACAAGGTTCATATTTGAGATTAACAAAGGTCCCGATGTAGAAGTTAATGAGAAAATATCACCTGAAGATAGAAGAATTCCCTTCGAAAACATGATTTACATTGGAGACGGACCAACCGACGTGCCTTGTTTTTCTTTAATGAATAAAAAAGGCGGCTACAGCATAGCTGTTTACGACCCAAAGTCGGAAGAAGCCTTCACAGACGCTTATCAGCTCAGAGAAGAAAACAGGATTTTTGGAATAGGGCCCGCTGATTACAGAAGGAATAGCCATACATCAAAATTGATAGAAAAGACTTTAGAGCAGATTGCAGAAAGAATAGTTCAAAATAATGAGAGAAAACTTACTTAATAGTTACTTTGCGGAACGCTTTCACATGCACATTTGCCCTTCAAAGCGTCGCTAATTTCTTCACAAGTGTAATCTTCTAATGCTTTTGGACATTCTGGACATTCCACTTGTTCTGGACATTCAGGAACTTCAGGACATGTGGGGAATTCGGGACATTCTGGACAAGTCGGGCACTCTAGAATATCTACTGAGCCAACTCCATACTGAAATCCACCATACCCACCAGCTACAAGTCCCATTAGGAGCATTGCTGTAGCCGCTTTACCTGGAAGGAAGTTTAGAGCCAAATCTACAATATCAATTACCCAGCCAAAAATTGGAAATATCTTCCTCTTCTTTTTACGCTTTTCAGGCATATAAAATAGTGTTTTTTGATGCTTAAAAATCTACCGCAAACAAATAAAGTTTATATTCTAGCTAAGTTAACTTTGTATATGAAGCCCAAATTAGTTCTTGGATTGATAGGTACAATAGGCTCTGGAAAAGATGTTGTTGGTGATTATCTAGTTAAAGAGTACGGTTTTCAGTCCATAAGCATGGGAGATCTTGTAAGAGAAGCAACAGAAGAGCAAGGATTGGAACTAAAGAGAGAGAATCTGCAAAAAGTTTCAAAGAGCTTTACAGATAAGCATGGAATGTATTATTGGGGAGATAAAGTTTGCGACAAAATACTTAAACTCAATTGGGAGAAGTCCATAATAAATGGAGTTAGAAGGGTCCAGGAGCTTGAGATTTACAGAAAGAGATTTGGCCCAATTTTCCACCTCGTTTCTGTAGATGCAGACCCCAAAATCAGGTTTGATAGACTTAAGGGACGTGGAAGAGTGGGATTTCCAAACACTTGGGAAAAATTCCGAAAGCACGAAAAAGGTGAGCTCAAGCTTTACGAAACATTTGAAGAGGCGCTTAGTTTAGCTGAATTTAAGATAAGAAATGAAGGAACTTTGGAAGAATTGTATCAAAAAGCAGACGACGTTCTGAAAAAACTAAAGCAGTAATCTTTTTATTAAGCAAAGTCTTAGAATAGAAGTATGCGTTTGATTAGACTCACAGTCCTATTGTTCTTTGTATTGTCTTTAGTATATTCTGCTGCAGCTCTATCTCCAATATCAGTGGAAGTGAATCGAACTGAATCCACAGACACAATCAGATCTGACGAATCTGCAAGTTTTCTTTTGGAAATAACAAACAATCAAGAATTCAAGGATGATATATACCTATCTGCACCAAGGAGTAAGTGGCATATATCTTTTGAAGATTATTATATTCCTTTGAACGCAAAATGGGTTGCAAAAACAAAGATGAGAGCAGCTCCACCAATTAACACTCCTCCTGGAAAATATGCGATATATGTTGAGATCAAGTCTGCAACTAACTCAACAGTGAAAGATTACAGATATTTGCATGTTTTCGTGACTAGTACAGCTGACCTTCCTGACCCAAAAACTGAGCTAACAATTATAGAAAAAGAAGCAACTGATTCGTGGATTAAAAGATCATATTCCATTTTCCTAAATAATACAGGAGAAACAACTATTGAAAATGAATGGACCGAAACGTTTACAGAACTTGAGTTATATTTAATAGCGTCTAATCCTGAATATTCTGGAGTATCTGACTATGGGAAGAACAAGCGCGTTGCCTGGGCATATTCTCTGGAACCAGGGGAATCCACTACCCTTTCATACTCTGTTTCTTACATACCTTTACTTGCCGGAGGTCTGCTACTCGTAGTTGCTCTGATATTGTTTGGAGTATATTATTCTTCAAGCTTTAGGTTAACAAAGTCTGTGAGAGTTTCTCAAGAGGGCGGACGCAAGTCTCTGAAGACTGAAATAATTGTTAAAAACAAGACAGGCAAGCCACAGAAAAATGTAGTAGTTGAGGATTACATACCAGTTCCTTTCAATTTGGTTAAGAAGTTCATTACCATAGAGCCAGATTCGGTCAGCAAGCAGAAAAATTACATTAAGCTCACTTGGAAATTCTCTGAACTAGCACCACGAGAAGAAAGAGTTCTTTCATATCAAATACAATCCAAGCTTCGTGTAATTGGAAAGATTACATTGCCTCCTGCGGTTCTTACGCAGAAAGTTCGCAAAGGAGAAAGGCAGGCTTTCTCTACTCCAGTTGATATTGTTGGACGCTAACAATAGCTTTTAATACTTATTTTTACAACTTAATTCATAATTGGAGGTAGGCTAAAATCAAATTTTACCTAACTACAGCAATAGATTATCCAAATGCAGAACCACATCTTGGACACGCGTACGAGAAAGTACTAGCTGATTTTATCGCAAGATATCATAAACAAAAAGGCGAAGATGTTTTTTACCAGACTGGAACTGACGAGCATGGGATTAAAATATTCCAAACTGCTCAGAAAGCTGGATTAACTCCAAAAAAACTTGCTGATACTAATACAAAAAAGTTCAAGGATTTTTATAAAGTACTAAACATTGAGTATGACAATTTTATAAGAACTTCAGATAAGAAAGAGCACTGGCCTGGAGTTGAAAAGATATGGAAATTGTTAGAAAAGAAAGGTGATTTGTTCAAAAAGTCTTACAAAGCAAAGTATTGTGTGGGTTGCGAGATGTTCAAAACAGATAGTGAGTTAGAAAATGGAGAATGCCAATTTCATCCAGGAAAGAAAATAGAAATTATTGAAGAAGAGAATTATTTTTTCAAGTTGTCAAAGTATAAAACTAAATTAATCAAATTAATTGAGTCAGATAAATATAAGATTCAACCTAAAAGAGCAAAAAATGAAGTCTTATCTTTCCTTCGAGGAGACGTTGAAGATGTTAGTTTTTCCAGAGTTAAAAGTCGGTTGCCTTGGGGAATACCTGTTCCTGGAGACAAAGATCAAGTAATATATGTTTGGACTGATGCTTTATCTAATTATTTAACGGGTATAGGATACGGGCGAGATGCTAAAAAATTCAATAAATTATGGCCAGCTGATGTTCACTTAATTGGCAAAGATATATCTAGATTTCATGCAGTTTATTGGCCAGCAATGCTGCTTTCTACAGGGATTAAAACACCAAAAGAACTGTTAGTTCATGGAATGGTCAACGATGCAAAAGGTAGAAAGATGTCTAAGACACTTGGAAATGTAATTGCTCCACAAGATCAAATTAAGAAGTATGGAACTCCTTCTTTGAGATATTATCTTCTTAGAGCAATCCCTTCTAATCAGGATGGCGCTTATTCAGAAAAAGATCTTGTTTCTAGACACAATGCTGAATTAGTTAATAATTTAGGTAATTTACTTAGTAGATCTATAAATTTAATTGAAAAAAATGGTAGTAAAATCCCGGTGGGAAAGTTTGATTCGGGATTAGAAAAAGCACTAAATAAAACTCTAAAAGATCTTGATAAATATGTTGAAAACTTTCAATTTCACCATGGATTGGACTCTATTTGGTTGTTTATAGCTAGAGTTAATCAGTATATAGACACTAAGAAACCATGGACTCTTTCTGGAAAGGAATTAAACAACGTTCTTTACACTTTAGCTGAGAGTTTAAGAGTAATATCTACATTGGTTTATCCAATAATTCCTTCCAAAGCCGAAGAAATATCTAAACAGCTTGGTTTGAAGTCAGTCCCAAAGTTAAAAGATCCCAAGATCAATTCAGGAACAAAAGTGAAAAGAGGCAAGCATTTGTTCACAAAACTTTTAATAAACTGAAGTTCTTAATCTTAGTATGTCTTCATTTGGAACTGACAGGAGTGGAGTAATCTTAGATGAGATTATATTTGACAGAAAATTTCTGGCAGAACTAGATGTTTTTCCGAAAAAATTTCCTATGGATGAAATTCATAAGCTTCGAAATGCGGCAATTAGGCATGGATATAGGGGTCCAAGTAAGGGAAAACATAATGGAATAGTCCCAATAAGGCCTTCCGACGCTAGACTTAAAGCCGATTATGACCGACTTGTCTCAGGTTTGAATGATGATTTACAGTCACTTCTCGAGAATGCAACCCCTATAAAAGTTGTTGCACATGTTCCATCAGGCGATCGCTTAATTGGAGCAATGTATAAAAATAACAAGGGAAATCATTCGGTGTACATTTTAGGTATGTCTAACTACAGTAAAAGAAAATTCTGAGTATATTAAGATCTTAGCAAACATTTTTAAACCCTAAATCTGCTAAGTTTATATCCCGCCATAGCTCAATTTGGTAGAGCGCACGGTTGTAGAGGGTTACTCCGAGAGGAGCATACGTGCGATCCCCGTGAGGTTGCTGGTTCGACTCCGGCTGGCGGGACTTTAATTTTAGAAACTATTTTATTAATTATGTTTTAGTGTTCTCTTATGTCAAGTTCATTGTATGACAACGGTAAAGAAATACTTGAAGATTTTGCTAAACATCCAGTTCAAATGGCTTTGAGCAGTTTGCCAGCGCTAGCCGTTGGATTACCTATATATGAATATGGAGATCCAGTTATAGGTTTAGGAATAGGTGCAGTTTATTTTGGAGCATTTTATAAAATGTCTACCGCCGAATCGCGTAAAAATCAGCAAAAAGAATTAAGCGATATTATAAAATAAATTTTGGCAGACAGAAACTAATGTTTTAACCAAAGAAATATTTAAAACTACTTAGTTGTAACAACATTCTGGTTGAGCGTAAGCTTGACCTCCCTCGTGGACAACTTCGAGAAGGTGAGCTTAGGACTTTGTTCTGGCTCGCTTTCTCATATTCCCTTAACATTACAAAATGTTTTAAATTTAAGACAGAAACCTGATTAAGGGTATAAGTTACCCGACATTTCACTGCTACAACTTATGTTTTATTTAATAATCATGTTCTGTTACATTTTCATAAAAAGCTAAGAATATGGATTCCAGTTGGTAGACATATAGATCGTGATGAGTTACCTCCAGATGCTGCAGTACGAGAAGTAAAAGAAGAAACTGGTTTGGATGTGGAATTAATAATTCCAAAACCTCTTTTGAAGTGTAGCAACGGTGAGGAATTAATAGGACCTTTTCATATAATGTTACATAATATTAACGAGTTTCATCAGCACATTGACATGGTTTATTTTGCAAAGTCTGAGACTGATGAGTTGAATATTCCTGATGGTGGGGCTGATGAGATGAAATGGTTTTATCGTGAGGACTTAGAGAACGATGGAGAATTACTTGATGACGTTAAAATGGTTGCTCTTGAACTTTTGGATTTAGCGGAGTCAAAAAGCTTTTAAATCCATTAAAACCATAACATTTCGTGCCCGTGTGGTGTAGCCTGGTTATCATACGAGCTTGTCGAGCTCGTGACCCGTGTTCGAATCACGGCGCGGGCGTACTTATTTATTCATGCTTCTTTTTCCCATCGCTTTGGATATTCTCCAAATTATGAAAAGAAAGACAAACCAGTATATTAATCCTCTTTGTCCAAAGTAATCAATAGATCTGAATAGGGCAAAAGTTATAATTATCAATATCAAAAATCCGAGGATTAGACCTACAATCAAAGGATGAGCAATATCACGTTTTATCATGTTACTTATAATTACATCCATATAAGCACTCTAGAATAAAACACTTACTTTTAGAAATCCTTAAGCGTGGGGTTTAGAGTAGGACTTTCTTGCTCAGTCTCTTCTATATTCAGCCTTTCCTGTAATCCAGTAGTTAAATTCCTTTCTAGTCTATTAAGATTCTCTGAACCAATATTTTTAACCAACCTAGACAAGTTTCTACCCCCAATATATCTTAAAATTTCTCCATCTATCTCTGCCCTTAAACCATATTTATCTAGTTCAAAATTAACATCAAAATTCCCTTCTTGTAATTCCAAATTATTACTAAAAGAGTACTTCCCTGAAGTGCCAAGCATTTCTATTTTAATTAAGCTATCTCCACTCCTAACTACTCTGTAAGAAAGGACAAGTTTGTTATCCCCATAAACTGGACTGCCTCCACTCTCTTCCAATCTTATTGCCATAATCCTTTGTGATTCTATGAAAATATAAAAAGATTTGGTTCCAGAAACGAATAGTAATTTTTTAATACAAGACTACCTTCTGTCTTATATGGAGAAGAGAGTTAAAGATATTTTAGATACCTTAGAGAGAGAATATCCCAAAGCAAAGTGTGCCTTGGGATTTTCAAACCCAATGGAAATGCTTGTATCCACAATTCTTTCGGCTCAGTGCACAGATAAAATGGTAAACAAAGTCACTGAGAAATTGTTTAAGAAGTATAAAACTGTTGAAGATTACGCAAATGCCGATATTCATGAACTAGAGCAAGACGTAAGATCTACTGGTTTTTATAGAAACAAGGCAAAGAATATCAAAGCTACAGCCAATATAATTCTTGAAAAATACAATGGGAAAGTCCCAAATAAGATGGAAGATCTAATATCTCTGCCAGGGGTTGCTAGAAAGACTGCAAATATTGTTTTAGGAAACTCATTTGGAAAAGTAGAAGGTATTGCGGTAGATACTCACGTGAAAAAATTCTCATACAAAACAGGTTTATCTGATGAGAAAAATCCAAACAAAATTGAGAAAGATTTAATGAAACAACTGCCTAAAAAAGAGTGGTTCCCAGTAACGTACAAAATTATAGACCATGGTAGGGACTGTAAATACAAAAAGAAAGGTTGTAAAATCTGTGCTTTTGTTAAGCACTAATACGAAAGGTTTTTGAATGACCTCTTGTGATCCTCCTTCCATATCATGAATTTCTAATCTCATTGCTTTATTGATATCGTTAAGTACGGACGCTATTTCCTTTTCCTCAAAAATCTCAGTCTCTTGTTCTTTATTAGTAATGTTATATATTTTAGATATCAACCTTTTTGGAACTTCTAAGAGATTTACTTCTGAAAGACTTCGAGTTCATGAATTTTTAATTTGGTTTGGAGATATGGAAGCTCAGAATTGGAATGGTGTAAACAGGAATGGAAAGAAGAAATCCTAAAGTGTTTTTTCTCCTGGTTTCCATTCAACAGGACAAAGTCCTCCGTTTTTTAGCGATTCCAAAACTCTTATTGTTTCTTCAACCGAGCGCCCGACATCTAAGTCCGAGATTACAGAATATCTTAGCACTCCTTCTGGGTCTAGTATGAATGTTCCTCGATATGCAATTCCTTCATCCTCTTTTAGAACTCCGAATAATTTTGAAACTTCATGAGTTGTATCTGCAATAATCGGAAATTTTACGTCAGGCAAATCTTTCTGAAACCATGCTTTGTGTGAATGTACTGAATCTGTGCTTGCTCCAATTACTTGAGCTCCAAGTTCATTAAATTTGCTTTCGCTTTTAGCGAAGGCTCTTATCTCTGTCGGACATATAAATGTGAAATCTAGTGGATAAAAAAACAGAACGGTCCACTTTCCATTATTATTTGAGAATTTGAATTTTTTGAATTCGCCGTTTTCATAAACATCTGCTTCAAAATCTGGTGCCTTTTGCCCTAATGAGATTGTGTTTTGATTTTCCATAACTGGTATTTGGAGGAAATTATTTAACCTTTACTCTTTCCTTTGGACAGGTATTTGCTGGCGTGCAATAATAAGAGAAGAACTCAATAAAATACATTTTGATAAGTAGTATTTTAACTTTTTAGCTCCTAAACCTTTTATGGATGAAGAATATCCTTATTTACTGGCTAAATTAGACTCTGCTATAGACACAGCTATAGAAGCCACTACTTTAGTACGTAGGTGGTGGGGCAAATTGGTTCTTGGCACACAGAAAAAGCTTGATGGATCTGAAGTAACAACATTTGAGAGAATAATATCCTCAGACATTATGAGTAAGTTACCTGATGAGACTTCTAACTATGGTTTACTTGATGAAGAAAAAGTAGCGGATGAAATTATGAAAGCCATGGCAGATGGAAGTAGGACATTAGATGTGCCTAGAGTAGTGGGAGATTATCTGTCTGAAGTTGAGTATTGCTGGACCTCCGATCCTATTGATAACACAAAAGGATTCATTAATGGAGATGGTTATTTTGGACCACTAATTGGATTGTTACAAAGAGTAAATGAAGAATACCAACCCATCCTAGGAGTAACATCTAATGACTCTCCTATTGAAATAGTTCATGCAGTAAGGGGACGAGGAGCCTACATTAAACATGGTGGATACACTCTATTCAGAGATGGAACAGAAGTGCTCTTCTATAATTCGGATGAATTTCTCACACCTGAGAAACTGGACGGTATTCATGTTGTAACTAGTCCGTTTGAAACAGGACCAGATCTTGGAAGAGTAATAGACAGACTACCTTCACTCCGTAGCAGAAGACAACTAGGTGGCATGTTTAAAGTAGTCGAGCTCGCGAAAGGCACTGCCAACTTAGCACTTTTCCCACCGTCTGGAAAAAGCGGCTTATGGGATGTCGTACCTGTCTCAGTCATACTTGATGAAGTTGGGGGGACTATGACGGACTTCTTTGGCAATCCAATTGATTACGCAACTTTCACAAACGATTCGGGACTTGTTGCAAGTATAAATATAGATCACGGTACCATAATAGATATTACAAGTGAAATTTATGGTAAACGTGATGAGGAAGAATAGATTTAAACTTCTTTTCTAGTGCCGTCTTTGGTTTATAGAATTTTTTCAGTCCTTCTACACATTTTAGACTTTCGTACAGAGAACCACTACTATCGGACATATCATAATTGAACTTTTGAAAGAATATATGTTTTCCTTATCTTTTGCTATCTTTATTTGTCTCTAAGAAAGATTTATAAAGAGCAAGTAAAACTAAATCACACCATATTGACTGGAGCGGGGTTTGGCGAAACATTTTTAAGAGTTACCAATAAATACCCTTAGCTCATTCATATTGGGGGTTAAGGCACACTTGGCACAGAAAATCAATATCTTAAATCATACTTTGGTTCCGAAACACCGAATTTTATCGGAGAAGGAAGTAAAAGAAATTTTAGATAATTATAATATTTCTAAAATACAGCTACCTGAAATAAGCCAAAAAGACCCAGTTGTTATTGCTATCAAAGCAAAGCAAGATGATATTCTTGAAATAATTCGTCAAGGAGCCTCCGGAAAAGAAAAATATTATAGGAGGGTTGTACAATAATGGCCAAGACCTCCTTTGAGAACAGAACAATCATAAAGAAATTCTTTGAGGAGAATAAATTTATTCAAAGTAATATACAATCTTATAACAGTTTTATAAAAGATAAAATAGCAAAAATAATTGAAGAATCCAAAGATTCTGCAGTTCCAGCTGTTATCCCTCCAAATGTTGAGGAAGTTAAGTTTGTCTTTGGAGATGTTATTGTTAAAGACCCTGTAATCATAGAAGCCGATGGTTCTGAAAGGCCTCTTTTCCCGTCCGAAGCAAGACTTAGAAAGCTCACTTATTCCGCTCCAATAGTTTTGGAAATTAGTTTAGAAATAGATGGAAAGGAAAGAGATAGGGCAGAAGTTCCTGTTGCAAACATTCCCGTAATGCTTAAATCCGATATTTGTAGACTCAATGGATTAGACGCAAAAGGCCTCATAGAAGCTGGAGAAGATCCAACAGATCCTGGTGGTTATTTTATCATTAATGGTACAGAACGTGCCTTAACACTTTTGGAAGATTTAGCTCCAAACAGAATCTTTGTAAAAAAAGAGAAGATTGGAGTTGTTACTCACAGTTCCAGAATATTTTCTTCAAGTGAAAGCTATAAGATACCTCATACAGTTGAGCGTTCTAAAGACGGACTTTTCCTTTTAAGTTTTAGTAGCTTTACAAGGGTTCCTCTTGTTGTTGTACTAAAAGCACTTGGTCTAAATGACAAAGAGATAGTTGATGCAATAGGTATAACAGAGAATTGGCCAGCCCCAGTAAGTGGAGTTGACGAGGACCTTTACATAAATTTGTATGAATTTAGAGACATAACCAAACAGTCCGAAGCCCAGGAGTTCCTTGCAAAATCCTTGCATATGGGAATAACAAAGGAAAGAAAAATTGAAAGAATAAATCACATACTTGATGATTTATTACTTCCTCACATTGGAAAAGGAAAGGCACATAGACTTGAAAAAGCTCAGCTCATAGGTAGGATGACAAAGAAGCTTTTCCTTTTACGTAATAAACTAATCGAAGAGGATGACAAGGATCATTACGCAAACAAAAGAGTAAGGCTTTCTGGAAATATGTTGGAAGATTTGTGGAGGACAGTCTTCAAGGCTTTGATTAATGATATCTTATACATCTTTCAAAGAGGTGTTAGAAGAGGAAGAATTACTCCTCTCACTGCCCTCGTAAGAACTAATTTTATCAGTGCTAGATTGAACAGTGCAATGGCCACAGGAAAATGGTCTGCAAATAGGCAAGGTGTGAGTCAAAGATTAGAGAGAGACAATCCAATTGCTGCTCTTTCTCAACTTAGAAATGTAACATCATTACTTGCGTCAACCCGTGAAAGTTTTGCCGCCAGACAGTTACATCCTACTCACTGGGGAAGATTATGTCCAATAGAATCTCCAGAAGGAAAGAATATAGGATTAAGAAAGACTTTGTCGCTTATGGCTAGTATTACAACAGAAGTGGATGAAGTAGAAAGAGAGAAAGCAATCAAAGCAATTAAAACTTTGGACATAAAAGACGCCAAACCTAACAGCATTGATGTGATTTTTGATGGTGTGCTGATTGGCTCCGTTTCCGACTCCCAAAAATTTGTTTCTTCTGTTGTTTCCGCCCGGCGTTTGGGCAAGATTTCTCGTCTTCTTAACGTTTCCTTTGATATAGCTGAAAATACTGTTTATTTAACTCTGGATAAAAACAGGGTACGAAGACCTTTGATTATAGTTAAGAATGGAAAATCTGAACTTACTGATTCTATTAAGAAAAAAATCGAGAAAGGAGAGATAACATGGAGCCAGCTTATTGAGCAAAGTATAATAGAGGAAATTGATGCTTTAGAAGAAGAAGGAGCTCTAGTTGCTCTTTCTGAAGATAAAATAACAAAAAAACATACTCACGTCGAGATAAATCCTATAACTATCTTTGGAATTAATACTTCTTTGGTTCCTTACTCAAATTTCAATCAAAGCTCTCGTTTGTTAAGGGGTCAGAAAACTCAAAAACAGGGTACTAGTTGCTATGCTACAAACTTTCTTACTCGTTTAGATACAAACACAAATATACTTCATTACCCTCAAACTCCAATAGTTCGAAGCTTTATGCACGATATTGTTGGGGGCCATTCTGTTGGAGGACAAAATATTATAATTGCCATTCTGAACTACGAAGGCTACAACATGCTCGATGGCGCTGTTATAAATAGAGCAAGCATTGATCGTGGTTTTGGAAGGTCTACTTATTATAGGCCTTACTCTACTGAAAAACGTAGATATCCTGGAGGACAAGTTGACGAAATTCTGGTACCAGACAAAGATGTACAGGGATACACTTTAGAGCAAGATTACATAAACCTGGATAAGGAAGGTATAGTTTTCCCAGAGATTAAGATTAAAGGTGGAGACGTTCTAATTGGTAAAACTTCTCCCCCACGTTTCTTAAGTAAACTTGAGTCCTTCAACGTTGCAGCAAACATTCGAAAAGATACGTCTGTTAGAGTAAAATATGGTGAAGAAGGGTACATATCAACTTCATATCTCACAGAAAGTGACGATGGTGCACCATTGATTAATATAATCTTCAGAGATTCAAGATCTCCAGAAGTGGGGGACAAACTTGCCGCAAGAAATGGACAGAAAGGAGTAATAGGCTACATTGCGGAACCAGAGAATGTTCCATTTACTGCTTCAGGAATACAACCTGACTTGATGTTCTCACCTTTTGGAATGAGACGAATGACTGTTAGCCACTTAATAGAGATATTGGGTGCAAAAGTTGGAGCATTAAACGGACGATTTATTGATGGTACACCTTTCCAAGAAGAGGAAGTCACAGATCTAAGGGAAACCCTAGGAAAACTTGGATTCAAAGAAGACGGAACAGAAACGCTTTATGATGGAAAAACAGGAAGAGCTTACGAGGCTAAAATTTTCATTGGTAACATATTCTATCTAAGACTAAAACATCAAGTTAAAGATAAAATACAGTTTAGAGGAAGAGGAAGAGTTGCACTTCTTACAAGACAACCAACAGCAGGAAAAGCAATGGAAGGTGGTCTACGTTTCGGAGAAATGGAGAAAGAAACTCTTGTTGCACATGGAGCATCTCTTTTAATGAAAGAAAGATTTGACTCAGATAGGGTTGAAGTTTATGTTTGCGAGAGATGTGGAGATATTGCTGCCTTTAACTACTTCAAAGGAAAATCTTCATGTATAAGCTGTGAAGAAAAAGCAAAAGTTCATAGGATAGAATTATCTTACGCATTCAAATTATTTTTGGAGGAACTGAAGAGTATGGGTATTAAACCAAAACTTATACTTAAGGACAAGTTTAGAAAATGAGACCAATTTCAAAAAAAATAGACCGAATTACATTTGAAGTAGTATCTCCTAAACTCATCAAAAAGATGGGTGCTGTAAGTATAAACACTGCAGAAATTTATGACGCCGATGGATATCCTGTTGAAAAAGGACTAATGGATACATCAATGGGTGTTATAGATCCGGGACTTAAATGTAAAACTTGTGGTGGAAGATTAAAAACTTGCCCTGGACATTTTGGAATAATCAATCTTTCTCGACCAATTATCCATGCACTCTATTCTGGCCAAGTATACAACTTCCTTAGGTCTTCTTGTGGGGGATGTGGAAGACTAACACTTCCAGACACAAAGGTAGAACAATGGAGAGAAAAGATAAACAAAGCAAAGAGGGAACATGATCTTTTCACCCTAAGAACCTATGTTAAAACGGTCATTAAATCTGCAAGCACAATAAAGAAATGTCCACACTGCGAAACTGAAAAGAAGAAAATAAAATTCAAAAAGCCCACAACTTTTGAGGAAGATGGTGCAAGATTATGGCCGACTGAAATAAGAGAAAGGCTTGAAAAAATACCTGATGAAGATGTGAGACTACTTGGTTATGAGCCATTTGCAGCAAGACCGGAATGGATGATCCTCACTGTACTGGCTGTACCACCTATTACTGTACGTCCCTCTATCACCCTCGAAACTGGAGAGCGTTCAGAAGATGATCTAACTCACAAATTAACTGATGTAGTTAGGGTAAACCAGAGACTTTTGGAGAATATAAATGCCGGAGCTCCAGAGATTATTATAGAAGATCTTTGGGATTTGCTTCAGTACCATATATCTACATTCTTCAATAATAACATTTCTCAAATACCTCCAGCAAGACATAGGACAGGAAGGCAGTTGAAGACTCTTGCCCAGAGGCTCGTTGGGAAAGGAGGCCGTTTTAGGCAAAACCTTGCTGGAAAAAGAGTAAATTTCAGCTCTAGATCTGTAATTTCACCAGATCCATTCATAGATATGGATGAAGTAGGTGTACCTTATCTTGCAGCAAAGGAACTTACCCTCCCTGAAAAAGTTACAGAATGGAACAAAAAGTGGCTAGAAAAAATGATAAAGAATATGGGAGAATATCCTAGTGCAAATTATGTAATATCTCCAGATGGGAAACGAAAGAAGATTACTAAAGACACGAAAGATATAATACTAGAAGAACTTGATGTTGGTTGGCTTGTTGAAAGAAACCTGTTGGAGAAAGATATTATAATTTTCAATAGACAGCCATCTCTTCACAGATTATCTATGATGGGCCACCGTGTTAGAATTATTCCAGGTAGAACTTTACGTCTAAATCCAATAGTTTGTGTTCCTTACAACGCCGACTTTGACGGGGACGAAATGAACTTGCACTTACCTCAAAATGAAGAGGCCAGAGCTGAAGCAAAGAGCCTATTACTTTTGAGAAATCAAATAATAACTCCAAGATATGGAGAAAGTATTATTGGAAACGCTGAGGATACCCTTCTTGGACTATATTACTTAACAAAAAATCTAAAACTAGATAAAAAAACAGCGTCCCAACTTATCTTTTCTGTAGGTCTTTCAGAAGATCTTCCTAAACCGGCAGGAAAAAATAAAGAAGGAGAGTATTGGGATGGAAAACAAATATTCAGCATGCTCCTTCCAAAGGATTTGAACTATACAAGAACTGGAAAGATATACAAAGATGGAAAAGTGATTAAGGGAGATGTTATTATGAAAAAAGGACAGCTTGTTCAGGGATTAATGGATAAAGATTTCGTTGGATCAGAAGGAGGTTCATTAATACAGAAACTTTATAGCGATTATTCCCCACACATTGCAGCGGAATTCATAAACAAATCAAACCTTTTAGGACTGTCTGTTAGTCGAAAAATTGCCCATACAATTTCATTTTATGATTTTGATATGGATGAGAACGAAAAAAGAAAAGTTAAGAAAATAATTGAAAATACACATACTGACGCCGAAAAAGCAATTGTAGATTATAACAAAGACAAGATCTCTCCTCTGCCCGGAAAAACCGTCTATGAAACTTTTGAAACTAGGATGCTTACACTTTTAGGTGCTTCAAGAACTAAATTAGCTGAACTTGCCGATAAAAAAATTAAAGAAGATAGTACACTTGTCAACTCTGCTAGAGCTGGTGCTGGAGACAAGATATTAAATATTGTTCTTATGTCTGGATTTGCAGGGCAGCAAGTTCTCCGTGGGGAAAGAATAAATTCAGGATATAAAGATAGAACTCTACCTCATTTCTCTAGAGGAGACCTATCTCCAAAAGCTAGAGGATTTATAGAACAAGGATACGCAACTGGTTTGGGTCCAATAGAATTCTTCTTCAATTCAATTGTTGGAAGAGATGGTTTAATGGACACAGCAATGAGAACACCTAAATCTGGTTACATGCAGCGTAGACTTATCAACGCCCTCCAAGATCTTAAAACAAGTTATGACGGGACAGTTCGCGACGCCGGAGGAAGGATAGTACAGTTCTCTTTTGGTGGAGATAACATAGATGTTTCTAAAAGCGATGCGGGAGGTGTTCGAATTGAGTAAAAGATGGTTAATAGAGAACCTTCCAGAAAAAATCGAAGCAGAAGCAAACAAAAAGAAGCTTTCTACTTCAGATAGAAAAAAGCTTGAGAAGAAGTACGAGAAAATGCAACTTGCTCCAGGTGAGTCAGTAGGAGTAGTCACCGCACAATCTTTAGGTGAACCTGGAACACAAATGACAATGAGAACATTCCACTTCGTAGGAGTTGGTGAAGTTAATGTCACTATGGGTTTGGACAGGATTATTGAACTACTTGATGTTCGCAAAACACCAAAAACTCCAGCCATGCAAATTTACCTAAATTCACCCCACAACAAAAACAAAAAGGCTGCGGAAAAAATTGCAAATAAGATAAAGCAAGTTGTACTCAAAGAAGTGGCAAGTGAGTTTAGACTTGACTTAACATCATTCAGCATCAACATCAAATTAGACAAAGACGCTTTGAAAACACACGGGTTGACCCTATCAAATGTTTCAACAATAATAGGCAAAACAGTAAAAGGTATCAAGGCAAAGGCCCTAAAAGAGAGCATTACTGTTACAACTAAAGATAAAGACATTAAGAAATTATACAATCTTAAAGAAAGACTGAAGGAAGTTCCAGTATCTGGAATAAAAGGAGCTATTGACGTTCTGGCTGTTGCGAAGGACAATGAGTTCATAATTCAAACACTTGGATCTAATCTTCCTGACGTTATGAAAATAAAAGAAGTCAATGAAAGAAGAACTACAACGAATGATCTTTATGAAACAGCAGCTGTTCTTGGAATCGAAGCTGCAAGGCAGACAATAATAAATGAAATCATGAAAGTATTAGAGAGAGAAGGTATGCCTGTTGACATTAGACATATTTTGTTAATTGCGGACGCAATGTGCAAAACTGGAGATTTGAAAGGGATTACTCGTCACGGTATAACTAAAGATAAGAAATCTGTTCTTGCAAGAGCATCATTTGAAATACCTCTTACTCACCTTGTAGAGGCAAGTGTAATTGGAGAAGAAGATAGACTTACTAGTGTGGTTGAAAACATCATGATTAACCAGCCAATTCCAATTGGTACTGGACTTCCAGAACTCAAAGTTAAAATGAAAGAAAAGAAAGGAGTTTCAAAATAAATGGATCTTAAGGAGGCTCTAACACTAAAAGACAAAATAATTGTTGGCAGCGAACGTACCTTGAAAGCTATACAGGACGGGAAAATAAAAGAAGTTTTTATAAGTTCAAACTTTCCAGAAAATAAGATTTCTGAAATAGAAAACGCAGCCGAGGTATGGGAATTTAAGATTAACAAATTAAAAATATCTAGTGAAGAACTTGGGGCCCGTTGCAGGAGGCCGCACTCAGTGATTATGCTTGGTTTAATTAAGTAATGGCAATTAGAAAATTTACATTTGATAGTATTAGAACAATGAAATTATTTAGTTCTGTATGTGGAAGCAATCCAATTGATTGCTTCGATGCGGAAGGAACAACGGTTTTTATAACGGAACCAGGTCAAACCGCTAAAGCAATAGGTAAAAATGGTGCAAACATCAAGAAACTTCAAGCCGCACTTAACCATGAAGTTAAAGTCGTGGAGAATTCAGAATCAACGTCTGGCTTGATTAAAAATTATCTCTTCCCAATCAAAGTTAAAGAAATTAAAGAAGAAAACGGAATAGTATATGTAACATTTCCTTCAGGCAAAGATAGGAGAGTAGTTTTGAATAATAATCAAAAAGAACTTAAAAAGCTTAAATTTATGGTGTCCAGATATAACTCAAAAGTTAAGGATATACGGATACTTTGAGCAAAAGCTAAACTTTATAAATACCAAAAACGAGAGGCGAATATGGGAAAGAAATCGAGAGGATTGAACTCAGGAAAGAAACTTAAGAAACGTAGAGCTAAGTTTAGATGGAAGAATAAATGGTACGTACGCAGAGTTCTTAAGCTTAAAGAGAAATCCGATCCTCTTCAAGGATCTCCGCAGGCAAGAGGAATAGTTCTTGAAAAACGTCAATTAGAAGCTAAGCAACCTAACTCAGCTATGAGAAAATGTGTTAGAGTAAGATTAATCAAGAACAGT
Organism: Candidatus Woesearchaeota archaeon; assembly: GCA_964344605.1. GTDB lineage: Archaea > Nanobdellota > Nanobdellia > UBA10117 > ARS21 > CAYFNR01. The sequence goes on along the minus strand of CAYFNR010000004.1, from coordinate 25,268 downwards.
AAGCAGATTACAGCTTTCTGTCCAAATGATAAAGCAATTTCTTACATAAATGAACACGACGAAGTTTTAGTGGAAGGCATAGGTGGACACATGGGAAAATCCAAAGGAGACATCCCGAACGTGCGTTGGCAAGTTGTAAAGGTTAACGACCAGCCATTGATAGAGCTTGTAAGAGGAAAGATAGAGAAGATAATTGGAAGATAAAATGGTTGATAAAAAGACTCCCAAAATAAAGGTTGAAGAAAAGGAAACTCCCAAAAAAATAGTTAAAACTATCACAAAAAAGGCAGAAAAGGCCTTTAGTTTCAAAGCATTTGGACGATGGGACACAACTGGAATTCAAGTTTCAGATCCAGGTCTCAAAAAGTATATTACACTAACTCCTGTTTTGGTTCCATTTACAGCAGGCAGATTTACTGAAAAACAGTTTTGGAAGTCAAAAAAGCCAATAATTGAGCGTCTTGTGAACAGAATTATGGTATCAGGTCACAAGAGAAAAAAGCATTTCAGAACCTCCGGAACATTTTCTGGCAAGAAGCATTTAGCTTACAGAATAACAAAAGAGGCCTTTGAAGTAATAGAAGAACGTACAAAGAAAAATCCTGTGGAAGTCTTTGTAAAAGCAGTAGAAAAAGGAAGTCCCCGTGAAGGTTTGATTACAATAGAATATGGTGGAAGACCTTATCCTAAAGCTGTTGATTTGTCTCCACAAAAACGAATAGACCTTGTTTTGAGATGGATGACACAAGGCGCATTTCATACTTCAGCTTCCTCAAAAGCAAAGAAGACGGTAGCGCGGGCTTTAGCTGAAGAGATAATGTTAACATATGACAATGACAACAAGTCAAATTGCATATCACATAAAATAGATTTGGAGAGACAAGCTCAGGCTTCAAGATAAAATGGATGAAAAAATTTCGAAAATTAAAAAATTGGTAGCTTATTTAATGAGCGATGAGTACGGAGAAAATAACTAAAATGACAGAATTTAAGTTAACAATTGGAACAGAAACCGGGAAAACCTTCAAATCGGGGTTAACTGGTCCAGATGCTGAAAAGTTAATTGGCAAAAAGATTGGAGAAAAATTTAACGGGACACTAATTGGCGCTTCTGGATATGAATTAGAGATAACTGGCGGTTCAGACAAATCTGGATTTCCAATGCTTCCAGGAATAATGGGATCTGGAAGAAAAAAGCCTATTCTTTCGGGTGGGAAAGGATTCGGCCCTAAAAGAAAGGGTGAAAGGAGAAGGAAAACTGTCACAGGGAATACAATTTCAGACTCAACTTCCCAAATAAATTGTAAAGTTATTAAAAAAGGCAAGGAAGATCTTTCTAAAGTCTTTAAAGTTACTTCAGATGAAGCTGAGGCTCCTGTAAAAGAGGAACCAGTTGAAAAGAAAGAAGAAGCTCCTAAGGCAAAAGAGGCACCTACTAAAGAGGAAGAACCTAAAAAAGAAGAAAAGACTGAGGCTCCCGAAGAGAAGAAAGAAGAAGATCAAAAGATAGAAGAAAAGCCATCTAAAGAAGAGAAGGAGTAAAAGCTCTTAGTCCTAACCACTATTTTAATATAAATTTTTTCTTAATTTAGTATACTAAAACATATAAATGGAGAGTAACAATCCAATATATGACCGAAGTTCTGAAAAGGATTATAACTTATCTGGAAGATGGGCCACGAAATACACCTGAGATTCTTGAACATCTAAAAATGAAAATGAGGCAAGGCATAGTTCTTGAAAATCTTCAAGAAATTCTGGAGGAATCTGACAAAATTATCAGAGTAGGATATATTAAACGCTCAGGCATAGCTTCTGGAGGATACAACATCTGTGAATGGGCTACTCAAGTATGGATAGACGAAAATGTTCCTGACTGGGAAGAAGGAGAGAATATATTTATTACATATCAACTACAGCAAGAAGAACCAAAATATATTAAAAAAGAAGGAAGAAAACCATGAGTTCAGTAATACTAAGAAAAAAAATAAAAGAGTATTTGGCAGATGGAACTAAGAATACTACTGAGATTCAAAGTTATATAAACTCAGAGACACGACATGGAACAACTTCACAACAATTGGGAAATGTATTAAGTAAGGACAAAGATATAGTCAAAGTGGGATCTATAAGACGTGACAGTATTATTTCTGGAAGATATGATATAGGAGTATGGGGAATGAAGAACTGGGTTCGAGAAAAACTACCTGATTGGAATGGGGAACAATTATACTTAGATGATAATAAAGATATACAATATGTTGTACAAAATAGTGAATTAGAACGTCGCCTTCTCAAACATTAAATTCCCCAAGTTTCGTTTCCTTTTCTTTTAATTACTGCAAGTTTTTTGAGGATTTCAATATCTTCTGCTTCTAAGAATTTTTTCTTTTCTTTGAGTGTCCTAAATTGACCTTCGTTCAAATCTACCATTAATTCATCTCCACCTTTTGCTTGTCTCCCAATAGTTAAACCTGCTATGGAAGCAGATGCTTGATGGCGTTTTGATAGTTCATCTAATTTCTTACCGCTCTCTTCTATAGTTTTAACCGTTCCAACTTTTTTACCTTCTAAATTCATCAAAGCCACGCCCGGCTTTAACCTTCCAGCCAGAACTTCAATTCCACATATTGCAGGTCCACTCTGTCTGAAGATATACTGTGGTAAAATTCTTATTCTAGCCGGAAAAACCAAGCCTTCTATATTCTCTAATTCAACACGCTTTTTCTTATCTTCAACAGTATCTTCATATCTTTCCAGTATCTTGTAAATTACAGGATCTGCGATAATGTCAACTTTTGCCTCTTTTGCTTCTTTCACAATGGCATCAGAAGCCTTGACATGAAAAGCTAGAACAAATGACTTGGTTGGATCACTTGTACTAGAAGCCTCAGCAATATCTCTCTTATTAACATTACCAATTGCAGCTCTTTTGATAGAGATATCATTCTTTCTAAGAAGACCAATAGCTGCTTCTAATGAGCCTAACGTATCTGCTTTAAGAATTACTCCATCTTCCTCCGTTTCAATTAATACACTTCCAACATCTTCAATAATCTCCTTCTTGGCACTTTCTAAACCTTTCTTAGAACGTGCTGAAATTATAGGTGCGCCAGCCAAAGCCTTGCTTAATCCTAAAGCAAGAATTTTTACCCCAGACGCGGCAGTTACGGAATCTACATGCCTAAACTTACTTTTAGTGTCTCTAATTTCTGTAAGTTCCTCAGGCTTAAGCAAGGAACGAATTTTTGTAGTCACGATGTCGTTTACCCCCCCTAAAGCAAGGAAATCATCTTTGTCTAAAGTTCCGGAATAAACAATTACATCTGCAGTTGTACCCATTCCTTTTTCCTCTTTTATCTCCAATATGGTTCCATGTGCTGGCTCTTCCTCAGAAATCTCAAGCTTATCTTTTAAAAACTTCTGAGACAAACCAGAAAGAATGGCTAGTAATTCAGGTATGCCTTCTCCAGTTTTTGATGACACAGGAACAACGGCGACACTTTTAGAAAAATCATCAACTTTGTTGTAAAGTTCAAGCTGGAAGCCGAACTCAGATACTTGCCCAAGTAAGTTGTATAAACGATCCTCAAAAACTTTCTTCGCTGATTCAATCTGTTTATTAACATTATTTATGAAAAGACTTTCGTGACTTTTCCAACCAGGTATAACATCTAATTTAGTGGCTGCTACGACAAAAGGTACCTTCATGTCTCTTAAAATTTCAATTGCCTCTTTAGTTTGAGGCTGTACGCCTTGGTTAATATCAACAACTAAAACAGCAAGGTCTGCAATGGAACCTCCTCTCTTTCTCAAGTTTGCAAAAGCCTCGTGCCCAGGTGTATCAACAAAAAGTAGACCTGGCAAATCAAACTCTAATTTGAAAAGATCTAAAATATTTCCACAAACTTTTTGAATGGTATTAAGAGGTATTTCAGTTGCCCCTATATGTTGCGTAATTTGGCCTGCTTCCCTTGACACAAGAGTCGTACCTCTAATCCAGTCAAGTAAGCTGGTTTTACCATGATCTACATGGCCCAGCACCACTATTATCGGTTGCCGAGTTGCCATTTTGCACCATCCTAAAAATAGGCACCTCTGGAGCTTTAAAAGAGTTTGGTTTAAGAACTACTGACGTTCACTGCCATAAAGAGGCCTCAAATGCAATAAATGGTGGCGTTTATAGTGGAATCTATACTTCCATCGCATATATTTATGGAAAAGGAATGCAGCGAAACCGAATATTAGAAGCACATTGATAAAGTAAGAAAGCGTACTTCTCACGCCAACAAAGCTGATCATATATCCTGCAACAAGCGCAGCAAAACCTGCCCCAAAGTTTCCAAGTGAATAGAATAAAGCAGACGCTCCTGCATGTTTCTCTTTTGTCGTCATTTCAGCCACTCTAGCTGCAGAAGGGCTCCAAATCAGATCCAAACCAAGACGAACACCATACCTTGATACCACGAGACCAATAAAATCTTTCATTCTCAAGAAAGCATATCCTGAAAACCAAGCCAAAAAGAATCCAGGTATTATTAACCATTTGGCATGAAACTTATCTGTTAATTTTCCACGAGGTATATGTATTGGAATAGATGCAGCAGAGTTTATTGCGAATAGAAGTCCAATCATTGACATAGACAATCCGATGTTATTACTTAGATAAATTGGTGTGTAAATAAGCCAGACTGCAAAAACCGCAGATTGGATAAGTCCAAATGCTAAAAGCAATAAAAAACCTTTAGTTAGAATAATCTCTCTGTATTCTTGCTCTGTTTCCTTAAATGAAGGGAATCTTCTTTTCATTTTTTCTTCGGTCACCAAAAAGCCCAGCAGGATGGGTACAAAGCTAATAATTAATGCAAGTCTGAACAAGCTAATGAATCCAAAACTATCTATGAAAACTCCTGCCCCAAGACCTGCCAAAGCACCAGCAACCGCCGCAACAACACTTCTTTTGGCAAGTTCAGATCCTACAGCACCCGCTCTAACTTTGTCTAAAAAAATACCCATAAGTGGTGTCCAAAATAGTCCAAATATTGCTGCGAAGAGTATCTTTAATAAAATGAAATGTTGGGCAGTAGAAGCAAGCGTCATGCCATAGATATATATTGGAACACCCATTAAAGACGCCAGAAGCAATAGTTTCTTACTATAGAAGTCCGCAAAGGCACCAGCAGGTAGGCGAACAAAGCCCAAAACAAAATAACTTAAAGCATAAACCACCGCAATGCTAGCTAAACTTACACCAACCGCATCCATATATATCGGCAAGAACTTGTCAATAATAGATGTCGTGAGAACAAAAAAGAAGACTATTGCCAAGAGGAGAAAGACATCTCTTTTGAAACCCAAAATCTTGCGGGCCATAAAAAATAATTGCTCTGCTTGCTTTTAATTGTTTCTGAGCCATCGATAAATTTTTAAGTTCTGAATTAAGAAAGAAGTAATGGTAAAACGCACCTTAGTTCTAGTCAAACCAGATGGTGTACAGAGAGCCCTCACCGGAGAAATAGTTCGAAGGTTTGAACAGGCTGGAATGAAAGTTATAGGAATGAAAATGGTTTGGGTAGACAAAGCTTTGTCTAAGAAGCACTACTCTGAACATATATCAAAACCATTTTTCAAAAGTCTTGATGTATTCATAAGGTCTGGTCCAGTGGTTGCTATGGTTTTAGAGGGAGTGGACGCCGTCAAAAATGTAAGAAAAATTACAGGTGCGACAGCTCCAGGTGATGCAACCCCTGGCACAATACGTGGAGATTATGCACATCATACTTACGCATATGCTGACAAAAAGGGCAAGTCTATTGCGAATATAATTCACTCATCAGGAAGCGAGTCTGAGGCAAAGAAGGAAATAAATTTGTGGTTTAGCAGGAAAGAATTACATAGCTACAAACGGGCTGACGAACACATCGTTTTCTAGAATTAATTAAAAAATGAAATCGTGTACCTTAGAAGAGATACTGGAGAATGAAGGCTTACTCTTTTATGAAGATGGGAACCGTATTATTTCTGATTATGATTCTGCATGGGAGAAATATTTTGAATATGTAGAGAATACTGGATTTGTTAACCGGTGGCTAAACAATATTTACAAAAAGCATATGAAAGGTAAAGTAAAACTTGGTCCACTGGGTTCTCTCCTAAAAGCCTATGTTGGAGGCACAATGACTAGAGGAGACCAGGAAGCCTTTGCATTAATTGCTGGAAAGGAACCGTGGAAACTTACCATGCAAAATGCAGCTATTGACATAACACTTTCACCACAATATTATTTAGCAGTTCAGGGAACAGGCTGGGCTGGATCTTTCGTTACGGACAACATGCTAGACTATGTAGACGAAATAGCTTATAGTCTTACAGGGCTTGTAATCGGAATAAATCTTATACGTATGGCGTTGGCTTCAAAAACAAAGAAAGCTTATGCTGCAATCTCGCCTGAAAGCGCCATAATCAATATTCCAACTTATCTAAAAAGACTAAAAAAATAAAGCATTTTAGGCCTGTCTACCCATAGCATGATCAACTTGCCGCTCAATTTTTCTTATCGCTTCTTTAGTAACCTTCTGTAAATTCCATCCAAAGTCTTCCGACTGAAATCTGCCGAAATTAGTAGTTACATTCAAATTTACCACATATTTCATCCTCTTACCTTCTTTTTCATGAGCTTTTATATCTATATGAAAAATTCTAGTATGTTCCTCACGTGGATAGCCTACAATCAAATTGCCTAGCATTTCTTTATCTCTTGCTGATAACTCAATACCCGAAAACTCTATTTTCATTAATAATCGCCCACCAAAGGAACAAAGGCAAAGTGGCCCAATTCCATAACTTCTTTCTTACTTCCAACCTTTTGAACCTTGAGCATTTTTCCTTTCACTGGAATAATTAAAATTCCTCCTTCTTTAAGCTGATTAACTAAATGCTCTGGCACTTTACTTGCCCCTGCTGCAACCAATATCCTATCATACGGGGCTTTGTAAGGATAACCACGAGTTCCGTCTGCACAAAAAACCTCAACATTTCTATAGTTTCTTAAATTATATTTTCCAAATTCATACAAGAGAGGAAGCCTTTCTAAAGTTATAATCAAACCTTTTGAGCCAACTACTTCTGCCAAAATTGCTGCCTGATACCCTGAACCCGTTCCAATCTCCAAGATTCTGTGTCCAGATCGTGGCTCAATAGCTTCAGTCATAATAGAGACAGTTGTTGGCTGAGATATAGTTTGTCCCTCTCCGATAGGAAGTGGCTCATCAGAATATGCTAAATTTTTAATTCCGGTAGGAACAAATTCGTGTCTTTTAACATTTTGAAAGGCTGAAATGACTCTACGGCTTCTCAAATTACCTGAAGCTTTCAAAGATTCAACTAACTGTTTTCTCTGCCCAGTAAAAGACATACTTTTCTAAGTCTTGGATTTTATATAAGGATTACTTAACCGTAACAGACTTGGCTAAATTTCTTGGTTTATCCGGATTCTTTCCTCTAAGCAATGCAAGCTGATATGACAGAATTTGTATAGGTATTATCTGACAGATAGAATTGAGCTCTCCCGCATCTATGACTTTAATGAAAAAATCGAAAATGTCATTATTCTCTTCAGCAATTCCAATAATATATCCGCCACGGCTTTTGAGCTCAGATGCATTTGAAAGTATCTTTTTACCATTCTCTTTTGAAGCAAAAACTATACAAGGAGTTCCATGCTCTATCAAAGCTATCGTTCCGTGTTTCAGCTCACCACCAGCAAAACCTTCTGCATGAATATAAGAAACTTCTTTAATCTTCAAAGCAGCTTCCAATGCTGTCGGATACTGCATCCCTCTACCAATCAAGAACATACTCTTTGCGTGTCTAAGTTGCTCTGAAAGCCTTTGTATTCTTTCACGTGCACGTGCCGAGGTTAAATAATAAATATACCTAACAAGTTCCTTCACAACTTTTTGGCCTTCCTCAAATCCATTAACTAAAGTGTGGGCGAGAAGGTTAAGGACTACTAATTGTGCAGTATAAGTCTTAGTTGAAAGCACTCCAATCTCTGGACCGGCATTTAGCAGAAGTGTATGATCTGCTTCACGCATTAAAGAGCTACCCATAACATTAGTAACTGCTAAAATCTTTGCCCCTTTGCTCTTTGCAGTTTTAACAGCATCCAAAATGTCTGCAGTCTCTCCAGATTGCGATACTGCAATAATAGCTGTTTCTGAAGTAATGAAATCTTTAAAGTAGGGGAGTTCAGATGCCAGCACAACTTGTGGATCTAATTTGGATATATTAGCAAAATTGTACTTTGCACAAAGTGAAGCATGGTACGAAGATCCACAAGCAACCATAAAAATATTTTTGGACGATTTTAACATATCAGCAGCTTTTTCAAACAGAACTTTATTTTGTCTAGCTGCACTCTGAACAGTAATAGCTTGCTCGGAGATTTCCTTTAACATAAAATGTTTGAACTCTCCCCTCTTAGCTTGTTCTGCATCCCACTCAATATTGTCTATGGTGCGTTTCACAAAGTTCTCACTTTCTAGATTATATATGTTGAAAGAATCAAATCCAATCTCAACTACATCTTTATCATAAAGGTACACAACCTTGCGTGTGTGGTCCAAAAAAGCCGGTATATCTGAAGCCACGAAGTTCTGACTGTTTCCTATCCCTAAAACCAGTGGCGACCCTCTTCTTGCAGCAATAAGTTTGTCTGAGTCTTTATGTAGTAACAAGATTGCATAATTCCCTTCCAATTCTTTTAGAGCAGCACACACAGCTTCAAAAAGTTCCTTATCTCGCAAATGATATTCTATTAGATTAGGGATTACTTCCGTATCAGTATCACTACTGAATTCAAAACCTTCATTTATTAAAAATTTCTTCAGCTTCTGATAATTTTCAACTATTCCATTATGTACAAGAGCAATGTTCTTACTCTTGGAGAAATGAGGATGAGCATTTGCTTTATTCACTTTCCCATGGGTGGCCCATCTTGTATGTCCAATGGCCAAACAGCTTTCAGGTAAGTCAAGACTTTCAACATTTTCTATCTCTCCTACACTTTTTGTAACAGATATATTAGAACTATTTACTGCTATTCCCCAAGAATCATATCCTCTATACTCCAATCTTTTAAGACCATTTAATACAATCTTAGAAGAATCATTTCCACTGCCAACACGTCCAATAATGCCACACATATCACAAAAACAGGGATTTTTAGATAAATATCTTGTGAAAAACGAATCTATTCTACTGGAAGTACTGGTTCTTCACTTGGAACTTCAGGTTCCACTATTTCAGGTTCCGCAGGGATTTCTACTGGAGTTTCTACAGGTTTTTGTGTTGAAGTCTCTTGATGAGGTACAGATTCAACTTTTAATTCCGGACCCTTGACTGGACCTGAATTTGTCTTTTGTAAAGTAATATCTAAAGTCGAAACTCTAACAAGTCTCCCTTCTTTGTTTGTAAACTCTTCAGAATCAATTTCTATATCTCCAACTGCTACCTGGTCTTTAAGAAATCGGCTTTTAACAACTTCGGCGATGTCAACCGCACGACTAATAAATTTCCCACGAGATCTAACAACGACCTTCTCCGCATTTTGTGTAGTAAATTGCATAACTACTGCAGTAACATAATTCATAAAGGGCTTACCTCCAACAAAAATTGTATGTGCATTATTTTCGGAATCGTTAGTTTTCTTTGTCATCATTTATACCTCTGTAGCTTATTATTCTATATCTCTTGACCAGTCTTTACGAGTTTAGTAATATATCCAGCTATCTTATTTCTCAGCTTCTTTGTACTCAATTCAGTGAGTTCGCTAACTTTGGCTTTGTTTTGTTCAAACTCCTTCGTGAACTGAGACTTGTGAATAGACAAGAGCTCAAAAGCCGTTCTCTTTATTAATCGAGTTCTTATTCTACCCATTTTATACCTGTATTTAGTTCAAAATCTGATTTATAAGCTTTATTATCTCGCAAAATATACAAGTTATTTGCCCGAAATAACTTCTATAACATCACCAAATTTGAGCTTATGGTTCTTTCCAACTGTCTTCTTTGTTCTAACATCTATTGCTCTAATGAATTTTTCACCTAAATCAGTATGTAAAGTAAAAGCGAAGTCTAGTGCTGTAGAATTGGGTGGTAAAAGGAAAACGTCAGGCAGTACTCTGCCCTCAGAATCTTGTAACCTTCCAACACCTCCAGGGAATATTGGAATATACCTTAATTCCTCGAAAACAGCTGTATTTAAGCACTCCTGGACACCAGTTGAATTAAACGGAGCTAAGACATTCTTCTTAATGAAAGTGAGGGCCTTTTCATGTTCTAATTTCAACTCCTTGCCTTTTTTGATTCCAAATTCCGAATTTCCTGGGATATACTTAATAATTTCCTTCTTATCTGCTTCCTTCAAGGCCAGCTCAGACTCAGCAGAGCAAGGTATTATCTTATAATTAGGGAATCTTTTCTTGAGACTGTCCAAATTTCCTTTTGCAGAAGGTACATCTGCCTTACTCGCTGCTATTATAATTGGCTTAGATTTAAGTCGTAATTGGGTTGCAAATGCTTGTATGTCTTTTTCTTTCCAATCTCTAAGATTTTTAGACAACTTTGAGTCCACTATGGCTCCTTTAACCATATCTAAATTGACTTTTAGTCCAGAGAAATGTTCTGCCAAAGCTCTGTCAACTGGCTTTTTGAGAGATTCAGCTTGCCTAATAAACTTTGACCAGTTTTTCATAAGTATTCCAAAAAACCACAAATCTATTTCCTCTTCCAAAAACTGTATGTCTTTTCCTGGATCATACGTTCCAGAAGTGACTGATTCACCTTCCTCATTAGTCGAACCTGAAGCATCAATTACGTGAATTAAAACATCGGCTTGTCTTAAATCGTCCAAAAATTTGTTTCCCAAACCTTTACCTTTGTGTGCACCAGGAACTAGGCCAGCCACATCCAATATTCTAACTGGGACGAAACGGTTCCCATTATCACAAGACCCTTGTTTAGGGTTACATTTAACATTTAGATCTATATCCGCACACTTGGTTCGAACATATCCTACACCTTCATTTGCTTTTATTGTTACAAAAGGATAATTGGCTATTTTAATGTCTATTAATGTAGCGGCTTTAAAGAATGTGCTCTTTCCAACATTAGGTTTTCCAACTATTCCAATTAGCATATTTGACTTTTAAAAGTTGGCTTTAAAAAGTTACCTCTTACTTTTAGAGATTTTAAAAAACGTACTGCGGAAAAATTACACAAATTAGATAACTACCTATTTTAAGATATCTCATATCGCTAAGAAAGATATTAAAAGCAGAAATGACTTTTCTATATATCCAGGGGTGTCAAGAATGGTAAGTATATATCCAGTCCATATAGAAAGAACAACTGCTTTGAATGTCTGCCCGTCTTGCGACGGCAAAAGAATAGGATGTGATAACTTCACAGGAGAGATTTACTGTTTAATGTGTGGTTTGATCCTGTTGTAAATGCAGGCATTTTTCTTTTATTATCTCTTTTTATGATATTAATTATTATTTTCTGTTTTTAGCAACTTTTTTAAGTTTTTATAATAAAATTATATCCTTCGGAGATCTATTGTGGTAAAAAAAAGACACAAAGATATAGTCGAAAAGCACTTAGAATACGTTCTTGATAGAAGATATAAAACCCATAAAAAACATAGGATAAGTAAAGACTTTCGTGAAGAAGATAGAGACAATTTAACTAAGATAATACAAGACAATGATGAACGGGGAGACTCTTTAGATTATTTCATGCCCAAAAGATTGAATAGGGCAGAAAAAGAAGATATACGTGACAAAATAATAAAACGTTACACTGATATAGAGGATAAAGAAGATATAAGGGGAGACCCAAGTAGACAGAACTGCGAACATTATGTAGTAAATGGATTAAGATTCAAGATTGCCTACGACGCAAAGTCTATGGGTGAAATCAAGAAGAACGTCACGTCACAGATATTGCTTGAAAACCTTGGTATTCCCGGATATTCTCCAATTATTGACTGGGGTCCTAGCGATAATCATCCTTATTATATTGTTATGTTGGAAGGTAATTCACTAAGTTCACTTTTATCAGAGGGCAATATCGAAGCTTCGCATGCTCTAACAGATTTTATTGGAGAGTATATGTTTTCACCGGGAAGAGTAAAGAAAGAAAAAAAGCAAGCACTCTACTACACTGATTATCTAGCATATACGCTAATAGAACGTGCCGAGTCCCTAGAATTTTTAGAAGATAGAAAAAGAGAACAAAGAGTCGCCAAATTAAGATATATCCGAAAAAAGTTGCCAGGACTAATACCTCCAGAAGAATTTGTTTGTTGGGGATTCGAGGACGCAATAAGTTCCAATTTTATTTATTTTGGAAACAAAGAAGACATATCCTATAAAAACATTAAAGTTATAGATCAAGGGTATACTACTTCCACCTTAAACAAATGGCGTGGAGATGTGGGTCTAAATGAAGATGACTTTGTAAAGTTTAAAGAGTTCAAACTGCCACACTTTCAGTTATACAAGCTTTTAGGATCTATGAGTGAAGCTTGTAGTGGACATGAGCCACCAAGTAAGGTAGTAAGAGAAGAGATTCACGCAGTATTCAATCGCTTCTTAAGAAGTGGTAATTATAAATTTCATGACGAAGAACTCATAAACAAGAAATTGAATACAAATTACTGGGCAAGAACACACCGCGCAAATGTGGATGTATTCTTAAATATAATTGCGAAATTGGGCAACTTAAGTTTCAGCCAACATCAAGAAAAAAGAGGAGCCATAGGAGATATTAGCGATTACTCTAATGAAAAAGTAGACCAAATTATAAGACTACTCAGAGAAGGTGTTTTACAAGATTGATTCGTTTACTTAACGAAGCCACTTACTCTAAATAATAATATATTAGAATTTAATAGTGACTTTAGATTGAACTTTCTTTTAGGTATAGTTATGCAATGCCCCCCACTCAAGTGTTTATCCATAATTGATGCAACTTTCAAATCTTTACAGCCAACCCCTGCAGAATAAGACTTCACTTTATGCTTGCCCTCTAGGGAATCTAAATAATAAAATCTATCGGCAATTAAGGGATTTACTTCCTCTTTCAAAGATATTCTTATTCTAGGCTTTTTTTGTTCAATACTATTTTTACAACGAACTAAAATTTCCTCTCCCAAATCAGGATTGTTAAGTAGGGACTTACCAGAAAGCATGTAAACGGCTTCGTTCAGCCCTATCAAAGATATAGAATATAAAGAATCATTGGTTCTAATATAACTCCACTTCATCCTTCTAACGGATTCAATAGAGATGTCATGATTCCTTACAAAGTTGGCCACGGCCATTTCGGACATGTTCAGTTGATACTCAACTACATCATTAACCAACTTATCTAATTTCTTGAAGAAACTCTCAACAGATGTGCTACTTTTTGCTAGTCGTGGCAGATTCAAAGTGATATTCTGCATCTCACCAACCCTATTTGTTCCAAACCATCCTTTCCAGACACCATCAAATCTATTCAGCCTACCTGCGAAGCTTATATTATCTTGCTCCCCGTGTGCAAGCATATTTGCCATATAAAAATGTTTCAAGTTTGTAAAATCAATATCCACATTTTTAGGGTTCCAAATCTTAAATATAGGAATAACATTATGAGCCCCACTACCTCGGTCTAGAATCTCTGTTACAATCTTCGCTATCTTTTCGGCAGTGTTGAAAAATTGTAAATATCCCATCTTCTTTGAACTAGTATTATCCATATATGGTGTCATATAGTAATCTGCCGGAACTGTCCTCAAGAATTTAGGAGTATTTCCTAAATCAAGCTCTATGTAAACACTACACTTCTTAGATTGCAAATTGTCTATGAAATCTGTTAATGAATTCATAACATCAATAGGGTTACCTTTACTGGCCAGAGGTGCAATAAAATAATTAAAATTACCTAAAGTATATATTGAATTTACATCAGATTCCGCCTTGTCTATCAAATTTAATATCTGCTTGAGGAGTTCTCCCAAATTTTTAGCTAAGTGACCATCCACACCATGGAGGGCTACCCCTCTGACATCAATAATACAATTACGTAAAATGGGATATCTTAGATTTGAAATGAATATATCTCCCTTCATATGTTGATCAAGTGCAGTTGGATGGAGTAATTTAAGGATATTTCTAAAAGTCCTACTATGTACGCCCTCCTTATCCAAAGAAAACATTGTTTGATTTATCAGATCTATGTTTTGCTTCAAAAAAATCCTGAACAAATGTCTCAACTCTAGACTAGTTATTCCATTGTAAGCATGTCTTCTAATATACTTACAACCAGCCTCAACAACACTTTGTGGAAGTCCTCGCTCCAAATATTTCTTTATAAATTTATTTTCATCAAAAATTTCTGTTGTCCCTCTTTCTGTGACGATTTTAAAAGTTCCTCTTTTTTGAACCTTCTGCGGAGCCGTTATATTTTTTGGCGTTAAACTAATAGAAAAATCTTGTATCGTAAACATTCTCTTAAGACGACTCTGAGTCTCCTGTTTTGATTTAACTAATCCAGCATCCTCAAGTTGCTCTAGATATTTGTGAGCTGTTGAGAAATTTATATTCAATGATTTAGAAACGTCTGTAACTGACTTAGTTCCCTCCTCAGACAGCAAAGATAATATCGAAAGCTTAGTAGTATTATTCAAAGCTCCAAATTTTTTAGCTAGATTATCAAAATCTTGAGACTGTTTCATCCTATCACCAGTAGAGATAATACATAACATAAAACTTTATAATTATTGTTATTGCTATGCCGTGTTCCTATACAAAAAAAGATAGGGGGAAAAACAATATACTACAATACATCCTATATACTCTAATAGATAAAAGCTTTAAATAAATTTAATCAAAATAGATACATGAAATCTGGTGTAAGAGCCGTTGACTTTATGAGTACAAATGTTTTAACTGCTAAAGAAAGCGAAACGATTGCCCAAATAGCAAAGAGATTAAACAAGTATCGTATTGGAGGACTACCTGTTGTTAACAGTAGAGGTAATTTAGTTGGACTTATCACAGAAAGAGATATTATGAGAAATGTTATTGCAACAGATAAAAAACCAGGCAGAACAAAAGTCAAAGACGCTATGAATCCACATCCAACAGTTATAGAAAAATTTGAAGATTTAAATGACATTGCAAAGAAAATGAAAAGACTAGATATAACTAGAATACCTGTTTTAGAAGGTAAAAAATTAATTGGTATAATTACAAACAGAGATGTACTAGAACAATCTCCTCCACTTATAGACTTAATTTTGGAGCAGGCAAGAATCAAAGGTCCCTTAGATAAGGAACAGATGCCAAGTGCATTAGGGAAGTGCGAAATATGTGGTTCAAACGGCAACCTTCTTTTTAGTAGAGATCAATTTCTGTGCGAAATATGCAATTAAATTAATATAAAAGTCAAAATATTTCTCATCCCTTGGGCCAAACCAAGAACTGCTATCGCAGCCACAAGTGTATTTTTAAAATACTTGTCTTTAACATCTTTTGTTAGGATATATATTGCAAAGAGTATAACAATTATTTTCAATGGATAAAATGCGAATCCCGATCCAAAGAAATCTATCACGGTTCTAGGTAAAGGATGTTTCTCAACGGCCCCGAAAAACTCTACCAAAAAAGCTGTGTTGGTTGCATCAAACAATTGTGCAGCAATTGCTGTAAAATTCAAAGGAGTTATGGCCCACAACCATCCAAGTGTTTTGAGTAAAAAGTAACTCATAAAAGTCAGTAAAACAAAAATTAACAAAATAACTGTAGCTTGTGCTAGATTACTCAATTGCAAAGGCAAAGAGTATACTACAAACATCAAAAGGGGCAGGGACCCAAAAATGAGAATAGTTTTCCAAGTTTCAATATTACTGGATTTTTCCAACCAAGTTGCAAAAAGATAAGAAACAAAAAATACCAAAGCAACCAACAAATAAATTCCCGGAGCAACTAACCAAAATCCACGTTGAATTTCGCCAGCATCGACAAGAGATCGGGCAAATGACCCTAAAATTATTAAAGGTATCAAAGAAAGAAAAAATCTCAAATCAATCTTCGTACTATTTCTCTTGAAAAGTTTGCTAAGCAAAAAAAGTGAAGCAAATGTAACTAATGCGTATGCTATTGTATTGATATAATTATAACTTTGCTCGGAGATTATTGGTCGCAAAAAATAATTACTCAATAATTCTGAAAATGCCATTTATACTCAATCAATAGTGCCAGCCAGTTTCTTCTGTGCTACTGGGCTGTTGCTCGGCACTTGCTGTTGGGAAATAAGGTGACGTCTGTTGCTGTTGAGATTGTTCCCGGGTTGGTTGTGCAGGTTGTTTCAAACTTGCCTCTATATTTGCCAGTCTTTGATTTAGTGCATCTAAAGATGCTTTAAGTGTGTCTAATTTGCTTGATAGTAAATCTATATTCCTTGAAATTGTCTGCATGTGCTCGTTTGACGGGGCTGCTGCAGGGATTGGTGAAGGTATCGCTGGAAAATCTCCCCCTGGAGCACCAATATCATCGGCTGCTGGACCAGGAACGCCAGCACCACCCAAGCCTCTACTTGGCTCAACATAATCTTTATCCTTGCCAATTTTCTTTCCAAAAAGCCTTACCATTTAGTGTTATAAGAGCAAGTTAATTACTTAAATAATTTGCTTTTCAAAAGCCGTAAGAAAACTATTAATATAAACTACACTATATATCTCTATGGATAATCCAGGCAAAAAAAGTGGAGGTGGATATGAATTAGAATACGAAAACTACAAAGACAGTGTAGAAAAGTACTATTTTTGGATTGTCGAATTTCTTAAAGATAATCTTGGATACGACGTTGAAAAGATAGAGGATGAATATGCCTCATCTGAAACCTCTTCTTGGTGGGCCAACCTTGAACAAAGAAAAGGCCTACAGCAGGATAAAGCCTCACAATATTTAGGAACAATTGGTGGAATGATTAAAAGCATGCAGCAGATTCTAAGAGATTTAAGGATAATGGATGAGAGATGGGAGTACTACCAAAAGAGCAATGCTGGAGACAAGGGAGCTGAGGTCGCACTGAAATCTCTTTGGACAGATCTTGTTGAGGGTGGGGCACAGAATCCACGTTCGGTTTTTGGGATGGCTGCACAAGTAGGATTTGTAACACTTCCAGACTTGTTCTTTGACATCACACCCAAAACCTCAAAAGATGTAGACGCAGCTGTAGATAAGATAGATGGCGTCAACGATTCTGTCAAGAGAATCTTGAAAAGAAAGCTTTACCAATATATGGAATGGAAAGAGCAAACTGAGAAAGAAATATCAACTAGACGCAATTTTACTCTTAAATATTTGAGACAACATTTCAATGTCGTAAAGTTGTATATAGGATGGGTCAAACCTTATTTGAGAAATATTAGGAAGTTACAGCAAGGAGAGACTATAAACTCAACAGACCTTCTAACTTCTTCCGAAGGAGCTGTTATAGATCTAGAAATTCTTGCAGTGAAAAAATTGCATGAACCAAATATTGGAGAAGAACTTACCTACAAATACAAAAAGTATTTTCCTGTAGTCCAAGTCAAGATCCATTGGAGAACGCGTCCAGCCCTGATGTATCAACAAGAATATCAAAAAGGACCATTACATCTAGGTAGGGCAACAATGAAATTTTATGCATATACTGCCACGAAAGAGGACTTGGAAAAATACAGGGAAGCAAAAGATAAAGAAGATATGGAACTTTTGTCGTCCGTTAATGCCTCTATAGATGCCATAAAAGATGATTTGGATAAATATCTAAAGGAGGCCGGAGAGCTTATTGGTGAAGAAGAGGAAGCTGAAGAAAAGAAATCTAGGGCAAATATGCTAGAAGCCTTTGCTGGATTCGGACAACTTTTTGCTCTTAAAAAAGGTATAGGCTCAAAAGGAAGAACCAAAGAAACTTGGAGCGAAAAGCAAGAGCGAGAATCTGCAAAAGCAAAGTCAAGTGGCGATTGTAAGATCGTCTATGAAATTTTCAAGAAAGCGCACCAGATGGTCCAGTGGTAATTTTACAACATGTTATCTCGTACAGATTGGAACAAGATTAAGAAAAAACTAGCTGAACTTCCACCAGAAAGAAGATTGAAAGAGCTCAAGGTTTTGCTGGTTCAGACAGCTGATAAAAGTATAATAAAGGAAATCAAAGACCTTACTGAGAAAGCAGTTTTAGAAATTCAAAATATGGCTCCGACCAGAGAATCCAGTGGAGGGCTTTCAATAGGTAAACGACTGCGGAAGATAACCGATGAAAGTTCAAGAAGGAGTGGGGAACTTGAGGACCTCGTCGCCAATGTTCCAGTTCCAAAGACCCAAAAAGAAAATGACGAAGTGACTTACCAAACAGAATCGGGGCCTAAAGGAGCAGGCTATTTTTCAGAAGGTTATGACTCATCTTTTGAAAAAGTTAGTGAAGAGACCCGTAGTGCTAAAACGGTAGAAGATGTTAGAGAAAGTTTTCTTCCAGAAAATAGGAAATATACCTCACAGAATAAAGATAAACAAGCTTAAAAAGAGCCGTTGCCTTCTTATTTTTGTAGAAAATGGAGTTCAAAACAGGGTATTGGCATTCTTTAGATAAACAATCTGAGAGGAATATAAATGTACCTCCTTCTAAAATGGGTATTCCTACCCATCCTGCCAAAGACCAACTTCAAGGTCTAAAAGGAAGAATTATGCTTGGAGCTCAGAATGTAGAGCTCGGGTTTATGGGTAGAGGTAAGGGCTCAATGCAGCAAGGAAATACCACACCCGGAATGTATGGAAAAGATGAAAGGCAAGCAATGAAGGAGCTTGCAAAAGTCAACAAAGTCAATCTTTCCGTTCATGCAAGTCCAGCAATTACAGGGTTTGCCGGATTCACAGGTCGTGGCTTTGATGACCACGAGCGTAAGAAAAACATGGACGAAGTCAGGAGAGCTATAGACTTTGCGGCCGACACAACAGAAGGTGGAGCAGTTGTTATGCATGTGGGAGAATTCCCTAGGCCACTTACAGAGATTCCTGGAGATAAAGGCAAATTAGAATACTATCCTGAAGAAGAAAAGAAAGCAGTACTGTATCTAGTTGACCAACATACTGGTGAAATGATTGGAGGGCTAAGGAGAGACCACGTAGTCAAAGTACCTATGAAAAAACCAGATGGCTCAATTGAATTGGTCAGGACTAAAGAAGGTTTGCTACAACCAAAAATGCGAGAAATGAAATTCTCCGATTTTGAGTCTCAAGCAAATAAAAACCGTTTAGCAGGGATTAAAGGTGGTGAATCTGATCCTGCTTATCTAATGTATAAAGCAACCTTAGATGAAAGGAAAGAAGATGATTTAGCTTGGACCAGACAACACAGCCACGCACTCAACGAAGCAAAGGAGAAAATAGAGGTTATTACAAAATATCTGGCGGAAGAAAAAGACCTTGGGAAAATTGAAGAGCTGAAAAAAATGCGGGACCAACAAATCCACAGTATGGAATATCATCGTGGAGTTGCTTCATCCCACATGCAGAGAGTTGAGAATATAAATCAACAGCTTGAACGCACAGTACCTCTCGCAGATTACGCAAAGCAAAGGAGCTTTGACTCCTTAGCTAAGTTAGGTATTGACGCAATGAACACAACCAAAGAAAGAAAGCTCAAGAATCCCATTTTTATTGCGCCTGAAAACATATGGGCGGAAACTGGTTACGGTTCGCATCCAGATGAGTTGAAGGATATCATCACAGAGTCCAGAAAAAAAATGGCTGACAAGCTCGTAAAGGACAAAAACATGTCTAGAGGGCGAGCTGAGGATATGGCTTCCAAGCATATCAGAGCCACTTTTGACATTGGGCACGCGAATACTTGGAAAAAGCATTTTAAAATGAAACCGGGAGAAACAATGGAAAAACACGATAAAAGATTCAAAAAGTGGCTTATGGGAAAGGTTGATGACATGAACAAAGCAGGCGTAATTGGGCACGTACACATGTCAGACAACTTTGGATATGAAGATGAACATGGTACTTTGGGAGAAGGCACTGCTCCAGCAAAGGATTTCCTAGAAAAGATGGAAAAATCAGGGTATAAAGGAACCATGATAGCGGAGCCTGCTCACAATGATTACCGGGCATTGTTAGGTGCCTGGAGATCTTTGGAAAGTCCGATGTACAAAATAGACCACACTAGCAGATCTTGGACAGACATAGAGCACGGTTACTTCGGAAGGACATTCTCACCTAATTATGTAATTCAAAGCTATTTGCCTGTTGGGGGCGAGAAACAGTCGCTCACGTGGTCAGAGATTCCTCTTGAATAATTTTCTAACATTGAGTAGTTACGCAATATTAAAAACTACTACTGCTTAATTTACGTATGAAGTTTCCACTCAAAAGGAGAGGTCAAGCTCGCAAAAAGTATCCTGCTGAAGAATTAAGGATTGCTCGAAAGTTTGCAAAGAAAGTCTATCGCGAACTTGGTGATTTTGTTGTTGCCCTAACTCTTTTTGGATCCTCCGCCCGTGGCGAGAGGAAAAAGCACGGCGACATAGATATATTAATTATTATTGATGATATACATGTGCAACTTAACAAAGATATTGTCGAAACTTACAGAATAATAATTGCCAAAGCCGTCGCAGACGTAGATCCTAAAAGGCTACACGTCCAGACAATGGAATGGTCTGCTTTTTGGGAGTATGTGCGTTCAGGTGATCCTGTTGCAATAAATATTTTACGAGACAGCGTGGCTTTAATAGACACAGGATTCTTTGACCCACTACAAATACTTTTGTCAGCCGGAAGAATTAGGCCAACCGCCGAAGCAATATGGACTTATTATGCAATGGCCCCAGCAAGCTTAAGCCGTTCCAAAACACATGTAGATATGGCTATTGTAGATCTATATTGGGCTGCAATCGACGCTGCGCACGCTGCGTTGATGACTCTAGGTGAAATTCCTGTAAGTCCATCACATGTATCTAATATGATTGAGAAAAAAATGGTAAAACCCAAATATGTCAGCAAGAGGCAGGCCGATATAATGCGCCATTTGTACGATGTTTCTAAAAAGATTTTACACCGGGAAGCTTCAGGATTCGATGGAAAGGCCTATGACAGATACAAAAAGCTCTCAAATGAGTTTGTTGGAGAGATGAGAAAGTTCATCGAAAGCCGCAAGATTAAATAATAGATACCTTTAAAAGGAGGACAAATCAAGCGAGTGTATGGTAAAAGAAACAAAAGGCCCTGAAATTTCTAACAAAGATATGATTCCGACAGGGAACCGTGAAAAATTCTTAGCCATGCAGCAGAAGATTGCTAAAGAGCTAAAAGATTTGTTTGATAAAACTGAAAAAGATTCCAAAAAATTTGTTCAAGATATCGCTAAAAAATACAAAAAAGAACTTTTAGGAGTGGTAATTGTTCCACCAAAGCCACCTAGAGATCCCAAAGAAAAACCCAAATTAACTCCAGAACTTCTTGTTGTATTGGATGTTAAGAAAGGGAAGAATCTTTCTGAGCAAGTTAAAAATGCAATTCCTATTTTTAAAGATATAATAGATAAAGGGAAAACTTCCTTACCTGGTATCAAAGTTAATCCAATACTCCTAGGTGAGATATGGGCTGCCTGTATGAAAGGACACCACGAAGTTCTCAGACTCATTGCTGTTGGAAAAATCGTACAGGACAGTGGGTGGCTTACTGCTCTTAAAGCTGTAGAGCTACACAAAAAACAAGTTGTTGCTAAGTTGGATAAGTATGTTGTTTCCTATGTTGTAGTGGGTTCATTAGTAAGAGGAGATGTTGGTCCCGAATCTGATTTGGATGCTTACATAATCATTGACGACACAGACGTCACAAGAATGACTGCTTCTGAGCTTATAACTAGATTAAGAGGTATGATTAACACAATGGCTTTTGATATAGAAAGCAAATTAGGAATAAGAAACAAAGTTCACATTCAAGTTCATGTGCTAACAGACGTTTGGAATTCCATAAAAAATGCAAACCCTGTTGTTTTCACTTTCTTAAGGGATGGAGTTCCACTATATGACAGAGGAATGTTTACTCCTTGGAGATTGTTGCTAAAGAAAGGAAGAGTTTCCCCTACCCCAGAAGCAGTTGACAATTATCTAAAAAGTGGGAGAATGGCATTGGACAAAGTTGAGATGAAATTAAGAAGCATAGCTATGGAAGACTTGCATTGGGCAACAATTACACCTTCGCAAGGTTTGCTTATGCTCTTGGGAGTTCCACCGGTTGCTCCAAAAGAAATCAGCTCAAAGATAAGAGAACATTTAGTCAAGCCAGGACTTTTAGAAGAAAAATATGCTAAAATCTGGGATGACTTATTCAAGCTTAGAAAAGATATAGAACATAGGAAGATAAAGAAAGTAGCTCCACAACTAGTTTTAGATTACAGCAAAAAAGCAAAAGAATATTTGGACAGACTAGAAAAGTTGTTTGACAAATTGGAGAAAAGCAAAGTCAAAGAAGCTGCACAAGAACTGTACGAAAAGACTGCGGACAACGCACAAGCCGCATTGAAAATGATTGGCAGCAAGGCCAACAAGAAGAACATCGTAGCTGCAGTCAAACAAGAGTTGGTTGGTAGGAAATTAGCTTCTAGAGGGTACTTGTCTTTAATTGAGAAAGTCATAAAGATAAACGCATCTCTGGAAACAACTAGGCAAGAAGTTGCCAGTTTGGAATTCGAAGAAGAAAGACTAAGCAAAGAAGTATTTGATAGGATTAATGCAGAGAAAGGAAAAGGTTCTGAGAAATTCAAAATAGTTGCGAACTACGCTGGAGGAAAAAAGACTGCTAATCTGTGGATGTTTGGAGATGAAGCATTCATTATGGATGATATAAGCAAGCCGGGAGCTCCGATTACAAAATACAGACTCAGCAAAAAAGGCTCTTTGCAGGAACCGCAGACAGGGAGCCTAAAAATGGTTGAAAAGAAGCTCGCTACTTTCGCTGGAAAACCAACAGAAATTACAGAAGATACAGTTAAGAGCTTGAAAGAAATTCTTGCAAACGATGTTAGATTAGTTCTTGGATAGTCTAAGAAAGGTTTTTAAACCCTTTAGGGCTTTAGATTTTTTATGAAAGCCGTAATAGCTGCATACAGGGGCTCACACAAGACTCAGAGACCTAAGCATATGGTTCTAATTCCTGAAGGATCTAAGAGTAGAGGAGATGCTGCTAAATTTGAAGGCAAGAAGGCTGTATGGACATCTTCTAGTGGAAAGAAGATTGAAGGCATAATTACAAAACCACATGGAAGTAAAGGTGCAGTAAGAGTTAGATTTGATGACAAAGGTCTACCGGGACAATCTCTTGGTGGAAAGATTGAAATTATTTAGTCAAAGAAATCCCATATAGGATACTGTTCACCTGTTGCTGGTGACACTCTGTAAAGTAAAGTTACTTGTCCATTAGAAATTCTAAATCTTGCAAATACCTTTCCTGTTGACAGTTTTAACATGTAAACATCAGGCGGCCAATTAATAGAAACTGCATTAACAGATTGTTTAAAGGCCATTTCAGAACGCAAATCTTTTCTCTTTAGGTACAAATATCTGTGTTTCAAATAGGGTGCAGCATACTGCTTTTTAACTCTAATTACTGCAAGCTTATCCTCGAATTTTGTTTTTGTAACCATGTACTAATGAAGACTATTTCACTTTAAAAGTCTTGCTAATCTTAGTTCTCCGGTTCTGTTCAACACCGACAATATTTTAATGTTTTAACAGCACACCGAAGCAACGAGAATGGGAACAGAAAATAAAAAAAGGAGAATTTATGGTCAGCATCTGACTCCAATACAAATATTCAAAAAGTTCATTCTTCCAGAAATAAAAGATAAACTTTGGGATTATAGATGGGTAGATTTGTTTGCAGGTGAGGGCAATCTTATACTTCCTATTTTAGAACTAATTCCGAAAAAAGACCAAACCAATTTCTTCGAAAATCACATTTTTCTTTTTGATGTGCAAAAGAATCTAGTTGAATCCTCAATCAAAAAAGCCATGGATTATGGTATTCCAGAAGAAATCGCTAGAAGGAATATAAAACAAAGGGACACTATCAGAGATTATCCAAAATATTTGACCGAATCTGAATTGCCAGTATATCATATAACAAATCCACCTTATCTTTACATAGGATATATAGTAAAGAACAAGGCTACACAAAAATATTTGGCTTACTTTGAAGGCCCTAACAGAGGATATCAAGACCTATACCAATTAGGCATGATGAACGACCTACGTCACAATATCCAGAATATGATCTACATAATACCTTCTAACTTCTTATTCGGATCTTCTGTCTCAAACAAAATAAGGAAAGATTTCCTAAGGAACTACAAAATCGAAAACGCGTTAATTTTTGAAAAAGAAATTTTCAAACACACCGGAACAAATGTAGTTGTTTGTTTCTTCACTAAAAAATCTAACTCTAAAGAAGAAATTCTGACTTTTCAAGGCAGCAAGATTAACAAGAATATCCAAAGTAAGGAATATGTTCTGGATCCAAAAAATCAATATAGGGCAGGAGGTAATTTTGAAGAGTTCGTAAATAGATACAAAGCAGTAAAACCTCTCAAAACTTATTTTTATTTAGAATCAGAAGAACTTGAACAAAACAAAGGAAAGTTTGAAGTTAGAGTCATAGACGCAAATGAATTTGGAAGTACAGGATATGAGAAAAAGAAAGTTAGTGTTAACCAAAACCTACACAACAAAATAAAATCAAATATACTATTTGTTAGAACTGTTGACACAGGAAAGATGAATGGCAGAGCCGGATTATATGAAACTAAAAAAGTTTTTGGAGTTGAAGGCATATTAGTATCAAGGGCCAAATACCGAACGCACCCAATCCAAATTTTTATGGATCCTATGTCCTACGAAGAACAGATTTTGTTAAAGGATTACGCCAATCTGCTTTTAGAAAATTTCAGAGATGAGACTGATAGTGAGTTCATGACGACATACAAGTATTCAAGTAGCAGTGAGTACATCAGAAAATATCTTGGACTTTCACAAATAAAAAAAATTATTCAAACGTTTCCCACATACCTTTCAAGTGAGAGTAAACAAGAACTGGAGAAAGCGGTCAAAAATAAAGATATTGGGAGAGTATTATCTTTTGTCAAAAAAACAAACACAAAAGATCTTAA